>JAYTVU010000025.1:0-11560 GCA_043743855.1 bacterium
GTGAGATAAAAAGTACGGTTCCAAAGGTGATTGAACTAGTAGGGCTAAGTGGTAAAGAAAAACAATTTCCTCACCAATTGTCAGGTGGTGAACGTCAGCGTGTCGCGATTGCTAGGGCAGTTGTCAGACAGCCTAAAATATTAATTGCTGATGAGCCGACCGGAAATCTAGATCCTCGCCACAGTTGGGACATAATTAGATTATTAGAGAAGATTAACAAATATGGGACAACTGTTCTGCTGACGACACATAATGCCGAGATTGTGAATAAACTTAAACGACGTGTTATCACGCTCGAACATGGAAAAATTTCTGGCGATCAGGCAGTAGGAAGCTATAGGCAATGAACGCCAAGAAAAAAATTAGTTCAAGAACGTTATCTAGCCAAAAACGTAGTCGTCGTAGGATGCTAACTTTTTGGCGCGTAATCCGTTACGGGACAGATAGCTTTGTTAGAAATTCATGGCTTTCCGTCGCAGCCACTGCCGTTATGACGATTACACTTATAATTATTTTTACAGCTTTTGTTACGCAGAATATCCTAAATGATACAGTTACTAGCTTGCAAAGCAAAGTAGATATGTCGATTTACCTCAAAACAGATACAACCGATCAAATAGGCCAGCAACTTAGGGCTGAGGTTATGAAACTTTCATCAGTCGTATCTGTGAAATACTGTAGTGCATCATGCGCGCGTGATCAGTTTGCACAAGATAACAAAACCGACAAAGCCGCCCTAATGGCCCTAAACGAGGCAACTAACAAGAATCCAGCGATACTTCGTGTTGTCGTGCGTAAAATTAACGATACATCACAACTAGAAAAGTTTGTTTCCGAAAACAAAGTACTTAAAAGTCATTTAAATCCCGACTATAAGCCTTCATTTGCAGGCGAGAGGCGAAATACAATTCAGTCGATAGGTCGAGCTGTTAATTTTGCCCAAGGTGTTGGTATTGCCGCCGGTGTGGTATTTGTAGTAATTTCATCGCTTATAATCTTTAACACTATTCGAATGGCGATATTTAATCGGCGCGAAGAAATTCAAATGATGAAATTAATTGGTGCAGACCAATCGTTCATTCGGGGGCCATTCTTGGTCGAAGCTATAATATACGGTGTTATTGCAGCTTGTATCGCGACTGGCATTGGGATATGGGCACTGTTTGGATCAGCGAAAACCTTACTAAGTTATCAGATAAATATTCAACCAACTATTGATCTTGTTACCGTCTATTTCGTCTTTGTACTTCTCGCCATGATATTAGTGGGCGCAGTTATCGGAATTATATCATCAATACTAGCAACGCGTCGTTATCTGAAGTTATAGTGGTGGTTAAGGTTGACATATTCGTTATGCTTATGGTACAATGTTTTTTACTATGAAACTGCGTACCGCCACACCAGCTTCAATCTTTTCACCAACTAAGTTTGCGCTAGTGTTTTTGAGTGTGTTGATTGTGATTGCTGTGCCACTTAAGATGACTCAAAAAGTATCAGCAGACCAATATGATGATAAAATCAATACTCTCAGGCAAGACATCGCAAGGTACCAAACCGAGACAGCACGTCTTAATGGTGAAGCTAACACTTTACAATCGGCTTTAGCGCAAATCGCAAATGAAAAAGCTGCCATCCAGGCCCAAGTCGATATAAGCCAAGCCAAGTATGACCAACTAGTAATTCAGATTGCTGAAACTGAACAAAAAATCAAAGACAACCAAGATGCCTTGGGGCAGACTATCGCAAACATGTATGTTGATGACAAGATATCACCAATAGAAATGCTTGCCAGCAGTAAAAACATCAGTGAGTATATGGATAAACAAGAATATCGTACGTCAGTCAGGAACGAACTTATTTCAACTATTACAAAAATTAAGGATTTAAAAGTTAAGCTTAATACCCAAAAGACAGATGTTGCCAAAGTTCTGGCTGACCAGACTACACAGCGTGATGCATTGGCCACAAAAGAAGCTGAACAGAGTGGATTATTACAGAAAACCCAGGGCCAGGAAGCAAACTATCAGCAACTAATTAGTAACAGCCAGTCTGCTATTGCTGAAGCCAAAGCTACACAAGCCTTGTTGAACAGTAGATTTAATAGTAATGGTGGTTATACATTGATAGACTCTGGTTCACTGGGTGGATATCCTTGGAATAATTCGAACTGTTCTATGTGGGGATATTTATCTACAGGAGGATCTGATAGTAATGGTGGTGATGGCCACGGATACGGCTGCCGCCAATGTGCCAGCTATGTAGCATGGAAAATTGCCAAAGAGACTGGTAAATATTATTCATGGGGTGATGCGGTAAACTTTACGGCTAACGCAGTTGATGCTGGCTATCAAGAAGGTGGGCCTCAAGCTGGCTCGATAGCGGTTATGGACCCAGGAAAGGCTGGCCAAAGTCATGGTCACGTTGCTTGGGTTGAAGCCGCAAGTGGTGGTATGGTGACGATAAGTCAATATAACTATAATTATGGCGCTGGCTACGGTATGTATAGTGAGATGATATTACCTGCAGGTGCATTTGATCACTACGTCCATATTAAATAAAATTATAAACATAACCTTATAGCGTAATCATCCAAGATTGCGCTATAATAATTAGTATTAGAAATTTCATTTCATGATAGGGGACCGAATGGCTGAAGAGGATGTAAAAGTAGTTCAACACGTGTCAAAGCATAGGCACAGCAAAAAAAAGCATTTATCATCGAGCATCTGGTTTATCTTGTTGGCTATTACGGCAGCTGTTGGTTATGTTGCGGGTGTTTATCATTATCAAATCGAAGCGGCTATAGGCCCAGTTTTTGGTTATAATGCTCATCCTGGCAATATTGATTTAACTTCGTTGCAACAAACATACAACCACCTGGCAGCAAAGTACGATGGTAAGCTGGATATCAATCTTTTGATTCAGGGTGCTAACCGTGGCCTTGTAGACGCTGCAGGTGACAAATATACGGTGTATATGAGTCCGAAAGATACGACAAGCTTTGATAATACTCTACACTCAAACATAGGCGGTGGGATTGGTGCGGAAATAGGGCTTAAGAATAATAAAATTACAATCATCCGAACACTTGTCGATAATGCTGCCATCAAAGCTGGGTTAGCTGCTGATGACACGATACTAAATATCAATGATCAGTTAACTAGTGGTTGGACGGTTGAAAAGGCCGTAGCTTTAATTAGGGGTGAGGTTGGGACCACAGTTAAACTCACGATACAACGTGGTGGCGTGACTAAGGACTATGTTATTACCAGATCGACAGTCAATAATCCAAGTGTTACTAGCAGTGTGACGGAAGGTATTGGCACTATTAAAATTACTAGATTTGATGTTCCTGAGGCAGGTGGCGTGGGTGACGATACTGGAATCCTGGCAAGGAAAACCGCTATGGATCTTAAAAAACAAGGTGTGAAAGGTATTATTCTTGACCTGAGGGATAACGGTGGTGGTTATGTTAGTGCGGCCAAAGATGTAGCGGGTCTATGGCTAGATAATAAAATCGTTGTGACAGAGCGTACTGGCACAACTGTAATAAGTACAGTGCGAACAACAAGTAATGCCATCTTGGCCGGTTTACCAACAGTTGTTTTAGTGAACGGTTCAAGCGCTAGTGCTAGTGAAATCGTTGCAGGAGCCTTGCAGGATTATCATGTGGCAAAATTAGTTGGTGAAAACACCTTTGGCAAGGGTAGTGTTCAAGAACTGGTATCACTTACGGGTGGTTCACAGCTAAAAGTAACAATTGCTCGCTGGTATACTCCTAATGGAAAGAATATTACAAATGGTGGTATTAAACCTGATATCGTGGTTGGCTTAACCCAAGCAGATGTTGATAGTGGTGCCGACCCACAGTTAAGCGCTGCCTTAAAATTACTGGGGTTGTAGCGCTTGTGTTTTTATATCGAGTTGTAGTAATATGAGGTTAATATGGATATAAAGAAAAAGATATTACTAGTCGAAGATGACGCCGCACTATCTGGAGTGTATAAATCACGACTTCAGATGGAAGGATTTGATACCCTAGAAGTTAATAATGGTGAAAAAGCCTTATCGGCTGCGCTTGAATACAAGCCGGATTTGATTCTGCTTGACGCTATGATGCCAAAAATTAGTGGTTTTGATGTTTTGGATATTCTGCGTAACACTCCTGAAACGGCTGATACTCGTATTATTATGCTGACCGCTCTTAGCCAGCCGAAAGACAAGGAACGAGCAGAGTCACTTGGTGTCGATGATTACCTGGTAAAATCACAGGTTGTTATTGGTGATGTGGTTGAACGAGTTAAATTCCATTTAGGTATGGTTAAACCTGAGGAAAATTAGTATGGGTGCGTAAATCAAATGGCGATTACTGATTCAATTAAATATTATTGAACCGAGACTTGGGTGCGAGGCACAGTCTTACCGGTAAAGTGACCTTTTTTAACTTTAGCAAAACTAACAACGCCGTCGATTGCAGCGTGAATAGTATAATCTTTACTGATGAATGATCCTGGACCAGCAATCTTGGTTGAGCCAGTTTGACGGACTAGTACTTCGCCTGTGCGAACTTTTTGACCGCCAAAGCGTTTAACACCAAGTCGTTGACCAGCATTATTGTGGATGTTTTTTGAGGTTCCGCCTGCTTTGACGTGTGACATTGATTACTCCTTGAACATTAATAACAAAATCTAATTGATTGTATCAAAAACAGGGGACAGAGTCAAGAGATGAATACTAGCCATGAGCTGTAAGTATGTCAGGTCCAGAACCAAAATACTCATCTACAGGGGGTTGTACACTTTCCGTAGATAGTGGTTCACCGGCTGCGATGTGTTCGGCTGCGTCCTCAAGACTGGCAGTATCTTCAGACGACTTCAGTTCTTCTGGGATTGATTCAACTGACGGTTGGGTCACCGATGCAACGTCACCAAGTACGTCACTCAAAGTTCCGCCATCACGTAGCTTTTGAGACATGGTAATAAGTGCATTGTTGGCCTCTCTGACTTGGTTGTTTTTGGCTTCTTGTGACTCAAGCCTCATTCTATCCTGGATAGCTTTTACGAGTTCGTTCTTTGAACGCTCATCAGCAATATCAAATTTTGGTTCAGCTTTACGTGCTAGGTCGGTGGCCATAGCTAATTCAGCAGCTTCATTATCTGATTTTTCAGCCATCATATCAAGAGTTTTGATTGTATTTTCAGTATTCTGATCAGTCCAATCGTTTTCAAGTCCATTTGCTCGGACTTCTGTCTCCCTTTCTTGTTTGAGGGCTTGTACTTCAGATGCGCCAATTTCTGCCAAACTTGGGTCTGTAATGGCGCCAGCAAATTCGCCACTTTGTTGTATTAGTTTCGCTGGTTCGACAACTGAATCAATTGTTGTGTCTGGTTCATGCTCTGGGCTCATGTTATTTGTCCTTTTTTGTTTTAATTAACTTGTTGTCTGAATAATACTTATGTTTCAAACTTTTGTCAACACCAGTAGCTCTCTGGCGACAATCTGGCTTTCACGATAATACAGTAGGTCGTTTTGCGAAACGTTTGTAAACTCATGAGGCTTATAGCCTAATCTAGCAATTGTGCTGACAATAGGAAGGTGAGTAAAGTGACCTTTTCCATCGTTCCAGGCTGGAATAGCGATACAAACCGGCGTACCTGGTTTGATTTGTTTGCCCAGGTTTTTCAGAAACTCTGTGACAATGTGGTCACAGTTTTGTCTGACCTCGTCTAACTTAGCCGGTGACGGTGGGGCACTAAACGGCTTACCTAGGTATGTTTCACTGACAACCGCGTCAATCGGCTGTTGCCACGTGGTTGTCATGGCGTCGCCTTCATGCAAATACCAATCAAACTTAACGTGATGAATGTCGGCTAGCCAGTTCAAGTTGTCTCGGGAGTAACGAATCATCTTTTCAGATAAATCCGTACCGTAAACGTGGTAATTCATTAGCGCCGCTTCTTGCAGAATAACACCAGTCCCACAAAAAGGGTCCAGGATGGTTGGGTATTGGGGATTGAGAATTGAGAATTGAGAGTTTCCAATTGCCAGATTAATCATAATTTGAGCGAGTTTGGGGGGTAACATTCCAACAAAAGCATCACGCTTTGGACGACCCTGGTCGCGGCTTGCATAGGCAGTAATATTTTGAGCGCCGGTACTTTCGGCGATATATATCTTGCCGTTGTTTGACTTCACTATTAAAAGTTCGACTTTATTAGGCGAAAGACCTAGTTTATTGTGATGGCTGACTGCAGTGTTTAATTCGGCCTCAGTGTTCGGAACAAGACGCAAGCTAACACCGGACTTCTTTAGTTTTTGTTTCAAAATGATGCCGGTTTTTTGCACCTCACGCCCATCAATATTAAAACCATAGGCACTGATTCCAAGAGTGATTTTGCCTTCAAATCTTTCCCAAGCCTCTAAATAATGTTGAACAACTTTTTGACTCACTTTGTGCCAATCGCCAGATGACAATCCGTCGATAATTTTTCCGGCTTTGGGCATACCACCGAACATTTGAACCTCAAACCGTTCACTGTCAACCAGTGCGGCCTGATTTGATAGTGGGGTAATGGCTTTACCACTAAAGACTCTCTCTAGTTCGGCAATGCCGAGGGCGGGTTGTCTACCTAAAATTGCAATAATCATATCACCATTATACGTTGCCCGAAGGTATTTGAGTGTTATAATTATTGATAAGTTATGAATCTCGTTAGTACAAAAAAAATACAACAGGTAACTTCTATTATAAGTAGGAGGTTCTAACAGTATGAAATTTCGTACTTGGATAAATATTATTACAATTGTTTTGCTGGCACTTGCCATCTATTTAGGTAGGCATCAGATTACTCAGGCCTGGGGATTAATGGGCCACGTCAATATAACTTTATATTTATTAATAATTCCAATTCAACTTATGAGTTATTATGCGGTTGGTGAAGTAATGTTCTCGTACCTCCGTTCAAAAGGTGATTTAATGAATTTTACCAAATGGAGAATGGCAAGGGTTGCGCTTGAACTCAACTTTGTTAATCATATAATACCAGTACCAACTTTTGCTGGGTTCTCATATTTGGGTTGGATTTTAGGGCGAGATGACGGAGTCAGTGCTGGTCGAGCAACTATGGCGCAGATTATACGTTATGTAATGATGTTTGCTAGCTTTATGGCATTAATTTTGATGTCTGTCATATTCCTATCACTTGATAAAGGAGTCGACAGGTTGCTGATTAGTATAAGTGTTGCCATGTCTTTTGCAACAATATTTAGCGCCTTTGTATTAATATATTTCCTTAGTAGTAAAACTCGCATGATGCAGGCTGCAAAATACGTTACACTTTTTGCAAACGCAATTACAAAATTTGTTACGTTTGGAAGAAAGCAGAACGTGCTTAATACCGATAAAGTTAAAAAGTTCTTTGACGACATGTATTTGGATTATGTAGAAATTCAACGCGATTACAAGATATTATTGAAGCCACTAATGTGGGCGGTAATTGCGAACGTTTTGGACATGTGTTTAATAGCCGTAGCTTTTTTGGCACTTGGGTACTGGGTAAACCCGGCAACCTTGTTTGTGGCATTGGGTATATCGTCATTTGTTGCCATTTTTGCAGCTACACCAGGTGGATCGGGAGTTTATGAAGCAATTATGATTGCGTTTTTGGTTTCGGCTGGTGTGCCAGCTGAAGTTGCTATTGCCGGTACGTTACTAGCGCGAGTTACTTTATTTGCCGGAACAATCGGTTTCGGCTTCATTTTTTATCAACTAACGATTAGTAAATATGGAAAAATCGAAAAACCAACCAATCTTTAGTGTTAGCGATTTTATCGCGGTACTAAATCAAACGTTGGAGTATGCATATCCAAGTGTTGAGGTTGAAGGTGAGGTAAGCTCATTCAAAATAAATCAAGAAAAGTTTGTGTTCTTTGATATCAAAGATAAGGGCGGGAGTATAAATTGTTTTATGACAGTTTGGCAGCTTCGAGTGCCAATCGAAGACGGTATGAAAGTGATAGTATCGGCGGTGCCAAAATTGACTCAATGGGGTAAATTTAGTTTGACCGTAAAATCCGTTCGTCCAAGTGGTGAAGGTGCGATAAAAAAGAGCTTAGAGCTTTTAAAGGCTAAATTGGATATGGAGGGTTTATTCGCGCCAGAACGCAAACGCCAATTGCCAACTTTACCAAGTCACATCTCGGTAATTAGCAGCACTCAAGCGGCCGGCTATGCCGATTTTATTAAAATTCTAAATGACAGATGGGGCGGCTTAAAGATCGAGGTTGCTCAGGTCCAAGTTCAGGGCAAAGGTGCGCCGGATCAGATTATCAAAGCGATAGATTATTTTAACCAAGCCGAGTCTCTTTCTGATGTAATAGTAATTATCCGTGGAGGTGGGAGCGCAGATGACCTCTCAGCGTTTAATGATGAATTGTTAGCTAGGGCAATTGCAGGAAGTAGAATCCCGACACTTGTGGGCGTCGGTCATGAGACGGATGAGAGTCTAGCCGACTTAGTCGCTGACGTTAGGGCGGCGACTCCTAGTAACGCAGCTCAAATTCTAGTTCCTGACAAACAGGAGATAATTCGTGCTATAAGTGCACAGGTCAATTCGTTGTTACCACGTGTCATGCAACTAATTGATCAACAAAAACTTATAGTTAAATCACAATTACTTAGTATGCTGGATAAAACCGAGTTTGTATTGGATTTTTATGGATCGAAAATTTCAAATATAAAGTCAATTTTGTTGCAACTTGATCCAAATACAGTTCTAGCTAGGGGTTACGCGTTGGTTAGGGGTATTATAAAGGTTGGATCCACGATTGAGATTGAAACAAATAAAGTTATACTAAAAGCAGAGGTAAAAAATGTCAGCAACAAATAAATCTATTCAAGATAAGACAAATGAGCTCACAGAATTAGTCGCTTGGTTTGATAGTGATGAATTTACGCTTGAATTGGCACTTGATAAATTTAAGCAGGCCGAAGAACTGGCCATCGAAATCGAAAAAGACTTATTAGAGCTTAAAAATGAAATCCAAATAGTCAAAAAAAAATTTGATAGCGAAAATTAGATGTTTATACATGTATAAACTTTACATGCGTGACAAGCACAAGTATAATAACGCCATGATAAATAAAAGAAACACAAGGGAAAGTGGTTTAGTTGATGGTTGGATGATTGCCACAATTGGTCTGTTATCGTTATCTGTTATCACTACAGGT
The DNA here is from genome assembly GCA_043743855.1 of bacterium. GTDB lineage: Bacteria > Patescibacteriota > Saccharimonadia > Saccharimonadales > Saccharimonadaceae > UBA1547. Next base: position 9,230 of record JAYTVU010000025.1, read on the forward strand.
TTGGCTATATGGTCATTTATCAACTACAACGATCAAAAAACAAATGTCGATAGCAAAGTTAGTACTGCTGTTTCAGTTGCTAAAAAAACTCAGGCTGATGCCGATGAGGCTAAATTTTTTGAACGCGAAAAAGAGCCAAACCGTGAATTTGTAGGCCCTGACGATTATGGTCGGGTAACATTTAATTATCCTAAGACCTGGAGCGTATATGTCAATAAAGATGCTAGTAAAGGTGGTACTTACGAAGCGTACCTTAACCCTGTCACTGTGCCTGCCGTTAATTCAATACAACAATTTGCTTTGCGAGTTGTAATTGATGAAAAAGGTTATGACGAATCAATTTCTAGTTACGATTATTTAGTTAAAAAGGGTGACCTGAAAGCAAGTAGTTTTAAAGTTAATGACAATATTGGTACGAGGCTTGATGGTAGTTTTACGAAAGATATTCGTGGGTCTGCTGTCCTATTCAAGATTAGGGACAAGACATTGACGGTTAGAACTGACGCAAATACATTTGCAGCTGATTTTGACAAGATTATTGCATCCATTAAGTTCATTCAATAAACCACATCTAGGCGTTCAATACATGCTACAATTAGTAGTATATGAGTGCAGCGAAAGGGGAGCACAAACGATTTTTAGATGGACCATTAGCCGATGGTTTGCCGTCGATTGTGGCCGCAGCACACGAGCTGAAGGAACCATTATCCTTAGTTAGGCAGTTGTCACTATCACTTGAGGATGGCGGTTTATCAATCGCCGATAGAAAACGTATGTTACGACAAATCAGCTTGACAAGCGAAAAAGCCTTAAGATTGACAAGTGATCTAACTCGTTCGGTTCGGTTGTCAGATGCTATGTTCAAACTTGAACCACTCAATCCACAACAGCTATGTGAGGACATTGTTAATGAACTCACGCCACTATTTACTGCACACAATCGTGGTGTTGTTTTGGCCCGTCGTAAACACCAACTGCTTTTGGTTGCAAACCGTGATTTATTACGTAGAATAATATTAAATTTCGGTGATAATGCGCTCAATTACACGCAAGGTGATAGTCAAGTAAAGATACAGATTGGTATGCGAAGCGCTGGAAAAATAGTACGTTTGGGCGTCAGGGATTATGGTCCTGCACTATCAAACGACGTTCTTAATTCACTATGCAACAAACTAACAAGCACAAATTCTATGATACACGCTAGGCCACAAAGTAGTGGACTTGGATTATATATTGCCAGTCAGTTTGCAGATGCTATGAATGGCAGGATAGGCTTTATTCGTCATCGTGATGGATCGACATTTTATGTTGATTTGCAGGCTTCTTCGCAGCTGAGTCTATTATGAGCACACTGAATGTACTAATTATTGAAGATGATACATGGTTGGCGGAACAGTATTCTAGGGTTATTACCAAGGCTGGCTATAATGCAATAATTACTCCTCACACATTATCCGCAATCCACGTTATTGATGAGGTTGAGATAAGCGCGATAATACTTGACTTACTTTTAACAGGTAGTAACGCGTTTACGTTAATCCATGAACTTCAATCTTATGGTGACACAGGCGATATTCCTATAATCCTTTGCACTAATTTAGCCAACGATATTTCATTGGAGGATCTAAAGCCATACGGTATAAAACGACTATTAGATAAATCAAAGATGATACCTGGCGACTTAGTCGTGGCATTGAAAAGTGTTCTGGGATGAAATCGTTTAGAACAAAAGCAATTGTATTAAGGCGTACAAACTATGGTGAGGCTGACAGAATTTTACAGTTACTAACACCCAATGGTAAACGAAGTGTAATGGCCAAGGGAGTCCGTAGAGAAAAAAGTCGTCTGTCAGGTGGTATCGAATTATTTGCGATTTGCGACGTCGTAATTGGCGAAGGGAAAGGTGATTTAGGGATTCTAACATCATCAAGATTGGTAATCTTTTTTAGTAATATTATGAAAGATTATGATAGGATGCAGTTCGCGTATACTGCAATTCAATTAGTCGCAAAAGCTAGTGAAATGGTTGATGAGCCGGATTGGTATGATATATTGTCAGAAACATTAGCAGGGCTAGACAGCCTTTCGTTGCGACTCGAGATTGTTCAAACTTGGTTTTATCTGCATTATACTGCAGTATTAGGCTATGAGCTTAGCCTTTGGCATGATATCAATGGCGATAAACTGTCTGAGGTATTATTGTATCGATATGATGTTGCAGATAGAGGCCTACGTGCTGTTGTGGGAGGTGAATTAACCTCAGAGCATATTAAATTACTTCGATTAATTGCTACAAGACCTCTTAAAGTCTTAGTGCAAATTGGTGGTGTT
>JAYTVU010000026.1:0-13964 GCA_043743855.1 bacterium
ACCAATGTTGAAATCGATATTGTGCTTTGGATCTTCGACACCCATGCGACGCTTAATTTTAGTTATTTCAGCTTCAGATACTGGCGTTGGTTCGGTACCAGTGCCAACAAAGCCAGTGACACCTGGAGTGTTGCGCACAATGTACCAAGTTTCGTCAGTTAGTTTCATTTCGACCAAAGCATATCCTTGGAAAATTCGTTTCTCTACTACTTTTCGTTTGCCATTTTTGATTTCAATCTGCTTTTCTTTTGGCACCATAACATCAAATATTTTATCAGCCATATCAACGGCGTTAATGCGCTGACGAATGCTGTCAGCAACTTTTTCTTCATACCCACTATAAGTGTGGATTGCGTACCATTGTCGTGATGAGTCGTATCGATTTTTTGACATAGTTTCCCTTACTTAATAATTAATTTAAATATCCAACCAAAGAATGCATCTAGTGCCACAATTAGGGCTAAAAACATTCCAGTAAACATTAGGACGGCAGCAGTCATACCCCATGATGCCCTACGATTTGGCCAGCGAACTTGACGCAGTTCTTGCCATGATCCTTTGAAGTATCCACCAACTGCAAATATCGGTTTTAGGAATTTACCCCGGGGTTTAGTCGGAACATTTAATTTTTTGAGTGAAATTTTCGTTCCTTTTTTATCCTTTATTGCCACCTATTTGTCTCCTAAATTTAAATAGTCTGCTTCAAAGCAGACTGTCAAGTATCAATATAAAGTAAACCAGTCAAATAGTCAATGGAGTAAGTTATTTTTCTACTGTTGGAAGGCTAAAACTAAAGGTTGAACCAAAATTCAAACGACTGGTCATTTGAATTTTTGTTCCCATTTTATGTGCAAGTTTGGCGGCCACATATAAACCAAGACCTGTGCCACTAGTCTCGCGAGTTCGATAATCCTCACTACGATAGAATTTTGCAAACACTTTTGATTGATCTGACTTACTAATCCCAATACCTGTATCTTTGACGGAAAAAGTAACTATTCCATTAACTACGTGTACTATGATTGTGACGCTACCCTTTTTAGTATATTTAATAGCATTTGTGATGAAGTTTTGTAGGAGTTCTTCGATATATAATTTGCTTACGTGAACTTTACCAAGTTTTGCTGATAAATCTAGATTTAAATGAAGCTTCTTTGCCTTGGCTTCGTTGGCATATTTAATGTGTAGCTCGTTTGCAAGTTGACGAATATCAATATCCTCGGCGTTATCGCCAACGCCACGTTCAGCTCGCGATAATGTGCTAAGGTCATTAACCATACCAGCTAGAAACAAAGTTTGTTCATGCGCAGTGCCAATCGAATCAACTAACATTTTCTTTGTTACATCGGGGTGATTCATCATAACTTGTAGATTAGAGAGTGTACCTTCGACAATCGTGATTGGTGTACGCAGTTCATGGCTAACTACACTAATAAATTCATCGCGTTCCTCTTCAAGACTCTTTGATTTGGTGACATCGCGCATAATAATAATATAGCCGTCGTGTGTTTGAGATTTTTTAGAACGGCTGTAGCTGCTACGAATTGGGGTAAAGGTTATTTCAGTTCTGATCTTGTCATCTTTATTAAATACATAATCTAAATCATCACGTTTTGTAACTGTTTTGGTATTTTGTAATTCCTTATACACACTTACTTCATTATTATCTTGGTCGAATAATGGCAAGATTGCATCAATATGTTTGCCATTCAAGCTGATGTTTGTGTCTAGTAAGTTCAAACAAGCGGCATTATATACCTTTATTATGCCATCCATATCTGTACTTATTACGGCATCGGACAAGTTGTTGACTATTGTCAGTACTCTGTCTCGCTGCAAAGATTCTTGTGCACGACTTTGGGCAAGTTCTTTTTTTGAAATATCCTGAAATCGTGAAATATATAGAATCACCATCCCCGTAATAGAAACGGTTGCTAGTGTCATTAAATCCGATAGTAATAATACTGTACTAATTTTTTGCCATAGTAATATGTCTAACGACACAAATAGTATCAGCGACAAAAGACTAAATAAAAATCCAACATTGGAAAAATATACATACGAAGCTAATGCTAGTATTAGCCAAAAAACTGTAATTGGTGATGAAACACCAGAAATGAATATCAAAAACGAGCCGGCTAATAAATGGTAGGCTGTCAATCGCAAAATACAATCTAATTTAGATGTGATTGGAAACAAAAAGTGTAGTGAACCTATAAACAACCACCAAAAAGTGAATACTACAAATCCAAAATTATCGATTTGATAAACTGTACGCACTATCCCAAATTGAATCAAGGCTCCGTAACTAATTATTATTGCCGGCACAAATAAGCCGGCAAAGCGAAATATTTTTGCCGAACGTGGCTCGTGTGACTGTCCACCCTCATACATCTTATGGTTATTATAGCACTACAAGATAGATTTTAAATAGATGGATTTTGTTGTTTAAGTTCACGTTTATGTAATTTGTAATCTGAGTCAGCTGCTGCTACTATTTTCCAAAATGATGGGCTATGATTCATCTGTTTAGTATGAGACAACTCATGAATAATAACGTAATCAATTAATTCAAAGTGTAATTTCATCAAAGCAATATTTAGACTAATCGTTCCATTAGTGTTACAACTTCCCCACCTTCCGCTAGCGTGTGAAAATCTAATTTTTTGGAATTTAAAACCATATTTATCGGCTAGGTATAACATTCTTTTCGGTAAATAACTTTTAGCTTCTAGCCTAAGGGATGAAATAATCGTGTCTCTAACTTTTCTGGCAAGATTAGGATTATTCATGCTCATTCCAACTGGAACTTTAGTAATAATTTGTAGGCCTTTTTTAACGACACTGAAATCTTTATCATCAGATGTCATAATTATTAATTTATGACTTTTGCCAATTTGCATGCCATCAACAAACTGGTATACAGGTTTGGCCTGAGCCAAAATAGCACGCAATTCGTCTCTTGAAGTCATAAGTAGGTGTTTTACCAACAAAATTGGTGCATACATCGGCAATGATGCTCGCAACGTGCCATCGGGTGCGACTCTTACTTTGACCTGTTTTGCGTTCGGACTACGCTTGATTGTGATTTTGCCAAATTCTTTATCTTGAATTACAGGCATATTTACTCATTTCTAACGTATCAAATAATTTCTGCTAGCGTGAGGTGGTATTGAACCATTTGTTTCAACTGTCGTATTACGTGGTTCAATCAAATGTTTTAAGACAATTTTTAGTTGACTTGCAAAGGTATGCATACCACTAATAACAATAGCTTTTTCATTAGGGTGTGGAGCTGTGAATTGTCTCTGCTTTTGCATAAATTCATCCTCAGTCAGAGCTGGTTTTTCAACACTTGGTTTGGTTGCACGTCTTTTAGCAACACTGGATTCAGCTTGGGCCCATACGAAGAGTGGCTCATATCCAGCATTGTGCGCTTTTTTTGCCAAGGCTAGTCGATCTGATCGCAAATTAGTTTTACCTTCAAAAATCACAGTTCTCTTTGTCCTCAGTACTTCATCTAAAAAGTGATTTGCAACTTTTTTTAGGATTTCGTCTTCGTCGTCACTGAATGCCGGGTTTGTGAATATTTCTTTACGAATAAGATCGTAACTTACAATTGGAGCTTTAAAAATGTCTGCGAAATGTTCAGCGAAAAAGCTTTTTCCAGACCCAGGAATACCGACGGTAATAATCAAATGGGGTTTATTGGTATCAGTTGATTTCATATATGACAGTATAGCAAATGTGTTGCAAAATAAATATATACGGGTTTAATATTACGTTTGTTATATATGCATATGCGCCAAGATATAGTATGCTATCAGTATTAACCATAAGCATGGCCAATTTTGATATATGACAAGAAAATTTGTTCAATTGACGAAGGAAGTTCACACTAAGAATATAGTTCGTCATATGATTCATCGTAGCCGATTTAGCCGTTTTTTACGTATTTTGGGTCCTGGAATTGTGACCGGCGCAGCCGACGATGATCCATCAGGTATCGCAACCTATTCGCAAGCGGGTGCTGGTTTTGGGTATGGATTTTTATGGGTTTTCCCAATTATGTATCCGTTGTTATTGGCGGTGCAAGAGTCTTGCTCGCGAATTGGTGCGGTCACCGGCAAAGGTTTAGCTTCGGTAATAAAAGAAAATTATAGTAAAAAGCTACTCTTTATGTCTGTCATTTTGGTGGTTGTTGCAAACACAATAAATATTGGTGCTGATCTTGGGGCGATGTCGGCTACAACTCGTTTATTTATTGATATACCATATGCAGTATTAGCAATATTCTACGCTGTTTTGATAGTCTTGATGGTCATTTTTATTAGTTATAAGAAATATGCCAAGATTTTGAAATGGTTGGCAGTCGCGTTACTTGCATACCCAGTGACAGCGTTTTTGGTTGGACAAAATTGGTTAGAGTTATTTCGTAACACTTTCTTGGTTTTACCAACGATTAACGCCACGACAATTTACATCTTGGTAGGTATATTAGGTACAACTATTTCGCCGTATTGTTTTTTCTGGGACACATCTGAAGTTGTCGAGGAAGAGATAGCTCATCATCGCCAAACCGAGGCCGGACGAGATCCACATATATCTAAACATTTCCTAAAAAACATTCGGATTGATAATTTTTTCGGCATGACATTAACTATTGTTAGCGCCTGGTTCATTGTAGTCGTTTGTGCCTCGGTTTTATTCAAGAACGGTGTAACTAGTATAACAACAGCTGCAGACGCTGCAAGGGCCTTGGAACCACTTGTACATGGTTTTCCAAACGCAGGCCTGATTGCCAAGATAATTTTCTCTGTCGGTATACTAGGAATCGGTACATTAGCTATTCCAACCCTAGCGGGTTCATCGGCATACGCTATTAGCGAAACGCTTGGTTGGAAAGAGGGATTGTACCGTAAATTTAGCAAGGCTATTGGTTTTTATATTGTGATTATTGTTGCCACACTTGTTGGTCTACTAATCAACTTTGTAGGTATTGACCCTATTCAAGCTTTAATATTTACTGCAGTATTCAATGGTATCGCAGCTGTTCCTTTATTATTTATGATCGCTCGGGTTGGCAACAATAAAAACATCATGGGTGAATATAAAAATGGCGTAGTGTCGAACATCTTTGTGCGAATTGCATTTATTGTAATGACAATTGCGGTACTAGCACTGTTCTACTTTATGGCCAGTGGTAATTTACATTAAAATACTGAAACCTATGGGTGTCGTAATTTATCCATCGCGCTCTGAGCACGCTTTTCAGTGGCATCTGAGTCGTTTGCTTGTCTCTCTAAATTCGATGTTTCTGTATCAAGTTGGTTAGCTACTCGCTCAAGGTCGGATGCTGATTTACGGATTGTAGCTGCTTGAGCACGATGTTGTGTAGCTTGCTCTCGTGTTTTTTGCGCCGCTTTGCGCACTTCGTCACCTGCAGACATAATGTCCCCCAATCGTTATAACTTAATTATAACAGTTATGCAGCTAATTAAACTATGTCGGTTATATTTTCTTTTTACCAAACTTACCTAATAGTTGCTTGCTTTGCACCATAACCATACCTAGTCCAAACAAGTAAGCAGCAAGCATTGTTATAAAGCCAACTACTGGAACGAAGTAAGTTAAAGTCAAAATACCTACGCCAACTAACATACTCCAAACTGGTTGATAGGATTTGTGCATTAAGGCACGTCCCACCACATAGCCACTGAAAAAACCACTCAGAATCATGCTAATAAACCAGGCTAGAAGTAATAAGATGGAAAGAGGTATACCTACAATAGTAGCGAATAATGTTACTACCAAAATTGGGATGACTAATGCACCTACTAAACCAACCAAAATTGTTTGACCAGGTTTTTTCATAGCGTTGAGTGATGATTCGTTAAGTATTCTTGGGAACAGACCAACTAGTACTAACGCCATTATTAGTGTTGCAAACAACACGTACACAAACCATCCAAAAGCGAATACCATCGGAGCGTATATTTGTGCCCTTGGTTGTTCCTTTGGTGTAGTTCGTTTAATAGACCCAACAATTTGTCCGCCACTATTTACAATTGGGTCTTTAAGGCTAGTGAAGTCAACATTTCCACCAATAATACCGGACGAACCAACCGTAAGAGTTGTCATTCCACCTTTGAAGTTACGTCCGATTTTTCCATTTACAGTTAAGTTTTGAGCTCCGGCTAACATATCTCGGCTAATGATACCGTTTATGGTTACGTTTTGACTTCCACCAAGCAAATCACGACCAATTGAACCCTTGCTATCTAGGATTAAATCAGTAGCACCAATCGTGGCACTGCTGCCTATCGTGCCGCTAATAGTAACGTTTTGACCACCCAAGCGTACACTACCTTCAATCGTTCCACTAATTGTGATAGTTTGACCACCGCAGAATACGTCACCTTTCACAGTTCCGCTAATATTTATATTTTGGCCACCGCAATAGACATCGCCATTTACAGTGCCCGCAATGTCAAGATTGTTGCCACCGGCGAATAACATACTGTCGACAGTAGTGCCTACTGGTACAGTAATTGAATCCCCAGCTTTAAAGCTTTGTGCATTTGCTACCCCAAAAAACGCCAATCCTGAGAAGATTACAAGACCAAGGCTTAGGGTGATAATTTTTATGTACTTCATCTTACCCTCCAAAGTTATATATTATAATTATACTCTGCTTGAAAATAATACGTTATTTCAACATGTCAATCATCAGATTGGCGTTTTTATCATTTTTAGTCATAGGTTTCAATTTCCAGGCATATTCAACCGTGTGAAGTAGTGAATAATGGTTATAACTACCTTTTGATCTGTAACCATGTCTAGCGGCTGGACCTAAAAAGATTGTCAACACTCTATCGTCAACTTTGCTGCCTTCGTCCCAAGTAATAACCAACAGTGAATGCTGCATTGTAAAATCTGTTGAATTTAGAATTATTGGTATATTCTGTGATAGCCATCTATCACCTATCGATATTCCACAATTGTGCATATCATTACAAAGATTTGGGCTGATAAATACGTAATCTGGTAATGTATGATTGTTTAAATCCGTCAAAAGTTCGCTATAGGGCACAATATTACCAAAGCACTGAATTTTGTCACTACTAATACTACGATAGAACATAAATGGATTATGTCTGATGGTATATTTTTTACCATCTTTAAAAGTACAAGGTGCAGGCATACTTTCGGCATACATCTTCCAACTACGGCCAGATGATTCGATTTCATCTGTTATATTAGCGACATGAGCCTGGCACTCACTTTTTAATGGTATACAACTATTTGGAATATTTGTTAACGCACCACTTGTCATAGCGATGTATGGGTTTTTCGAAATCGCGTGATAATTTGTGGCAATTGCGCCTTCTGTTGCTAATTCATTAATGTATGGTGCGTTGCGGTTTCCAATTAACGAAGACATTGACCTATTTTCTTCTACTATTATCACAATATGATCCAACCTGGGGCTGTAAGTATCGGAAAATGTGCCTAAAGCTTCATTTTGAATTAAAGACATAAATATCCACAAGGTAATAAACATTACGACCAAAAGTATTAGAACGAAATATTGTTTGATTATTCGTTTATTCATCACTTGCTATTATTGCATAAAATACCTAGAAAAATCAGCGTATAATATAGTTATAACTAAAAGGAGGTTTAGATGAGTAAGAAATTATTATATACAATCATAGGAATCGTAATCGTTATAATTCTAGTTGTAGGTGGGTATTTCATTATTACAAACCAACCTGCTAGCGCTCCTGTAGGTAGCGGCAATAATAAGGTTAATACACCCAACACCGTAAATATTCAGAACTTTGCCTTTAACCCTGAAACAGTCACGGTCAATAAAGGCGACACAGTAACTTGGACGAATAATGATTCAGCTACACACCACATTGTTGCTGATGATGGATCATTTGACCTCGGCAACCAGACGAATGGTTCGACTGTTAAGCAAAAGTTCGACGCGTCTGGTACATTTAGTTATCACTGTTCAATCCATCCTACTATGGTTGGAAAGGTTATTGTAAAATGATTCATCAAATAGCTCTTACAATGATATTAGGATTACCGGTTGTTGTTTATGGTGGGATTCTCACCTTTTTATCATTTTCATTTACTGCATATATTGGTCTATCAAACTACAAACATTTTGAGCATCATCTACCATTTTTCTGGCATCCTACAATGGTAATAACATCGTTTACATTTGCATTGATCCATATACTCTTTGCACTTTCGATATTTGTTGGCTATTAAAATAACCATGTCGGTATTCAAGACTAAACTTATAAATAAAGAAAATGTGGCCGAAGGCACGATGGCATTCCATTTTGAAAAACCTGTTGGTTTTGAATTTAAAGCTGGGCAATATGCTGACTATATACAGATAAATCCATCCGAGACTGACAAAGAAGGTAGCGAGCGTAGCTTTACATTATTTTCTGCGCCTTATGAAAATTTTATTGGTTTTACTACCCGCATGCGCGACACTGCTTTTAAACGAGTTATGAAAAATATGCCAATTGGCAGTGAGATAAGGTTTGATGGACCCGAGGGCAAATTTATCTTGCCCAAAGACACATCAAAACCTGTAGTTTTTTTGACTGGTGGTATTGGGATTACGCCAATTAGAAGCATGGTTGCTCAAGCGACTCATGATGGGTTAAGTCAACAAATTACTGTATTTTGTTCAAATCGTACAATTGAGTTGGCAGTATTCAATGACGAATTACATCAATTAAGTTTAGAAAATAACAATTTCAGATATATCCCTACCCTCTCGACCGTTGCTGATAGTAACTGGGCTGGCGAAGTAGGACATATTACAGCTGATATGATTCGTAAATATATTCCTGACCTGTCTATCCCAATTTACTATCTGTGTGGCCCTGGTAAAATGGTAAAAGCTATGTCTAAATTACTTATTGACAATGGTGTGAAACGACGGAATATTCGCACCGAAGAATTTTCAGGCTACTAAATTGTTTACTTACCTTGTCTGGTCAAATGCCAAAAATTACATTCACTACATTTATAAACGGCTAACTCCAAATTGATGTTTTCTAACATTTGAATTTCAGCAATGTTTTGTGCATCTTTTTCATTCTTATATGGTCGTTTGTTTTTGCAACTAAATAATAGAGTATAGGGTTTATGTTTAATTGTTTTATTGGCTCTGGGCATTCCTTGATTTTACAATATATGTTTGCTAAATCATAACTTGGTGTAATATAAAAACGATTACAATAAGCAGTTGGATTAGATGTCAGACTATGTTTAGCCCCGAGGATAATATAAAATTTTTATGTTAAAATAAGTATGTAATAAATCCGCCAAGCTAACCTTGTCAACGCTCGTGGCACAAAGAGGTTGCGGTATCACTCTAAGAGCATTAACCCATGAGGTCGAATGTGTTAATTACAAATAACGAGGAGCATCTATATGGAAACGGAAAAACAAAAGCTTAAAAAAGAAAAAACTCAAAAACAACTTGAGGAATGGAAACAATACCGAGAAAATTTTGGTTGGCCTGTGCAGCATTGGCGTGCCTGGGGATCTTGGTTTAGCTGGGGTTCTCCAGTAGGTCTTGGCCTGTTCTTGGCGCTTACCATGCTTTCGCTAGGTGTATTTATCTGGTTGATAAAACTCTAGCATCCGTAGTGGTGTAAAAATGCCTCCGTGTAGGAGGCATTTTTATATTTCTTGTGTTCAGTATGGGTAAATGGACTGACATCATAATCTATGCTTTAATAAGCTTATACTATAAACCGAAAGGTAAATAAAATGATTCAATATGTTCTGTCATCATTTGCACAAGCCAATTTGCAGTTGAACACCACAGAGATTACTAATAGTCTACAATCAGAGGTTGTCAATAAACTTCTCGACACGATTCAGCCCTTCATTATTCCGTCAGCAGTTCTGAGTATGCTGGTTTTGATTATGATTCTGGCTAACTCGATTCGAAAGTGGAGAGTCCAAAGTTCAGTTATTAAAATACATAAAGATGTAGTTGTGATTAAAGAAAAGTTGTTAAGTATTGGGAATAGTGCAGCGGGTAATAAAATTAATGAAAATAGTGACGTGATAAGTAGTTATGAAGCCAAAAATTGAATTATCTAATGGGGGTAAAACAAAACCTGACCTTTTGTTTAACTCAATTGGGTCTATACTGTTAGCTGTTATCGTATCTGCTAACGTATTTGTTTACTTTTCTAGTATTTCATTTGATGCAGGCTATCAACAAACATTCATTGGCGCAATTTTATTCATTATTACGTGTATATTAGTTGCAGCTTCGGCCTATTACTACTTTAGTCAAAAGAAAGTAAGATACTTACGGTTATGGAGTTTTTATCGAGGTATCTTGTTTTCTAGTATTGCATTTTTTATTGCTACAGTTTTACTATACCTTTTAATAATGATAATAGGGTACAGTACCTAGCCACACTAGTCTTTACTGCTAGCGGTCGGGCACTCCTTTCAATCAATTTCTTGAATTAAATGAGATGCTATAAACAACCCTTCGGCTGACGAATGACGAACTACGCAACTACTAATCCAGAGTTAATCTCGGCCAACAACAAGAGTTTTTATTAGTGCACTGATTGCCCAAGCTATAAGTGCGTAAACGATAATAGCGACAATTGTGGCTGGCTCAAGTACGGATGTTGTTACAACACCATGAGTCGTAGCGACGGGGAATATTGATGTAAATGGTGCTATCAAAACACCAGTCATCGAATAAATCCAATCTACGAAACCACTTCCTGGGTTTGCGCCTAATAATTTAAAAACTAATCGTAGTAATAATGATGCTTCTAGTAGCCCTAAAACATAATAAACCAGATAGCTTGCCTGAAAAATACCTTTCCGAGCAGGTGTGTTTGTTGATTCTTTTGTTACAACTTCTCTATTCTCGTTCATAATATTGCTCCTGTAATAAAAATTATTATAATACTATACCCTATTACGTCTCGTAATCATGTCGTAAATAAAGACGATAAGAGCGATTACTATAAGTATATGTATTAGACCTCCGCCTAAATTTAATGTAAATCCCAATAACCACAAGATAACTAGTATGGCTGCTATTGTTAATAACATTTTGACCTCCTTGTTATGTACTTATCTTATAAACCCGTATTTATTTTAATTCAAACAAATATGTTGATAAACTTAAACGTGACAAGAACATTAATTTAACACTTTAATGTTATGACGGTCCGTTTCGATACTTGTTCAGACATCGACTCAATTTTGGCAGAGCATCTTAGACGAAGTTAGAACTATTTTTGTTAATTACTAGTACGCAATCTCGCAGCTTCTAATTTGCTTTTACATAAATCGCACAAGGACAACCTTTACTCCATCCTGGATATGAGTCAATAACGTCAATCTTTACAAATCCATTTTTTTCATAAAAAGCTCTAGTCTGGACGTACGGCTTGTAGTCGCTACTACTATCCAAAGTTTTCACTTCAATCATCTTTCCTTTCGCTATCTCGCTTTCAATATGGCCTAAGAGTTCCGTACCTATGCCTTTATTTTGGTGCGAAAGTTCAACAGCAAAGTTTTCAATCTCGATCAACTTGTCTGATTTTTCTTTAATAACTATGAATCCAATAATTTCTATTTTAACGTAAACATATACATCTAAAGATCGGATAGATCTCTCGATGTCTATCATGTCGTCATAGTCAAACCAATCACTAAGATTTCTTGCAATTTCAACACACCTATCCAACTCTTCCTTTTTTGCTTTTCTAATTTCCATAAATCTATCATAACAAAAAACCTACAACATAGAGGCTATTTCATAACGCTTATGCTCGACAGACCATAGTAGGCGAAGTTAGAACTATTTTGACAGACGCCAAGATGGGGATTAGTAGGCAATCTATGACCCTTTGCTGATTATTTCAGCATATCTTTCATAATTGATGCATGCTTGTCGTTATTTGTTATTGGTTTGAGGTCCCACAGATATTCAATTGTTCGAAAAAGTGAAAAATGATTATATGGTTTACTAGAACTATATGACTCTTTAGCAGCCGAGCCTAAGAATATAGTCAGCACCCTGTTGTCCGATTGACTTCCTTCGTCCCAAGTTATTACCAATAAAGAGCGTTGTTTTGTAAATTCCGATGATGATAATATCATCGGTACGGATTTTGATAACCACTTGTCGCCAGTTGCCATCGAACAATTGTGCATATCGTTACAGATATTTGGGCTAATAAATACAAAATTTGGTAAATTATCGCTATCCAGGTCGGCTTGAAGTTTATTAAGTGGGACGATATGACGCGAACAATATTTCATATCACCATTTATGTCCGCATAAAACATGAATGGGTTATGCCTGACCGTATACTTTTTTGTATCATTAAAAGCACAAGGTGTTGGCATGTTTTCGGCATACATTCTTCATGTGCGTCCAGATTTTTCAATTTGATCTGTGATGTTGGCAATATTAGTCTCGCACTTACTATCTATTGGATTACAACTGTTTGGGATATTTGTTACTGCCCCACTAGTCAGAGCGATGTATGGATTTTTTGAAATAGCTCTGTAATTAGTTGCCGTAGAACCTTTTTGCATAAGCTTGTTAATGTAACTGGCTTTTGGATTGTCGACAATTGACGATTCGGCCCTGTTTTCTTCCATAATTATGACAATATGAGAAAGTTTTTTTGGTAAGGTTTTTGACTGAAAGAAAATAAAACAAACAACGCAAAGCGACACGATTAGTAACGACACTGCAAAAGCAATTATATTTTTGTGCTTTTTTATTATGTTCATTATTTTATAATAACACTAATAATATTTAAATTTTCCGTAATTATACTATATTTCAACTATTAAAAATCAGGCTGACAATCGCAACAAATACTATAATTGCCCAAATAATATTTAAAACTGCGGGTTGTTTTGCCTTTTTGAAAGTGAAATCACAACAATGCCGACTGCGCCCGTAAGGTTTAATAGCTGATACAGGTAATCACTTACTGGAATTACTTTAAAACTTACTAATGCGTAGGCTAATAATATAGCAAATGTGCCATACCATCCTATTATTTCAGTAATATTTTTCTTGTTTAACATATTTTAATAATAGCATGAGCTTTATAGTATGGGCACGTGTCCAACGATTTAATTTTATAATATTCGTAAACTCAATATTATAAAATCAGCTATATTATGTAAAATTATAAAATTTGACAGAATTCGAACCAATCAACGTAGTCGACATGATTCGGTTCACGCGGTCACGTTAAAATAAATTCGCCTATGTGAATGCAGGTGAATTTATTTTGGCAGAGCACTTCGCTCAAGAACTTATAGATTTGTTTCTTGTCCTCCCGTGGCTGAAAGCGAAGGAGGGTAGCACAAAGTGGTACAATTTGGCTATAGTCGTGAGCGTAGTCGAACGATACACACCTTAAGGCTATTCGGACTGTGTCATTTTCTTACGATTTGAGCACAAAATGAGACAAATGAGACAGAGGATAATGATGTGTACCTCGTTTAGTAGACACTTCAAGCAACCGGGACTGCCGTTCTTTTAAGTAGTTGTTGCTTGTACTGGACTGGGGTCATTTTGTTCAAGTTCCATTGTCTCCTTTCATTATTGTAATAGCTCATATATGTAGCGGTCAAATCTTTAAGTTCCTCCAAGCTTTGACAGGTTTTGTATTTCACCTCATCCTTGAAGTGGCCAAAGAACGATTCCATCGGGCCATTGTCAGTACATTTTCCTTTTCAGGACATGGACTGAGTCAGGTTTAAAGTTCTGGCTCTGCGGATGAACTCCGGATTGGTGTAGTGGAATCCTCGGTCAGAGTGAAGCAGTGCCTTCTTTTCGTGACGACGGCTTCGTGCCGGAGGTGTTCGATCCGTCCGTCCTCGATGATCGGTATGTCGTATCG
>JAYTVU010000027.1:0-5591 GCA_043743855.1 bacterium
TGGGCGAAAACTGCCAGTGGCAGTTTGAGGGAAACCTTCTGATGGCAACTGGTTTGCCAATCATGAAGTTTCGGGGTCGCCAAAGGTGATCAAGTCCCACCTGGCCCTCCAAATAAATAATCTATCCTTGCGATGGATTATTTTATTTGGAAGTCTTACGAACTTGAACCCTCGAATGTCGAGTGTGAGAACTGCCAGTCGGCAGTTCGCAAGGCCGGAAGCCGGATGATGAACGTCACCGGCTGAGGCGGGGTCGAGAAAAATTGCGAATAAATTTTATTGTAACCAAGTCCCTCCTGGCCCTCCAAATTGTTTATGTTTAAAACAGAGATATAATGTCTCTCTTTTTTTGTTATACTTGCTGTATGTACAAAAGCTTTACGGCAGAACAATATAAAAAACATCTCGGGTTTGCTGAGGATTATACAATAGATGGCGTACTAAGTTACGGAACACTATATGAAGATAAGGTAATAGGCGACCTAAAAGCCTGTCTTTCTGAAATGGGACTAGAATATGAGTTAAAAACTCTAACGAATCCATTTCTTAGATTTGCACGCGAGCTAAACATTGGTGATAAAAGATTTTGGTTTATGATTGGCTATGGCGGTGCTTGGTTAAGCGAATATTTACACTGGGCGTGTTTATTTGGTTCGCAAAAGAATATATTTGTTGGTTCGTGTGGGGGATTAAAAGTTGGGATGAGTGCTGGTGACTTTTTAGTACCGACAAGTAGTTTTGGTGAAGAAAGTTCAGCACGGATTTATAATCGCGATAGTCCGTTGCAATTTCCAGATAAAAAACTGACTAAATCTATTAAATCCAGGATGGGTGATGGTATTAAAATTTGGGAGGGACCAGTCGTTACATGTCAAGCAATGATTGGGGAGACATCAGAGGATGTAAAGGGCTGGTCAAACAACGGATATTTTGGTGTTGAAATGGAAACATCTACAGTATTCGCTGTATCAAGTCATTTTAATGTTCCTTCAGCAGCAATAATGTACGTTGGTGATAATTTGATAGAAAACCATTCAACCCTCAGTGAGGAGTTTGAAGGTCAGTCTTATATTCGTGAGTCGAATAGACGAAAACAAATAACAGTAGCAATCGAAGAACTTTTAAGATAGTTGTTTTGATTGTATTGAAGTTGCAATAGATAGCACGATGGCCCTCCAATATGGTTATACTTAAAAAGAATTCTTCGGAGGTCTTTTTTACTTGACTAAAAGTTTTGAATAGTGATAACATATCAACAATGATTGATATGTTAAAAGCCCTTGCAGAGGAAAATCGTTTTCAGATTATTAAATTATTGTCTGAGAAATCTTTGTGTGTTTGTGAAATTGAGAAAAAGTTGAAGCTATCTCAGAACCTGGTTTCCCATCACTTATGCGTACTTAAAAAAGTGGGTCTGATTGATGATTGTCGCTGTGGCAAAAATAACTATTACACGCTAAATAAACAATCGCTTAACAAATTAAATAAAGTATTAACAAAATTAGGAGAATAAATATGAAAATATCAGTATTAGGTTCAGGTTGTGCAACTTGTAAGAAATTACATGAATCAGTAATCAAGGTCGTTAAAGACGAAAAAATTGATGCCGAGGTGGAGTATTCTGATGATGTTACCAAGATTGTTGAACTTGGCTTGATTTATAGCCCAGTATTGGTTGTTGACGGAAAGCCTGTTGAATTAAAATCTAACTCTGAAAAAGATGTCAAAGATGCAATATGTGAAAAAATTGGAAAGAAAAGTACTAGTAAGGGCTGTTCTTGCGGCGGTAAGTGCTAGTGGACATATTTGCTCCATTTCAGTGGTTCGCTGATTGGCTGGTTTATTTTATATTCAATATCACAAAAGGGTCTCAACTGGGCAATACTGTAAACTTTTTTGTTTACGATACTATTAAGATTCTTTTGCTGTTAGCGGTGATTATTTTTGTAGTATCACTCATAAGGTCATACTTTCCTCCAGAAAAAACCAAAAAGTTCCTGTCAAAAGCTAAGTTTCCTATAGTAAACAACTTGTTGGCGGCCTTAGTGGGTATTGTTACGCCTTTTTGTTCGTGCTCGGCGGTGCCATTATTTATTGGTTTTGTTGAAGCTGGTGTGCCGCTGGGTGTGACCTTCTCATTCCTAATATCTGCACCAATGGTCAATGAAATCGCACTAGTCTTATTATGGGGTTTGTTTGGCTGGAAGATAGCTTTAATCTATATCGTTTCAGGAGTTACTGTCGCAACGGTCGCTGGCTGGATAATAGGCAAATTGAAGCTAGAAAAATGGGTTGAAGAGTTTGTTTATAAAGTCAAAATTAAACAAGCTGACGAGAATAAATTAACAATCAAAAGTAGAGCCCAGTACGCCAAAAAATATATGATTGATATTGTAAAAAGTGTTTGGGTTTATGTCGTAATTGGCGTTGCTATAGGTGCTTTAATGCACGGTTATGCTCCAAATGACTTATTGGTTAAGTACGCAGGTCCAAATAACTTCTTTGCAGTGCCTTTGGCTGTACTGATTGGTATCCCGCTATATTCAAATGCGGCTGGAACTATTCCAATAGTCTCAGTTCTGATTGCTAAAGGTATGGCTATGGGGACAGCATTGGCCTTTATGATGGCTGTGACAGCCCTTTCGTTGCCAGAGTTCATTATCCTAAAGAAGGTGTTAAAACCGAAGCTAATCGTCACATATGCATCGATAGTTGGCCTAGGAATTATATTTACAGGCTACTTGTTCAATATATTAATAAGATAAGGAGTGAGTATGAAAATAACAGTCTATAGTACCAAAACTTGTGCATATTGCACTATGTTAAAGCGTTGGTTGGATGAAAAGAAAATTGATTACACTGCATATAGTGTTGACGAGAATCCCATTGTAGCACAAAACATGGTTAGGATTAGTGGCCAAATGAGCGTGCCATTCAGTACAGTAGAACGTGATGATGGCAGTGTGGTAAATATATCCGGGTTTGATAGAATGAAGTTCAATGAGGCTTTGGGTATAAAGAACTTTTAGGTCCAATATTCTGGATTTTAGTTATAATAGCCAACAGGATGGCCATCCAAATTAAAACTCAGACTTTTTGGTCTGGTTTTTAATTTGGAAGTGCTCGATTAGAGCTTGCCTAGCTCTCCAACCAAAATGCGGTTGGAAGCTTTAACTATAAACTGTTAATATTAATTAATGAATATAGGGAAAATGAAAGGCACAATTTTAGTTACCGGTTCTACAGGAAACGTTGGTACTGAGTTAATAGCGTGTCTTAAAAAAGTAGACGCCGATGTCAAAGCCACGGTTTTTAGTAAAAAAAGTGCCACCAGACTCGATAAGAACATTGAAAAAGTAATATTTGATTTTGAAAAAACAGAGACCTTTAATAAGGCTCTCGTAGGAGTTAAGAAGGTATTTTTGATGCGTCCACCCCAGATGGGTGACCCAAAGAAACTGTACCCATTTATTGATGCAGTAAAAAAAGCTGGTGTAGAACAAATGGTTTTCCTTTCACTTCTTGGCGTTCAGCATAATCCACTTGCACCTCACGGCTATATTGAGAAGTATATTATTAAATCAGGTATTCCGTATACTTTGCTTCGCCCGAGCTTTTTTATGCAAAATCTTTCAACCACCCACTGCAAGGACATTCGTGAATGTAATGAAATCATTATTCCCGCAGGAAAGGGCAAGACGAGCTTTGTTGACATTAGGGACATTGCTGCCGTTGCCGCAAAGGTCCTAACTGAACCGGGCTATGATAATAAAGCATATGACCTTACTGGTTCAGAGGCGCTCAGCTACTATCAGGTGTCTGAAATCCTCTCAAAAGTAACTGGTAAGGATATTACATACACCAACCCTTCATTAAAGGCATTCGGGAAAAGGATGTCTGCGACAGAAGGCGTCGACAAGGATTTCGTGACTGTTATGAAAGGTATTTATCTTGTTGCAAAACTTGGTCTTGCCGGTAAGGTGACTAAGGAAACCGAACAAATACTTGGCCGAAGGCCGATTACTTTTGAACAATTTGCAATAGATAATAAACACCTATTTATTGACAAACTGGCCGACAATTAGTTCGATATGTCAGAAATGTTAAGTCGTCCGCTTCTGTTAATTATAGTCCCGATAACCACTACGATAGAGCTCCATTATTGACATGTTTAGAATGACGTATTCGGAAGTTATTTTTTTGTTGTAACCAAGACATTATTCGCAATATCAGCAGTTCCATTGTTAAATATCAGTTTAAAGAGCATAATATAAATACATCAACCCAAAACGGAGGTAGTTATGGGAAAATTCTCGATAGGAACAATAATATATTTAATTGTGGGCTTGGTTGTAGCCAGTAGCCAAGGTTATCTGGGCAGTCTAAGCACGATCCCGAATATTTTGTCAGCCTTGCTGGCTATTGTTTTATGGCCACTTGCACTGCTAGGTGTTGGCTTTCATTTGTAAAATAATATAAACGTTATCAAGGAGATTATTATGGAAGAAGATAAAGAAGTTAAGCAAGAAGAAATATCAACTGTATCACCAACTCGTAAAGGCGTTTTTCAGACAAACTACTTAGTATATTACGTCCTCGGGCTAATAGAGTCAGTATTAATATTACGATTAATCTTTAAATTACTCGGTGCTAACCCAGACAGCGGATTCGTGAACTTTATATATTCTGTAAGCGGTGTGCTAGTCGCTCCATTTACAGCCATATTCCCAGTTACTACCAGTAACGGAGTTGTAACGACTTCTGTACTAGAGCCGGCAACGATTATAGCTGCCGTTATATACGCACTTATCGCCTGGGGTATCAGCGCATTAGTAAAGGCCTTTGTGGTCGGTAGAGATTAGCTTTTGATATGCTTAAAGTATGCTAAGGTTTTTTCAATTTTTCCGTAATCTGTTCAAGCTATCGCCGTTATTGTCCGTTACCTATGATTCAGGTGGTCGGAAAAAACCGACAATTATTCTGGTGCATGGTATTGCAGCCACTTCTAAAACTTGGGATTTGTTAATTAAAGAATTAGGGACAAAAAAGTACCGAATAATAGCAGTTGATATCCTGGGATTTGGTCAATCGCCGAAACCGACAGGTTGTGAATATACAGTCGATGACCATACGGCATCGTTGTATAGAACAATTCGGAAGATGAAAGTTCGAAAACCGTTCAAGCTTGTCGGTCATTCTATGGGTGCAATAGTCGTGGCTCATTATGGATATTTATTTTCGGATGAAGTCTCACAATTATATCTGTTAAGCCCGCCGATATATTTGCCGAAAAGCGATATTCAAAACAAGTTTTTGCAGACCAGAACTGATCTATATCTGAACGCCTACAAATTTTTGTCGGAGAATAAGAAGTTCACTATCGATAACTCCCAGATTATTCGAAAACTTCTACGAATAACTGATGGTGTCGATGTTAATGAAGAAAATTGGGATAGTTTTCGTCTGTCACTGATTAACACAATCGTTAATCAAGATGTCTTCCGAGATATTATAAACATAAAAATACCAATCGAAGTAGTTTTTGGAAATATGGACGAATTTATAATTCAAGAGATAGTTAAGAAACTGGA
>JAYTVU010000028.1:0-21230 GCA_043743855.1 bacterium
ATCCTATCAGCAGTTTGTGCAGTTGTCTCGGCACCATAATCATTAAAGATCTTGGCCAAGACACGTTTAAGCTGCTTTTTATTTTGAATTGAGTTGTCATATGGAAAATCTTCAGGCAAAACGTCGTTAAAGAAGACTCGTCCAAGAGTTGTTCCACGTATTTCACCACGGAAGAATAGGCGAATTGGACTTTGCAGTTGCAAATAACCACAGTCATAAGCCATTTCAGCTTCGTAAAGTGAGCTATATGATTTAACTTTTTTGGTCTGAGCGCTTGGTTTTTCGTATGTAAGGTAATAATTACCCAATACGACGTCCTGGCTAATACTGAGTACTGGCGCACCATCGGCTGGTTTCAGCAGGTTATTTGTGGCACTCATCAATTCCCTGGCTTCACGTTGAGCAGCATCTGAAAGTGGCAAATGAACGGCCATCTGGTCACCGTCGTAATCGGCGTTAAATCCGTTTGCTACAAGTGGGTGCAATTGAATAGCCTTACCTTCAACAAGTACTGGCTGGAAAGCTTGGATTGATAGTCTGTGAAGTGACGGAGCACGGTTTAATAGAACATATTTACCCTCGATAACGGCATCAAGTGCGTCCCAAACTAGGGCATCACCTGATTCGATTAGGCGTGTTGCGCTGCGAATATTGTAGGCATGTTCGCCACGGATTAACCAGCTGATAATGAACGGCTTGAACAGTTCAAGCGCCATTTGCTTTGGTAAACCACATTCACTAACCTTAAGTTTTGGACCGACAACAATGACTGAACGTCCAGAGTAATCGACACGTTTTCCCAACAAGTTCTGTCGGAAACGACCTTGTTTACCCTTTAACATATCGCTGATTGATTTAAGTCGGCGTCGTCCACCGGTGGCGTTAACAGCACGGTTGCCTTTAGCGGCACTGTTATCAATCAAGGCATCAACTGCCTCTTGAAGCATACGCATTTCGTTGCGGCAAATTACTTCAGGAGCGTTTAGGCTAATTAACTTTTTCAAACGATTATTACGGTTAATCACACGACGATATAAGTCGTTAAGATCACTGGTCGCAAAACGTCCACCGGTCAATTGCACCATTGGGCGCAAATCCGGAGGAATAACAGGTAGAACTGTCAAGGTTAAGCTACTAGGGTCGATTCCTGCACTTGACATACCTTCCAGCATCTTTAGACGCTTTAAGATTTTCTTTTCACGCTGTCCCTTGGCAAGGGCAACTTCTTCGACTAATTTCGCAATTAGTTTTGGCAAATCGATTTCGTCAAGTAGCGCCTTAAGGGCAGATCCACCCATGCCAACTTCGACTAATTCTTCGTATTCTTCTGGAAGGTTACGAAAATCAACTTCATTAATCAAAGCACTCTTGGTCAGAGTTTCCAATTGAGTTTTCTTGAAAATGTAATTGTCGTTTAGTTCCTCGACTTCACGAGATTGTTCGCTGGCAAGATGTTTAATATCAGCACCTTCAACACCGGCTTCGCGCTCATATCGCATCTTGATAGCAATTTTTCCGGCATCAGTTTCAGCCTCTAAATCAGCCAAAAACTGATCACGTTTTTCGGTGTTAACCTTCAATACAACATAGGTTGCAAAGTAAGCGATACGTTCCAAATTACGGACAGTAATACCAAGTAACAGGCTCATGGCACTTGGTGTGCCACGCATGAACCAAATATGGGCAACAGGTGTTGCCAAGGCAATATGGGCCATACGCTCACGACGGACAATTGATTTAGTGATAAGTTCACCGTTCTTATCAACCGCAGCTTCGCGTGAACGAACACCTTTTAATTTGTTATCATGTGGATTGACGTCTTTGACTGGTCCAAATATACGCTCACAGAACAATCCATCACGTTCTGGTTTTTGGGTACGATAGTTAATCGTTTCAGGTTTCGTAACTTCACCGTTGCTCCACCGCAAAATATCTTCTGGGCTGGCGACTGTAAGGCGAATTGCGTTAAAATCGGCAATTCCACTGGTTGCAATTACACGTGACATTATAGCGCCTCCTCCTTAATCTCTACCGGTTCATCAGTTAATTCTTCGATCATCATATCGTTCTCGATATCATCAATGTTTTCTAGGACTGGTTCGTCCTCGTCCATCACATCAACTATTTCTTGATCAAGAACTTCATCGTCAACAGCCGAGTGAGCACTGATAACCTGAGCGGCATCAACAATTGCGTCCTCAGCCTCGTCAAGTAGGTCAACCCGAAGGCCTAAACCTTGGAGCTCTTTGACAAGCACGTTGAATGATTCTGGTAATTTTGGACCAACGATAGGTTCATTTTTAATGATAGATTCGTAAGCCTTGGCACGTCCGTAAACGTCATCGGATTTAATCGTAATCATCTCTTGAAGAGTTGCGGCTGCGCCGTAAGCTTCAAGTGCCCAAACTTCCATCTCTCCGAAACGCTGACCACCATTTTGAGCTTTACCACCAAGTGGTTGCTGAGTGACCATTGTATACGGACCAGTTGACCTAGCATGTATCTTGTCACTAACCATGTGATGTAACTTAATCATATGCATAACCCCAACAGTAGTGCGTTCTTCGAAGGCTTTGCCATCGCGTCCATCATACAATTGGAATTTACCATCACGACTGAAGCCTGCTTTTTCCAATTCATCCGCAATAGTTTCATTTGGAACTCCATTAAATGGTGGAGTCGCAACCTTGTAACCCAGGGCCCTGGCAGCCATACCAAGATGAGTTTCAAACAACTGTCCGATATTCATACGTGAAGGCACACCGAGTGGGTTCAAGACGACATCTACAGGTGTTCCATCTTCCATGTATGGCATATCTTCAACTGGCAGAATTCGGGCAACAACGCCCTTATTTCCGTGTCGTCCAGCCAACTTATCACCTACGCTAATCTTGCGTAATTGAGCAACAAAAATCTGAACTTGCATCAAAACGCCAGCTTTCAGTTCATGACCATTTTCGCGGCTGAAAATCTTGACACCGACAACTTTACCGCCACCGGCGCTGTTCATCTTTAGTGAGGTGTCACGAACGTCTTTGGCCTTTTCACCAAAGATAGCGCGAAGCAAGCGTTCTTCACTTGATAGCTCTTGTTCGCCTTTTGGAGTAATTTTACCGACAAGGACATCGCCATTTTTAAGCTCTGAGCCAACTTGAACAATTCCACTCTCGTCAAGATGACGAAGTGATTCTTCACTGACATTTGGAATGTCCCTAGTAACGATTTCGTTACCAAGTTTAGTTTCACGAACTTCAACATTGTAATCTTTGATATTAATACTGGTTAGGGTATCGTCACGAACTAAACGGCTAGATAGAATCGTAGCATCATCCATGTTGTAACCACCCCAAGGCATAAAGGCAACTAACAAATCACGGCCAAGTGCCAATTCACCGTCAGCGATTGAGGCACCCTCGATAAGGATATCGCCTTTTTTAACTTTTTGGCCACGAGATACACGAACTTTTTGATTAATCGAACGATCGTCATTACTTTTGGCAAAGTGAATTGGTTCGTATTTCTTAATGCCATCTTTGTACTTAACCTGAATCTCATCAGCATCGGCACGGACAACTTCACCATCAGCCTCGGCCAGAACTAACTGGCTAGTATTTAGGGCGATTTCGCCTTCGATACCTGTTCCAACGGTTGGAGATTCGGGGATAAGTAGTGGGACTGCTTGCTTTTGCATGGCAGAACCAGTCAGTGAACGGTCAACACGGTTTTTCTCGATAAACGGAATTAATGCAGCAGATGAACCAAGGATTTGTTTGTGTGAAGCATCGACATAAGTAACGTCGTGGGCATCAACTTGCTCTGGCAAAATACCATTTCTGGCACTGACACGTTCGTCGGCAAATGTACCATCAGCGTTAATCTTGACACTTGCATCAGCAATAACTTCGGTAACTTCTTGGGCTGCATCCAGATAAACAACGCCTTTTGTAACCTTTCCGTCAACAACTTTATGATATGGAGTCTCAATGAAACCATATTCATTAATACGTGCATAAGATGCCAAGTTAAGTACTAATCCAATGTTAGCGCCTTCCGGAGTTTCAACGACACAGATACGTCCATAATGGGTTGGATGAGCATCACGCACATCAAAACCAGCACGCTCACGACTTAAACCACCTGGGCCCATCGAACTTAGACGACGTTTATGTGACAGTTCTGCAAGTGGGTTTGTCTCGTCCATCAACTGTGAAAGTTGTGAACTTGCAAAGAATTCACGAACCGCAGCCACAACTGGACGAGCGTTAATTAATTGTCCTGGTGTAACATTTTCCAGATCGCTCATACTCATACGATCCATGGCATTACGCTGCATACGCAACATGCCGACACGGAACTGACGAGCAACCAGTTCACCAACCAATTTGACACGACGGTTTGAAAGCGCATCAATATCATCGGCCGGCTCTTGGGAGTTGTTTAAACGAATAATCTCGCGAATAATCGCAATCAAATCAGTTAATTGGAATACACGATTTTCAGTAGTATTTGAAAGTTTAAGCCCCAAGCGCTGGTTCAGTTTGAAACGTCCAACACGGCTATAATCGAATCGTTTGAAATCAAAAAACATGCGCTCAATCATACTGCGAGCGTTATCAACTGTAGCCAGATCACCTGGTCGTAGACGCCTATAAACTTCAATCAAGGCTTCGTTTGAACCCCTGGCTGAATCTTTTTCAAGTGTGGCATCAATATATTTAACTTCACCTGTGTCAATATCCTCAAAAAGGCTACGAATCTCACTGGTTTTACTGTAACCAAGGGAACGCAAAAGTGTCGTAATTGGCAATTTACGACGACGATCGATTTTAACGTAAATAACACCATTACTGGCAGTTTCAATCTCGAGCCATGCGCCACGACCTGGGATTAATTTTGCGCCGTAATAGTTTCGGGCAACGGCTTTTTCGCAAGTAAAGAAAACGCCGGCGCTGCGAATCAGTTGCGAAACTATAACACGTTCGGTTCCGTTGATAATAAAGGTTCCACGATCAGTCATCCAAGGGTAATCACCTAGGTAAATTTCTTGTTCTTTGACTTCACCTGTAACTTTATTCGTAAGTTCAACATTGGCGTGCAGAGGCGCGTCAAATGTCAAATTGTTTTCCTTGGCATCCCGTTCGCTGTTTTTCGGATCCTGAAATTTGTAATCATTAAACCTTAAAGACAGTTTTTGACCAGTGTAGTCGTCAATTGGGTTTAGCTCTGAAAAAATCTCGGATAGACCTGTTTCGACGAATTCTCGCCAGCTGTCCTTTTGATGTGCAATTAAGTTTGGTAGTGATAACGACGCGTTGCCCTCAGTAAAGAAGACGCGGCCAGTGCTATTAGGCTTTGCTTTTGCCATATAAGATACTTGCTCCTCGCAATAAATTGTTTTGGTTAGTTGGTTTATAGGGGTTCTTGGCGCCGAAGATTCCCTTAACTATGGCCTATGGTCGTTCATATGATGCCACTCATATTAATAGACACGAAATAACCAAAGCTACACTACTTCTTGATATTTATTGTGAAGCATCAGCGAACAATAGTCAAGCAAATTTATCTATAATTCGTGACGGGTTTTTGGCACAACTGATCGAAGTTTATTCATTAACTTAGCTTCTAATTGAGCAGCGTTCTGTTTTGTGAAGCCAAGTACTTTTCCAACTTCAGACAGAGATAACCCTTTTGTGATATCGATACTTTTCACTATTTGCGAATAGGTCAGTTTCGTGCCGTCAGTTTTAGATACTATTAAATCGTCAGTTCCAAGCCGTTTAAACCCATATCTTAAACCGAGTATTACTTTTTCCCTATCACTTAGATTGGCTGCGTTTATGATATGTTCAGTCATCGATATACCTGATAGTTCATCAATAATGCTTTCAACGTCAGGTCCAGAAGAAGTATCTTTTATCATGTGCCCAAATTCACTTCCATCTTCGCCGACTGGTTTGTTAAGAGACGGTAGGATATTACTACCCTGCACCATTAGTTCATTAATCTCACTTGTTGGAATTCCTACAAATTCAGAAATTTCGTCATCAGTCGGCTGACGATTTAAAGTCGATAATAGTTCATTCACACTTTTCCTGACTCTCAAAAAAGTGTCGTGTCTTCCCAGTGGCAACCTAATAAGCCTAGATTTATTTGCACCTTCACGGGCCATATTTTGAAAAATCCAAGCTGATGCGACAGTCGAAAATTTATAGCCTCGTGAAATATCATTTCTAGCGATGGCCTTGATTAACCCAATATAACCTTCATGAATCAAATCACTTTGAGGCATTGATTCGTAGAGGCCTCTGAACTTCCTTGCGATACTCAACACAAGACGTTGGTTAGCAACAAAAATAACTTGCGAAGAAGCAACTAAATCCAGAACTGTTTGCTTGTCTACAGTTTGTAAATGATCTAAGTCAATTCCAGTACTATATAATGCTACACCTCTGTCGATATTATCAAAATGTATTTTTTCTTCGTTATCACTTAATAATCTATAGGATGTGGCTGTGTTCAATGTTGCAGAGTAAAGATTTTCTGTGTATACGGGCTTAGTCTCGTTGCGTTGCATCGAGATAGCCTGATGAACGTAATCATCATCTTGAAATTGTTTCACCATTTGTGAGATGGCATTTTCACGATACATACCTCGACTTTCATTTCTTTCTGCATCTGTTTCATGTGTAGATGGCACGACTTCGACAGCATAAGTCGAGCTTTGCGTAAGACATATATCACCAAATTGACGAAGCCGATTGTCTTTAATCCCAGTATTTTGCTCAACGAATAGTTCAGAATCTTTTAAACTATCAGCTACAGATTCAAAAACACCCGGGTCGTATTCGGGTGTGTCATCAATAATAAGGCCTAGCGACCCTAAATTAACGTCAATCATATTATAGCCATTATAACATAATGTGGTATATAATGCAATATTCTAAGCTTTTGTGATTATCTCATCAATTAAACCATAAGCTTTGGCTTCAACCGGTGTCATCCAATAATCACGTTCCATGTCAGCTTTTACTTTGGCAAGTTTTTGGCCACTATTATTTGCCAATAGTTCGGCAATCATCTCTTTTACTGCCAAGCCCTCTTTTAAATCAATTTCCATGTCAGTGACTTTGCCCTGAGTACCGCTACTGGGCTGATGAATCATTATTTTACTGTGAGGCAAAGCAAAACGTTTGCCTTTGGCGCCACTAGATAGAAGGAACGCGCCCATACTGGCCTGCAATCCAATGCCGATTGTCTGAACATCGGGTTTAATATATTGCATAGTGTCGTAAATCGCCATGCCGTCATAAATTGTGCCACCAGGGCTGTTAATATATAGCTTGATATCTTTTTTAGGGTCGGCGTAGGCTAGATGCAACAGCTGAGCCACAACAATATTTGCAGTGTGTTCATTAACATCTTCACCCAAAAAGACAATGCGTTCATTTAATAAGCGTGAGTAAATATCATAAGCGCGCTCACCGTCAAAAGTTTTTTCAATAACAGTCGGAACTAAATAACTTGATGATTTTGTCATATAATCATTGTACCAAAAATTGCTTAATTATTACTTAGTATTTAACTCAACTAGACGATCAACTGTCTTTTCAGTCAACAGTCGGCTGGCAATATCGCGTTTGACTTCAGGTGTTTCAAACTGTTTCAAAGCCTCTGGATTTTTGGCATATTGTTGTTTGTAAATTTCAATGTGTGAATCAAGTTCATCAGTTGTGGCTTCGACTTTTTCAACTTTGCTAAGTTCAGCTAGAACTAGACCAGCCTGAACACGCTTGACTGCAACATCATGGACTTCGGTTTCTAGCCACTTTTCTTTCGTCTCAAAACCCTTATTTTCCAGGTACTGTTCGAGTGATATGCCCTGATATGACAGATTGCTAACAAAATCCTGTTCGATTGACTTTGCCTGGTCTTCGACTAGTATTTCTGGTACAGGCACTTTACTGACAGAGACAAGTTGCTTGACAAGGTTATCTTTCAACTTTTCACCCGCCTCACGCTCTTTTTGGGCTGTCAGTTCACGTTTAATATCAGCCCGTAACTCTATTAAAGTTTTAAATGGTCCGGCTTTGGCGGCAAATTTGTCGTCAAGTTCAGGTACAATTAATTCTTTAACAGATTTTAAGGTTGTAGCAAACGTTACTTTGGCACCTTTTAAATCAGCTGAGTGATAATCAGTTGGAAAAGTCAGCTCTAAATCAAACACATCACCTGCTTTATGACCGACAATACCCTCTTCGAAACCAGGAATAAATTGGCTTGAACCAAGTTTTAGGCCGTAATCTTTACCCGTACCACCATCAAAAGCAACACCGTCTTTTTTGCCAATAAAATCGATAATTGTTTCATCACCTATCTGGGCTGCTCGCTTTACGTCCTTTTTTTCGGCCAAGCCTTGTTGAATGCGACTAACTGTCTCGTCAATTTCAGATTCTTTGACTTCAACTTTTTCAGATACAACTTTCAATTTTTTATAATCACCAAGTTTGATAACTGGCAATATTTCCACTTCGGCTGTAATTTCTAGCATTTCGCCTGGAACATATTTCGTAATAGCAACTGCTGGTCGATCTAACGCCTGAAGCTTGCTTTCGGTAAAGGCTGATGCAACGGCTTTGCTGATGGCATTATCAACGATTTGTTCTTGCAAAACATTCGGGTCAATATTCTTGGCAGCAACTTCAACAGGTGTTTTACCTTTACGAAAGCCTGGAACTTTGACATCTCTGGCTAGTTTGGCGACTGCAACTTGGCCTGCGATAGCCAGTTCTTCAGCATAAATTGTAATCGTTAAAATAACTTTAGTATCAGATAGGTTTTTGGTAGTAGATTTCATTAATTCTCCTTTAGAAATTGAATTGTTTCAGTAATATTTAGTTTATATTCTTCGGATTTAGCAAAATTCCTAACGGTGTAAACACCACTTGATACTTCGTCATCACCAATGAATAACATACATGGTATTTCCTTTTTCATGGCAATTTTAATCTGACGATCTAGTTTTCGTCCCGAAATGTCAAGTTCGACATTAATACCAGCTTCGCGAAACTCCTTAGCTAATTTACCTGCTTCTCTGGCTACATCACCCAGCGCAGAAACATACACGTTAGTTAGCGAATGTAAATCTGGCAATAAGTCATGTAATTCCAAAAACTCTGCAACAGTTGTACCGCCTGGTGCCATACCAACGGCCGAAATCGGCTCTGCATCAAACAAGCCAACAAGTCCATCGTACCTACCACCACCAAAGAGTGAACGATTGTTTTCGGGATTAGTATCAAATACCTCAAACACCATACCTGTGTAATAATCCAAGCCACGCATCAAAGTGATATCAAAAACTAAACTATCTACCTCGGCACGATCAAGTAATGTAAATAGTTCCCTGACTTCTTCGACTGCCGAACTGTCACGAATTTCAGCCGGCAAATCAGCCATCGATGTAGCCTGCAAAAGTTCGTCAACTTTTTGTAAACCAATTTCTGACCCGTCACCAAACACCTCGGACGCTTGATCCAAAAAGTCCTGTTGGCTAATCTTGTTTTTCCTATCAAACAGTTTAACCATAAATTGAGCCTGAACTGCATCAAGTCCAAGGTATTGGGCCATGATGAAGTTAATCAACTTACGATTGTTGATTTTGATAACATAGTCAGCCGGTTTAGCGCCAAATGCTTTCATAATATTATCGGCCATTGTAATAATCTCGGCTTCGGCCGAAACGCTATCGTCACCAAAGATATCAACGTTTAATTGCCAGAATTCACGCTCCCTGCCGCGCTGTGGGCGTTCGTAGCGCATGAAGTTAGCAATCGAGTATAGACGAGCGGGGTAAGCTAAATCATGTCTGCGGGCCGCTACTATGCGGCTAACTGATGGCGTCATCTCGGGGCGAATGGCAACAGTACGTCCACCACGGTCGATAAATGTATAGGTTTGTTCATTAGCCAGTTCTTGGCCACTTTTAGCAGCAAAAATATCGAGTGGTTCCAAAATTGGAGAGCCATACTCTTCGTAACCAAACGACTCAGACACCTTTTTCCAGATAGAAAAGATGTAATTTTGGATACGCTTATCTTTAGGATAATAATCCCGCGTTCCTTTATAGGGCTGCGACGATAGTGTTGTCATTTTATAGTCTCCGCAACACAAATCATTATGATTTGAAACGTCCTCTCTGGTTAAAATCTGTCTACTTGTACTCGACGTATCTATGGATATGACTTGTGCAAAGAAGACAAGATTTATAACTCATAGATTTACGTCTTAAATCCCAACAATTTGTATTGTGGAGACTATATAATTTTGGCATTTTTATCTGTTTATTACAAGACTTAACCAAAATAAACCATTACCAAGTCGTTGCAGGGTTCCACCTTGTAAGAGGACCTTGCATGATCATGAAATATTACAACGAGTTATTGAAGCAGACACATAAATCCTTCCAAGCTTTCCAAGGTGACACCTTGGAAAGTGTTGATCACACTAACCACCTCTATCCAAGGTGACACCTTGGAATACTTTAATGGATGTAAATTAGAAGTTTCGAAGGACGTTTTGCTGCATCCAGACGTACATGGCGATTCCAGAGGCTACGCCGACGTTTACTGACCTAGTCGAGCCGAATTGCTCTATCATTACAATTTGCTCACTAGCCTGTTGCATAGCCTCGCTAAGGCCTGGACCCTCACCACCAAACACTAATACTGCTTTTGACGGTAAAGTCATCTGGGTCAGCGGTAGCGCGTCAGGTAATATATCCATGCCTAAAATATGGCGATTTTCGGCTTTCATAGCATTAACAAACTTTTCAACAGATTCGTGATGGATAACATTCATGTATTTATCGGTTACCATCGCCCCGCGACGATTGTAGTGTTTTTTGCCGATAATATGAACCGCCTCGACATTAAAAGCGTTGGCATTACGTACAATCGTGCCAGCGTTAAAGTCATGTTGCCAGTTTTCGATTGCGATGTGAAGCGATACCCTTGATTGGTTCAGGTAATCTTTGATAGCAGTATTAGACCAATACCTATATTTGTCTAGAACATTACGTGTATCGCCGTTTTCTAGCAAATCCAGGTCATATTTGTCATCAGTTGGCCAAGGTTTAGGATGTGGCCCAACGCCAATTTGTGATTTATTCATATTAATACTATAAACTAAAAATACGACCAGAACAGGTCGTATTTTAAGTTGGTACAACTCAAGCCAAGGCTTTTGAACCGCTTGAGCTATTAGTGATTGGCTATTAAGCGACCTAGACACTAGTTTGTTAAAGTCAAAATTAGATGTTTCGCTGATTAGATTTGTGCCTGCATATCGACTGCAGTAATTGCGTGATTATATGTATAGCTAGAGGTTATTTGAACCTATACACGCCAGTCAGTATCTAGCCTAGCCTTAAGGACACCCATTAAGTTCGTATCAGAGGTCCTTCCATAGCCATTTTTTGATTGATTAAGTAATGAAACCAAAAAGTCTCCCATTCTTGACTGCGGTATTGTTATACATGAATCATCTGTCGGAACCCATTTGCGATCTTTATCTCTTTTGCCATATTGAATCACAAAGTCATCACCTACAGATCTAAAGGTTAAACAGATACCACTCTCTCGATTAAATATGTTTGGCAGTTCTTCCCATACATAGCCATCGGCTTCGGCACGTGAACGTGCGACTTCATCCGCACCGTATCGCTGTATGTCAAAAATCTGGTACATGCCATCGGAATCTCCATAATCACTAAATAGTCCACCACCTCTGGACCCATCATCTGTTCGGTCAAATAAACTAATAGCCTTTTGAATAAATTGTTTCTGCGTATCATCTGACCATCCTAGTTTATCTAAATGTTTTAACAGTGCAGTCAGAATTAACGGTTCAACAGAATGATAAGCACCAAAATGAGTTTCGGGTCCCTTTGGTGCGTACATAACTTTTGACCCAAATGGATCAATCGAGCCATTGGTGTACAATTCAGCTTTTCTTATCCTAAAGTCACCATGCTGGCTACCACCGATACCGATAGTTTGTTTAATGCCGTCTGATTCATCAAGATCGAAGTCAACAAATGTGTCTCTAAATTCATCAGGACTTGCTAATATACTCGCACCAACAAAATTAGCAAAATCTACTTTACCCTTGAACCCAAGTATTTCAGATAGTTTTAGTGACTGAGGTGAAACACGCTGGATATCATCAACTGTGACTCCACACGCTAAAAGTACATCTGCGCCAATTGCAGTAACGCGCCTAAGTGTACGAGGTAGCTCTTGGCCACCAGTTGACTCTATAGTCCAAGCAAAAGAACCGACATCATCAACCATAAGTCGACCTTTGTTTGAAATAACCTCACGTTCATCGTCACTAAGTAGTTGAAACACTTCAGATTCAACGAAGTCATCATATGCGGACTCAATTTCTTTGTTGTCGTGACAGTATGTGTAACGTGGAATTTCAACCCAAGGAGTAATCTCATCGTCCTCACGAATTTTCGAGATGATATCTACAATGTCAGAGCTGCTAGCCATTTCGACCCCAGCTGAAGATAATGTTACTTCCCTTAAACCATCCATGAAACAATTTAATCATTATTATTATAGAAACCAAAACATAAACATATTATATTAGTTCGTCAGAGTGGACTTGGTCACGTTCCGCGACCCCGCGATTTCACGATTGCAAACACAGTTTGCATCGGAAAAAGTCGCCTTGCGACCAGCAGACTTGCTGGTCTCACCTCCTCGCCCTGGGGTGGAGTTTCAAATCATTCTTCGCATAACCAATGAAAATAGACGATGCAAGACCGTCTTTTTTCATTGGTACGCGAGAGAGGACTTGAACCTCCACGCCCGAAGGCACTAGCTCCTAAGGCTAGCGTGTCTACCAATTCCACCACTCGCGCAGATTTTATAGCCACCACTTGGATGACTATTTTGGTAACCGACTTATTGTAGCAAATTTTACCTGTTTGTTAAAGTGTTTTTTGTTATCCAATATGTCGCTTGTGCTATATTAGATATAGATAATTACTGAGAGGAAACAAGATATGAATAAAATTGCGCAATATCTGAATGAACATGTTTTAGGTGAAGTTTCAAGTGCTGAATCTGTACGAAAACAATTTTCACACGACGGAAGTATCTTGACTTTAACACCCGAGATTGTTATTCATCCTCGCGTAACCAATGACATTCGCAAAATTGCCAGGTTCTCTTGGCAATTGGCGGAAAAAGGTCATGTCTTGCCTATTACTGTTCGTGGTGGCGGAACAGATAAAACCGGTGCCGCGATTGGTAAAGGTATTATTGTTAACACCTTGGCACATCTTAACAAAATTATATTTATGAGCCTAAAAAACAAAGACCAATTCGTACACGTTCAACCAGGCGTTAACTTTGGCACATTAAACGAAGTCCTAAAATCACACAGTATGATTATCCCAACTTTTCCAGCAACCTCACGCTACAGCACAATTGGTGGTGCGGTCGCAAATAACTCTGGTGGTATTTTGTCCGGTAGATATGGATTGACTGGTGACTGGGTTACGAGATTAGAAGTTGTTTTAGCAAACGGTGATTTGATTGAAACAATTAGAATCAGCAAACACGATTTAAGTAAAAAGAAGGGCCTACAAACCTTTGAGGGCGAGATTTACCGTAAAATTGACGGCATTATCGAAGATAACCAGCAAGTGATAAGCGATAAAATCGCTAACAACGCACCCGACAACACAGGTTATACCGGCATTGCAAAAGTTAAACGGCGTGATGGTTCATTCGACTTAACACCTTTAATCATCGGCAGCCAAGGTACGCTGGGAATTATTTCTGAAATTGTCATTAAAACTGGGTTTTATAGCAACGAGGAATCGACGGTTGTAGCTACTTTTGATAATCCTGAAGTTGCACGCGATGCGGCAGATGCCTTAGTCGCGATGCAGCCTGCCATACTAGAAACGCTGGATGGCGAATTGTACGACATTGCCCAAACTTATGGCAAAAAGTATATCTTTACTGATAATTACGAGAATAGAAAAGTTGGCACTATTTTGTATATAAGTTTCAATGATTTTGGCGAGCATTTGCGTAAGCGCAAGATGAAACAAACACTTAAAATACTTTCGAAACTAGAGACCACAATTTATAAGGATGACGATTACACGGCTGATGAACTGCGAATCGTACGCAAAGTTTGCGCGGCCATCATCGAACCGTCAACTAAGGGTGAGTCTAGACCACCAATTATTGATGGTGCGTCAATTCCAAATGATAGACGCGAGGAATTTGTTGTTGCCCTAAACGAATTGGCATGCAAACATCACATTACTCTACCGCTTCATATCCAATGGCTAAGTGGCATTATGCACACTCGACCAACCCTTAAACTTCACGAGGTAAGCGACAAACAAAAAACCTTCAAGCTTATCCATGACTACGTCGAGCTGGTTGTAAAATATGGCGGTAGTATCTGTGCTGATTCCGGTGAAGGTCGTTTGCGCGCCAGCGCAGCTTATGCGCAGTTGGATGATGACGAGTTGCAAATATATTCGCAAATTCGTGAAGCTTTTGACCCATTTGGTACCCTTAACCCAGGTGTTAAACAAAAAACCGATTTGAAAACCTTGGTTTCAGAATTAAACCCTGATTACAGTTCGGCTGACTTTGCCAAATACTCGGCCCAAGATTGATAAATTTGTCACGTAAATATATAGTAAATGGAATGCGCGAGTGGCGGAATGGTAGACGCGCTAGCTTCAGGTGCTAGTGTCAGCAATGATGTGGAAGTTCGAGTCTTCTCTCGCGTACCAAATTAAATAGACAACCGAACACTTGTCTATTTAATTATACAAAGAAATAGCGGCATAAAGCCGCTATTTCTTACGGTAAAAAGCTAATGCCGCGGTTCCGTAACTACGATTGTCCACCACAACAACTCCATTGACGGTCGGCAACTCACTTCTACCTGGGTACGATAATACCATAAGCCCATTCGGTTTCAATAGTCCCACCAAACCTGCAACTGTGGACAACTGCAAGTCATTATAGGGAGGATCGGCAAAAATGATGTCATACGCCTTATCCTCATTCTTGTCTATCCAAGTTCGTAGACCTATCTGAATTGATGTGGTTTTGTCAACGATTTCTAATAATTGGATGTTTTCGAACAAAATTTTGCTAGCAACCTTGTCACGTTCAATAAAAGTTGCCGACATTGCGCCACGACTAATGGCCTCTAGCCCTAGTGAACCACTACCGGCAAAAACATCCAGGACACTAGAACCTTCAACTTCTTTGCTAATTATATTAAACATCGAGCCACGAACTCGCTCACTCATGGGGTGGGTCAATACACCATCTGGTGCACTTATCGTGCGTCCACCATACTCACCAGCTATAACTCTAAGTTTCATTAACATTATCTCGTTTTACCGCGTCCGCCGCTGCTTGGTACCAGGCCAATGTGACAGCTTTTATCATAGTTGGAATTAAAATTTTCCTAGTTTGTCTGGCTAATCTTTGCGTCCAGCCTCGTACACCCAGCTCATCATACATCTTTAGTCGGTCAATCCGGCGCAAAGAATATAA
Source organism: bacterium (assembly GCA_043743855.1). Lineage (GTDB taxonomy): Bacteria > Patescibacteriota > Saccharimonadia > Saccharimonadales > Saccharimonadaceae > UBA1547. The sequence continues at coordinate 15,612 of JAYTVU010000028.1, forward strand.
AAGAAATTCTTCAAAACCGATTCGTTCAAGTCGTGTAATATCACGTTTAGTTATTTTGAAATCCTTAAATCTATCAGAGCTAATCGCCGTTGCTACACCAAGTTCAAACATAATGTGTGTAGTGAAAACTCCGCCTGCGCCCCAATATTCCCAATTCTTTGCAATCGTATCCAGACCGTTTACTCCGCGAATTAGATTCTTTTCTCTAACCGATGCCCTTTCATCATGAGACTTACCCCATAGCTCCTGTATCTTGTCACCCATTGGATAATGGTGAGAAGGTGTCAAGCCATCAACAATAGCATGAGCCAGCCAAGCCGCCTCGAAGGCTGCACGAACCTGATTATTATCGCGAAGAGCTTTTGTCAGGTTAAATCGATGATCATTAATTGTGGTTAACAGTGCTCTATCGTCTTGATTTATTGGATCTATAAAGTGCCAGGGCTCATCAACTGATGGGCTTTTACGCTTTATCCCATCTGGACCATTATTACCTTCAAAAGATAAAATCTCGGGAATCGAAGGAAAGATAGTCTGTTTAGGAATATACCTTTTTAATTGTCGCCTGGCGACACGATTAATTTTTTGATGAACACCAATGATTCTACCTGAACCACGACGAATAGTTGTTCCTGCGTACATATTTATATCTTAATTTAGTGTTGTTAACCGTTGATAATATTTGACCTGCTCGGCTAATTGCCTATATTGTAACAGATTTTCGCCACTACTTACGAACAGCTTTGCCTGTTTCTGGGCCCGCGAAATCAATTTTGTGTCGGCTAGTGAAGCGATTTGCAGGTTTAAAGCGCCATGTTGAGCCCGACCGTAAATTTCGCCCGGACCGCGTAACTTTAAATCGACTTCGGCCAGATAAAAACCATTGTTACTTTTTTCAAGTTCGCGTAGACGTTCAGTCGGCTTGGTACTAGTGCTGGTGACCAGGTAACAATAACTTTGGTGAATACTGCGACCGACACGACCCCTTAACTGGTGTAGCTGAGAAAGTCCAAACCTGTCGGCGTTTTCAATTAATATTACAGTGGCATTAGGCACATCGACACCTACTTCGACTACTGTTGTACTAACCAAAATATCCAAATTACCCTTATTGAATTCCTGCATGACGGCGTCTTTTTCGTCAGACTTTAATTTACCGTGCAATAAACCGATACGACGGTGCTTAAAGATTGAGTTTTGTAGTTTAATAAATTCAGCTTTGACGCTTTTAATTTCGTTATCAGGGTTATCATCAATCAGACTACAGATAACATAGGCTTGGCGACCTGATTCTAACTCTTTATCTATATCTATATAAAGTTGAGACCGACTATTGGGTGACCAAATCTTGGTTTTGATTGGCAATCGTCCCTTCGGTAGTTCGTTCAAGATGCTAATATCCAACTCGCCGTAAACTGTCAAGGCTAAACTACGAGGAATTGGCGTAGCTGTCATAGCCAACATATGTGGCATTCGCTGCGCCTTTTTCAGTAGTTGCTGACGCTGATCAACACCAAAACGGTGCTGCTCATCAATCACAACAAAGCCTAGTTTATGGAATTTAACGGTCTCCTGAATCAAGGCATGGGTGCCAACGACGACGTTGACCGTTCCGGATTCAATTTGTTCATAAAGTGTTTTCCTAGCTTTACCCTTAACACTGCCAGTTAACAAGCCAACACTGACTCCTAATGGTTTCAGCAACTTTGCCAGGGTCTCGGCGTGTTGAGAGGCCAATATCTCGGTCGGAGCCATCACGGCAGTCTGAAAGCCAAAATGTGCCACTTGACAGGCGACTAGGCCTGCCACCACAGTCTTACCTGAACCGACATCGCCCTGAAGCAATCGATTCATTGGCGTTTTGCGCTCAAGATCTTGAATTATTTCCCAAGCGGCACGACGCTGTGCACCGGTTAGCTGGAATGGCAAGCGTTTTACAAAATCAGCCACAACTGGTTGCTCGAATGGTATTTGCCAACCCTCTAGCTTGGCATTGGCTTGACGGTTAAGCTGGCTAGCCAACAGTAATTGAAAAAGTTCTTCAAACGCCAAACGATCACGGGCCACTTCGACATCTTGGATATTATCTGGAAAGTGCATCGTCAAAATCGCATCGCTGCGAGGCATCAGTTTTTCGCTAGTCACAACACTTTCAGGCAATGTTTCGGGCAGCATTGTGATAAGTGGTCGAAGTTGTGCCATAATCTTGCGAACCAGCGTTGATTTCAGACCTTTTATTGAACGATAAACTGGTAGAATACGGCCAGTTTGGACCGGTAAATCACTGACTTTTTCGGCACTCGGGTTTGTTAGTTGGTACCGATTGTAGTTGAATTCAAAAATACCAGAAAAATAGAACTGCTCGCCTGATTTTAATTGGGTCTCGCGATACGGTTGGTTAAACCAGACGGCTTGAAGTTTACCGCTATCATCAGCTAAAGTCGCCGTTGTTATTCGTAAACCTCTGCGGACTGGTCTGGTGGTAATCTTTTCGCACTTGGCACGTATCGTCACTTTGCCAGGCTTAACCCCCAAAATCGGTACTACATGAGAGTAATCCTCGTAATTACGCGGTAAAAATTCAATCAAATCATTAATAGTATTAAGACCAGACAACGAAAACTGCTGACCAGTTTTTTCACCAACGCCCTTGATAAGATTTAACGGTGACTCCAGTTTCATATATACAGTGTAGCAAGACTAATTGGTAACGCCCAGGATTCCCTCAAGCACAAGGGCTGTATCTTCCCAGCGTTCAACCTCGATTGTATCGATACCCATAGCTTTGACGGGATAATCGTTACCACCCTCGCGTAATTTATCACCAATAAATAAAATATCATCTTTACTGATATTCATTTGTTCGGTTAATTTTTGCATACCGTAAGCTTTGTCGACGCCAATCATCGTGACATCAATTGATGTCGTACCACCGGCACGAACTTCTAAATCAAGTAGCTGTGGCGCGGCCATATCACGAAGTTTATACTTCTTTTCACCAGTTGGATCCCATTTGTATTTAAGTTCTGCCGGTGCTTGCTGACCCAGTGCTGACAGAGTGATTTGTGAACCACGGTCCTCAATAATTTCTCCAAATGGTTTTTCTTCCCAAAGTCCAAGCTTTTTAGCGCTTGATTCCAAAACTTCTATTACTCTTTTCTTTTGATCAGGTGTCAAAGAATGCTCGTATTGCAACTCCCAATCCTTAGCCAGTTCGTCGTAGCGATAATATTTAGTTCCACAAGTTGGCATTAGATGTAGTCTGCTTAATGCCCTTGGCGATGCTTCTAATCTGTCTACTACCTGTATTTTGAACTGGCTAAATGCACCACCTGAAATTACGCAAACATCATACTTTGCTAGTAAACGAGTCAGAAGTTCGCTCATTCTGTCAGAAATTGGTGATTTTGTGATTGCAAGGGTGTCGTCTAAATCGAAAGCTATTACTTTTTTTGTCATGCTAACGATTATATCAGATACTAGCGCACTAAAACGAAACTGTTTTTGCCCTTTTTAACTAATGAAAGATTATCGATTGTCTTGTTGTCCATGACTTTTTCGCCATTGATTGATACGGCACCACTTGTAATCAAGCGTCTAGCATCTCCGTTACTGGACGCAAGTTGGGATGAAACTAATACTTCAATTAACGACTGACCAACAGAAGTAATGGGTATTTCGCTGGCAAGTTGATTAATATCTGAATCATTTAAAGTGTTAAAATCAGCACTTCCAAATAATGCGTCCGTGACACGCTCGACACTTGCGGTTCGCTCGGCACCGTGAACTAGCAATGTAATTTCGTGTGCCAAAGCTTTTTGAGCTTGACGCTGTTCAGGGTTCTCATTTTTTTGTCGCTCTAAATCCTCAACCTGATTACGTGGTAACAGTGTATAAATTTTCATGTAGTCAATTACACCGTCATCGTCAGCATTTAACCAAAATTGATAGAACTGATAAACACTAGTTTTGTTGGCATCCAGCCAAATTGCCCCACCTTCGGACTTACCAAACTTGGCACCGGTTGATTTGTTAATAATAAGAGGTGTCGAAAAGACATTGACCTCTTTACTTTCAAGTCTGCGAATCAAATCAACACCCGTAACCGAATTACCCCATTGATCGGCCCCACACAGCTGTAAAGTAACGCCGTAAGTCCTAAATAAATGCAAAAAATCATAGCCCTGTATAAGACAATAACTAAATTCAGCATAACTGATACCTGTTCCATCTAAACCCAGGCGTGACTTAATGAAATCACGGCCTAACATCTGGCTCATCGGGACATTTTTACCTATTTCACGAAGGAAATCGAGATAATTAATACCCTTAAACCAATCATAATTATCAACCATTGTGAAATCTTGGCCAGACAAAGTTTGATGAAACTGTGCCGCGATACCTTCACGATTTTTCGCAATAGTTTCAACTGTTTGCATCTGACGTTCAGTCGCTTTGCCATCAGGATCACCAATTAATCCAGTTGCCCCACCAACCAACATAAACGCTTTGTGGCCATGGTTGATAAAATGACGAATCATCATCATTGACGCCAAATTGCCGATAGTCATACTATCAGAACTTGGATCGACACCAATATAAAACGAGATTGGATCACCGTCAATAGCCGTTATATCAGAGTAGGTCGTCTGATTGACAAAGCCGCGCCAAGTTAGTTCTTCTGAAAGCTTCATTTTATCCCCATTTTTTAGGTTATTCTTATCTTTTAAAGTATAGCAAACAAAATGTCCAGATGCACCTTAAATTTTAGCTAAATAATGCTAGTAGGGGCCGATACTTAGTGTATAATGGTTGTATTAAAGCTTGGGGGAATTATAATTCGTGGCTAAAAAACCTTTTAAATCGCGCAAACTAAGTTTGTACACTAATCTTTCAAATACACGCAGAACTAAAAAAGACTCGGTTTCACGAAAACACGCCGTATATCTGGCGTCACTGCCAAAACACCCCGTCAAGCGTTTCTTGTATCGTATCAGCCCAAAGCACATTAAAGAGTATTGGTTTACCAAGCACGGGGCTATGCAAGCCCTAAAGATTACTGGCGTCTCCGCTTTGGTCTTGTGTTTGATGATTGGTGGCTTGTTCATTTACTTCCGCAAAGACCTTGATGCTATTCGCCCAGGCGAGCTTGCTAAACGAGTTCAGACTACTGTCACAAAATACCTTGATCGCAACGGTAAGGTTTTATGGGAAGATAAAGGTGACGGCAACTATAAATTAGTTGTGGATGATAGTGGTCTTAGTAAATACCTTAAAGATGCGACGGTAGCTATTGAGGATAAGGACTTCTATAAACATGGTGGTATCAGCCTTACTGGTCTTACGAGAGCGTTTTTCAATAATATTGGCGGCGGATATACCCAAGGTGGTTCAACCCTAACTCAGCAATTAGTTAAACAAGTTTTCTTTGCCGATGAGGCTCAACAACGAGGTCTGGCTGGTATTCCGCGTAAACTTAAAGAGATAATTTTATCAATTGAAGTCGAGCGAATGTATAACAAGAATCAGATTCTAGACTTGTATCTGAATGAATCACCTTACGGCGGACGGCGTAACGGCGCTGAATCGGCTGCCCAAACCTACTTTGGTAAAGCTGCA
>JAYTVU010000029.1:0-22119 GCA_043743855.1 bacterium
TGAAGCTAGGACAGCTTTTTGAGAGATACTGGTGTAAGAGACTAGTGTGATGGTAGCTAGGATACCGATGACTACTATGACGACTAGGAGCTCGACGATAGTGAAACCTTTATAAAATAGCTTGTTTGAACTCATTAGCTGATAACATCCTTAGCAACATTTTAACACTAACGGTATTAGCCAACAACAATACTAGTCAAACGCAGCCAAGCATCCAAATCCAGGGCCTCGGCGCGAACATCCGGGCTAATATCAGCATTTTTTAAAATCTCTTCAATTCTATCTTTCGGTAATTTCAGGCCACCAGCTAGACTACTGCGAAGTTTTTTGCGTTTTTCTGAAAAGCCAGCCTTAACAACCCTGAAAAAATCAGCTTCATTAACATAGGCCAGTAACGATTCATTACGAGTTTTTAATATAACGACTTGGCTATCAACTTTAGGTGGTGGAATAAATAACTTCGATGACACAATATCCCCAAGTGTCACATCGGCGAAAATCTGGGCGCTAATTGCCAGAATACTCATTTTGCCAGGTCGGGCAGCTAACCTTTCGGCGACTTCTTTTTGGACCAAAAGCACTGCAATTGATGGTTTATTGTCAGCCGTCATCAACATTTGTACAATCTTGCTGCTGATGTAGTACGGAACATTGGCAACAACTTTATAATCACTCGGTAAAGTCGACAAATCAAATTTCAGGAAGTCGCCGTTAATAATTTCGAGGTTTTTGCCTGGGAATTGAGCCGGCAGTTTTCGTGCTAGTTCACTGTCAAACTCGACCGCCACGACTTTTTTAACTCGCCGCAATAGTTCACTAGTAAGTGTTCCTAATCCAGGACCAATCTCCAGCACAGTATCATCTGAGTTTAAATCGGCGCAGTCGGCAATATGCGACAAAACATCACGATCTTTCAGCCAATGTTGGCCTAGTGATTTATCAGTTTTGAGAACCATACTAGTGACTCGCTAAAATATTGTAAGCGAATCTGACACGTTGATCTGCCTTGCAGATACCACAACGCTCAAATTGATTCTGAAAAGTAAAAGTTGCCGTATCAACGCTACTAGTTGCCCTAATAGCATCACGAACACTAGCGTAGCCACTATTAAGCTCGTGCATCAGGAAGTTTAATTGAGTGTAAATATTCTCTGGATGTGACCAAGATAATAACTCCCCACGACGACCGCCAGTCCATTGCACAATTCCGTAACCACCGCTAGTATCGCTAGTGTTAAAGCCATGTTCTTGCATTAAATTACCCATAATTCCAGCGGTTTGTTGTCGGCTGAAACCGTTGTTAAGTAAAAATTCCCAAGTTATCGTTTCATTTTCACTAGGTGTTGTATATTCACCTTTGGCACCAACTACCTCTATTTGCTTTTGGGTTGGCTTGGTAGTAATACTAGCAATTTCAACCCGACTAACAACTTGCCCGTCATTAATTGTAACTTCGTAAGTTACGTTCCTTGAGCCATTTACACCTGGAGTTTTGACGTCGACATAGCCAACTTCACGATCGGCATCTTTGATTTTTTCGGTGTCAAAATTAACAACTTCATCAACAGTGATCGTCTGTTTACCTTCGCGCCACAGTCGGACTTCCAGACCAATGGACAATTTAGTATCAGCACTAGGTAAAACTCGGTCGTCTTTGGTTAGTTTTATACCCTTTTCGGATAGCATTTCTCCGACAGTCTTCCCCATAGTATGGACTGTCGAAGTTTTTCCATATAGCGTGAAAATAAATGGAGTCGATCGACTAATCGTTAGTTGTAGCCCAGCCCCACTAGACAAATCGTCAACTCGATTAATCGTAGTTTTATCCTCTGGGTATAGTACAATCCCAACACTTTTTACAATCTGTTCAGCGGTTTGATAAGGCGTAATTATTTTTTGACGAATATTTCCATCAACTATAATTACTGGCCGTGCCCTATATATATTAACTTGATAGTCCGAGGCAATTAGCTTTTCACTTACAGCGGGTTCGACAGCGTCTTTGCTGTCCAGTAATATACCGGCTTCTTTAACGGCATCGCCAATTGTTAATGCCTGAGAAAGAATAACTTTTTCTATGCCTCGATCGTGAATAGTGATTAAACGACCGCCCTTAGATTTAGTGTTGTTGTCGGCGTGAATAATACCAGAAAGGCCAATAAATACTGTAAAAATCAAAAAAAAGGTGGCAACAATTAACGCACCGATTGGTTTAACGGATTTATTATTTAAGCTATTCATTGGATAATTTTTTTTAGCATTATTCCCCACTCACATAGTGATTGTAACCAGTATAGCAAAAAACGGCTGGATTCACCATGAAGGCTGACATGCCTACTAGATTTTTTCTAGCCTAGCGTATTCGGCGTTGAGCTTTTTTGTTCGCCCATCGTCAAACTTGATTGTTAGCGCTAGTCCATCAACTTCGATAATATTACCACAGCCAAAAACCGCCGATTTGACGTTTTCACCAACTGCAAATAATTCATCACTGTAAAACTCTTGTTCTTTTTGAATTCTTGGTATTGTCGGAGACGTCAAGGCAACCTGATCACCCATATCTGCAATAAATCGAGACATCGGGTTATAACTACGCTGTCCAAACTGCATACGACTCTCGACGTAAGTCAAATGTAATTCTTCACGCGCCCTGGTAATACCGACATATACCAAACGTCGCTCTTCTTCGAGTTCAGCTGGGTTAGCATCATAAACCCTGGCGTGAGGCAAAATTCCTTCTTCCATACCAACAATGAAAACTACTGGAAATTCCAAACCCTTGGCGGCGTGAAGTGTCATTAATGTTACTTTTCCATCATCACTTGTCTTATCAACACTCGACATCAAAGCAACTTCTTCTAAAAACTCAGGTAACAAAACAAAGCTTTGGGCATCAGACAGTAAGGCTCCAATATTAGCTTCGCGATCTTCGGCTGCTGGTGTACCATCAGCAATGTAATCCTTATAGCCAGTCAGTTCTAGTACTGTTTCGATAATCTGTACCGGTGTTGATGAGTCCAGCATCATTTGGGCTTTTCGAAGGTTTTGCCCCAATGTCGCTAGGGCATTTTTAGCTTTTTGAGTCACAATGCTGGTTTGCTCGACATTTTCAAGTGCTGTGATAATATCCATACCACTTTCGGATTGCCAAAGTAAGAACTTCTCTAGACTCATAGCTCCAACACCCCTAGTCGGGACATTTACGATTCGGCTAAAACTCATCCTATCTTGTGGCTGGTAAATCAGTTTCAGGTAAGCAATTATATCCTTTACCTCTTTTCGATCATAAAACCGTACACCGCCAATAATCTGGTAAGGAACATGAAAACGTAAAAATGCTCGTTCAAGGGTGTAGCTTTGGGCATTGGTTCGATAAAGTACAGCAAAATCACCAAATTTTCTGGCACCAATTGCCACGTGCGACGAAACTCTCTCACCAACCAGATTAGCTTCTTCGGCTTCATCATATAATTCATGGACTTGGACGGGGGCACCAGGACCAGCTTTGGTCCACAGTTTTTTATCTGTTCGCTGGATATTCTTGGCAATAACGTTGCTAGCAGCATCCAGAATATTGCCGGTACTTCGGTAGTTTTGTTCAAGTTTAATAACCGCGGTGTTTTTAAAATCACGCTCAAAATTCAAGATATTTGTAAAATCAGCTCCACGCCAACTGTAAATTGACTGCCAATCATCACCAACAACGCAAATATTTTGTTTGTCATTAACTAAAAGTTTAATAATATTGTATTGAGCCGCATTCGTATCCTGATATTCATCAATCATGATATGCTTGAACGATTTTTGCCATTTTTTGCGAACCTCAGGAACTTCGCGTAGTAAATGGACAACTTCTAATAACAAATCGTCAAAATCAAGCGCCCCAGCCGTTTTTCTGAGTTCTTCATATTTTACGTAAATTTTTGAGACATTTTTTTGATATGGAACTTGGGCGGTCGCCTCATATTCTTCGGGGCTAACCATTTCACTTTTAGCGCTAGATATGGCTGCACTAACTGATTTGGCTTTGATTTCATTATCACTAATCGCCAACCGTTTCATGACTTGTTTTATTAATCCTTGCCTATCATCTTCATCGTAGATTACAAAGTTACGTGGCACACCAATCTTTTCACCATCAACCCGAAGGAGCCGAACACAGATTCCGTGAAAAGTCCCCATCCATGGCATAAATCCACGATGAGTGCTATTTTTCCCCAGCAAAATTCCAAGTCGTTCGCGCATCTCTTTAGCAGCCTTGTTGGTAAATGTGACCGCCAATATTTCGCTAGGCTGAATCTTTTCCTTTGCAATCAGATACGCAATCCGATGTGTCAGAGTTTTTGTTTTGCCACTTCCCGCCCCAGCAAGAATAAGCAACGGTCCAGATATAATCTGAACCGCTTCACTTTGAGCCGGGTTTAACCCATCAAGTAAGTCCATTACTATCTATTATAGCTTAAAATTCAGATTATAGGCTTGGTAAAACAAATTTATAGACTACGAACCCAACACCAGCGCCAACAGCTAGTAAAATTGCGATCCAAAGTACCCACATCCAGCCTGATTTTTTGTTTGATGGTCGAACAAGCGCTTTGTGATATGAATCGGTATCATAGATTGCACCAGTACTCTTCTCACCAGAACTTGGTTGTTCTTTGTATTGTTGAGTTATCGAAACTGGACCAGTCGGGTGTTCGTTTATTGCAGCCTCGCTAGATTCAAGTGGTTTTTCTGGCACTTCCGGTGTGTCTTGAGTAATTGGAGCCTCGTCAGGTGTTTCGTTTGTAGAGACTGTGGTTTCGCTGGCGTCATCCGGCATTTCTTCCGGAACGACTACTGGGTTATCGGCCATACTTACACTATCTGATTCAACTTTTAATAAATCATTTTGCAGTTCATCTGGTAAAGTCAACTTTGTGTCAGTCTGAAAAGAACTTTGATCATTATTAGCTTGGTTTATTTTTTCATCCTGATTAACATTGTCATCTAACATAGCTGTTTGATCATCAGAAAAAGCCCCAAGAGGCCGTTTTTCAACCTTCGTACCAGCTAAAAACGGTGAATCAGGTGAATTACTGTCATTTTGATTTAATTCCTTTGCCAAATCATCGCTAAGTTTACCAATATCGTCATCTTCTTCAGTCTGGCCTGTCTGCCCAATATTTGTATTAATACCAATAAAATCAACCGAACTTGGAGTACTATCAAAGTTTGGCGTTACCGTAGTTGAAGGCAACTCGGCTGCAACCGGTCTTGTAAACATATTAGCCGCTAAATTAGGGATTGGAGCACGTTCAGGACTAACAATTGGCGCTTTACGCATATCTGAAGAAGGATGAACCACATCCATAAATTGCCCAGAACTGCGACGGCCAGCAAGGGATTGTATCACAGGCGCTACGTTAGGGGTTGAAACATTAACAGTAAACGTACTACTTTCGTCCGGCTTCGTAACAACACTAACATCATCGTCTGTTTTTGGTATAGTTGTAATAACAGAATTTACTGCTCGGTCTATTTCATCAAAATCAAGATCTTTCACTTACCCACCCTAACTTTTTCTGGCTTGCTTTGAGCCTTTATGTGCTATTTCTAGTATTTCATTAAACGAAGCAGCATTCAAGCTCTGCCCACCAACCAGTAGCCCATCAACACCTGGTAATACCAGATAATCCGCAACGCAGTCCGCAGTCACACTGCCACCATAAAGCACTTGGATAGATTCCGCTGCTTTTTTCCCAAACAAGTGTTCGATTTGTTTTCGGATTGCCTCGATGGCATTAGCTACATCTTTCGGAGATACAACAATCGGAACGGACTTTAGACCAGCGCTGATAGCCCAGACTGGCTCGTAAGCAATAACAATCTGTTCTAACTCTTCACTAGTAATATTCGCAAGTCCACTAGTAAGCTGATCATACAATACATCGTGAGTCTCACCACTGGCGTGTTCCCAAGCAGTTTCACCGATACATAAAATTGGTCGAATATGGTTTCGGATTGCCGCTGCAACCTTATTACGGATATCTTTGTCGCTTTCATTAAAAATATGACGGCGCTCGGAATGACCGACCAATGCATATTGCACAATGCCCCGTAGTTGTGAAGCTGATACTTCGCCCGTATATGGTCCGCTGTCGCGCCAATAAAAATTCTGTGCTGCTAATTTAAACTGCTTCAGATTAACCTGTAAGCTGAGCGTCTGTAATGTTAGAACGGTTGGTGCCAAGATGACTTCAACATCACGATGAGTTTTGACTATCTTTGATAATTTATGTAAATACAAACTTGCCTCGTGTGTATCGAGGTTCATCTTCCAATTACCAATGATTAACTTTTTATCACTCGCCATCTGTTATATATCGTTTATGTTTATAGATTTTAGTTTACTCTAAATACGGGTTTGAGTCTAGTTAAAGTGAAAAATTTGGTGAAAAAATGTAAACACTGGTAATCTCAACGGTCCAACGCAAGATACCAAATCAATTAACGGTAAGGCGGTCACTATACTCCCTATTTCCGCTCAGTCGCAAAAATGAGCAAGCTAATTTTTGGCTACTTTCGCTTCGCGAACCCTGCGGGTTTAACTCCCAGCGTTGAAAACGCTAAAATAAAATGCCCATCCCCGGAAGGATGGGCATTTTATTTTGGTGATCTCACCGGGAATCGAACCCGGGTTGCCAGGATGAAAACCTGGTGTCCTAACCGTTAGACGATGAGACCATATACAATAATCGCCAGATGATTGTAACAAATATTAATCTATTTGACTAGAGGCGAAGTATATTGTGACTTTTTGCAAGAATATGTCTTAAATATACTATACAATACGGTTGTGCTTTACAAAAATATATTGTTATAAGCATTGACATTTTACTTGTTATGTGATAAATTAGCGTTATCAGTTATCCATTGGTGTGAGGTGGAAATCTACCAGGGTGACGGATGGTCTTTAACAAGTCAGATTATTACAGTGCATGTCTGAATAAGACACGTATTTTGGACAGATTTTTAACCATTACCTTTCATTTCGAGGGCAGCACACTGTCAATCACTTTGTTGTGAACTATAGTGTGCTGTCCCCGATCCCCCAGGGCAGCATATCGTGGCAATCGCCACAAGCGACTGCCACAGGCAACCGCCCATCGGGGAGAAAGGGAGTGAGTTTCGTGAGTGACGAGACAATGAGCCGCAAAGCTCAAACACCAGACATCCAGGTTCCTACCTGGATTCTGGCGGTACTTGGTTGGTTTCACAACGTCAAGACCACATCCGTTTCGCTGAAGAGCCGGGTACTTAACCGACTCTCCGCGATGAAGGAGTGGATCCTCGACGAGTGGGGCTGGCAGATAACAAGACGGCGTGAAGGTCTGGTGACCAGGTGGAAGGAGAATCGTCTCCGCCGCCAGGCTTACAACAGATCTTTCACCCAGGCTAAGGCCGACGACGAACCTCCTTACGAGGAGGATGACTCCAAAGTCAAGCCCGCAAGCAAGGTCAAGGTCAAAGACAAGGGCAAGTCGCCCAAGTCCGAAGATGACCTTGAACGAATTCAAAGGAGCCTCGAAGAGGAAGATGCACACGAACACCGAGCGTCAATCGCGAAGGTGATGATCGGTGCAGTACTCTTCGTCCTTGTGGTTCTCGTGTTGTTCTTCGGTCTGCGTTCATGCGGAACGAAGCCAACGAGCTCTGTCCCCGTATCGGGGTCAAGCTCGGCGACGGCAACACCAGTTGCCTACTCGCACGGTACTACCTGGAAGCTAGCGTATTCGGATTACGGAAACAATCGTTGGTTCGCCGACGGTCTCCCCGAGATCCAGAATGCTAGCAACCCCACCGAAGCCGCCAACGCGGCCTTCGTGTGGCTGGAAAGGGTCAAGCCTGATCCCAACCTGTTGATACCGACCATCAAGTCGATTCTTGGCAAGGATGTCCAGCAAGCCGACCTTTTCAAGGACGGCTGGGCGACACCCGAAGCAGCCCAACTGGTTGCAGCAATGCAACTGGCTCTTGGGCAAGCCAAGGTCACACCGGATGAGGCACCTGCAAACGGTACCAACTCCGGCGTGGATAACGGCGTCGTCGTCAGTTCGGCGACTCCCGGGATTCACGGCAACCGCAAGGCGATCAAGATCGTTCTCAGCAACGGCCAGGTATTTTGGGTCATGGCTAGGTGTGGCAACGTTGTCACACTCGGCCCTCCCCGATTCCCACCCGGCCGAACCGACAATGCCAAAGATCCGTCGCTCGACCCTGCTGCCCGCGGCAATGCCCCCATCGGCGGTGGTCACAATGACACCAACGGTCCGGGTACCTACATTCCGCCCGGTGGCATGATTCAACCGCCTGCAACAGCGAGGGTGAATCCACCCACGCCTGCCGCACCGGTAGCACCACCTGTCGGATCAACTCCTGATCCGGCACCCGCACCACCAAAGGAGGGGCCCATCACGGCTGACCCGCCCGTATCGGGTAAGGTTCTGCCTCCGGGCACCAAGTAATCCTTCGTTGGGAGGGGGCACGCAGCAATCCTGCGTGCCCCCTCAGCGGGACAATCTGTACAATCATTGTCTCTCCGAGGAAACTATTCCCCTGTCACATGACGGGGTTGAGTAAATCACTCGTGAGTCGCCTAGCGACTCGACATGCACTAGTACAACCTGGTTTGTACGCTTGTAATAATCTGATTTGTTGAATTTAACAATTTGGCCAACCATCATATTTTTAAGATTTCAATTTTATAATTATTGATTCTGTCCGCGAGGAGAATCAAAAGGAGAATATAATGAGTAAACTAATAAACCTAATTAGGCGTGCACCCAAGCGATTCATTGCCTTGGTCGCGATTATTGCAGCTGTAATAATCGTTCCTGCGACATTAATGGCATGGGGACCAACCCGTACAACCTACACAATGGCAAACCCTGCCAATCAGATAACATTTAACTCGATTACCGACAACCCAAACATCGGTGACGAGCGAAACTTCGTGGGAATCCGCGAAGCCGGTACTAGTAACCTTTGGACAGACAATATGACAGTCCAAAGTGGTAAAACCTATTCGGTCCGCATGTACGTTCACAACAACGCCGCATCTGACCTGAATCTGGTTGCCCAGAATGTGACTGCAAAGTTCAATTTGCCAATTACAACTGGTAAATCTATCCGAGTTGATGGTTACTTGGATTCTAGTAACGCCACTCCAACAGAGGTGTATGACAGTGCAACTTTCGCTAATAGCCAGGATTTCAATCTGGCTTACGTCGCTAACACTCTGAAATACGAAAATAACGTTTCAACCTTTAACCTACCGGAAAGCATCTTTACAAGTACTGGTGCTAGCTTGGGTTATTCCAGTATGAACGGCCAAATACCCGGCTGTATTCAGTACGCTGGATATGTAAGCTTCTCGGTTACACCACAATTTGCACCAACCTCTAGTTTTACAATGAGCAAAACGGTCAGCAAACACGGTGCCAATAGTTGGGTTAAAAGCTATGCAGCCGTTCCTGGCGAAACTGTTGACTTCATGGTGCAATACGAAAACACTGGTGGGGTTCGACAGAACGACGTTACATTACGTGACACACTACCGGCCGGATTGACCTATGTCAACGGTTCGACTACCTTTGGTAACGCAAACCACCCTGCAGGTATCGGTGCCAGCGATAACATCGCCAACGGAACCGGTATTAATATCGGCGATTACCTACCGGGTGCCAATGCTTGGGCTATCTTTAGCGCCAAAGTAGCAAACAGTGAAAATCTGCCTGTCTGCGGCCTAAATATGCTAGTTGATAACGCAAAAGCTACTACTGGTGGTGGATCAATCAGTGACGTAGCTAATGTTACAGTTCAAAAACCTTGTACTCCAACAGAGCTACCTCACACTGGCGCTGGCGAAAACATAGCTGCCTTCCTAGGTGTTGGTGCATTGGCTACAAGTGTTGGTTATTACCGCGCAAGCCGACGTAACTTATCGTCTAAAAAATAAGTCGAGTCTGACCGCTCTGATTCTGAAGCAATTCAGACTTACGAATTACCCCCACTCAAACGTGGGGGTAATTTTGTTGTATAATCAAAATATGTCAAAGCAAAAAAAGAAACGAAATAAAGTTTATACAGGCGTTGATGCGGCTGTAACTAAACCGATAATCACCCGAATTTCGGCTATTAACCGATCAAAACCAGCCCAATGGTGGTTTGAAAACAAGAAAATCATTAGGACCATCTCGACTACCTCGGCCATCGTTCTACTTATAATTATCATCGTTATAGGCATTGTCCGCACTATCTTCGTCCACTAACCTATTTTGAAATTGCTACAGGGTCCTTGCAGGTTTCCACCTTGCAACTCAAACTTCGTATACCAAACCAAAGCTTGAAGGGTTCCACCTTGCAGACTAACCTTTCCAAGGTGTCACCTTGGAAACTATCACTACTCTGAAGCTAGGATGTTTTTCAGGTATTTTTGGTCGGCGTGCATGCCAGTATAATCTTTCACAAATTCGATGTATTCTGATTTTCCTTTATCGGTCTCAATCAATCTTTCTGGATGCAACCAACTGGCATGCTTTTCACCAGTAAAATAACTGGCGCTGGAATAATCATATTTCATAAAATCATACCCTAAATCAATAGGGTTCAGATGAATATAACGACTAACTTGCCACAGATAAATATCTGTTGTGATGCGAGAAGCCAAGAAAGCACCATCGTATAATTTACCGCTGTGATGGTATTTCTTATTAAAATACATTGTGTACGCCGTCATCACACTCCGCATCAGATGTATAATGCCTTCAGGCTCTTTCAGGTAACATAACAAGTGAAAATGGTTTGGCATCAGACAAAAAGCAACCAGCTCAACTTCTTCATCATACTTTTTAAAAACTCTACCTTTCGAATCTGATTCTGATTCGTCAGATAAGCTACGCTTAAATAAGCTTAGAAAATAATAGTAGTCATTTGGTTCCTTGAAAATATCGTTTTTATTACTGCCGCGGTTGTAAATATGATAGTACTGATCAGCACCATATGCTTTGACGATATTCTTTTTAGGCATAAAGCTTAGTTTAGACTTAACTAATATATTTTACAAGTTCCATTATCTTTCCAAGGTGTCACCTTGGAAAGGGTTGACTGTGAAGTTTATAGATGTTGACAATCGCATAATAACTTTTTTTATCTATTCCAAGGTGACACCTTGGAATAGATAAATTTTGAAATTTAGTGAGTGCTAGATCAATAAATCCCAGTATGGTTTTTATGAGTTATTTTGATTGGTTATTTTGATTCGTCGGGAGTGATGGGGGCTGTGACGATTGGGAGGCGGAAGCCGAAGGTACTGCCTTTGCCTTCGATGGATTCGAAGATGATTTTGCCACCGCTGGCGTCAATCACCTTTTTGGCCAGGTATATGCCGACACCGGTGCCATCTGGGCGTTGGACTTTGGCGTTGCTGGCTCGATAAAATTTACTGAACAGCTGTTCGCGTTCGTGTTTTGGCACGCCGATGCCGGTGTCCCGAACCTTGAATACAATTTCTTTACCTTCAATCGTCAAATCAATATTAATCGAACTGTTTTCGTGCGAGTAATAAATGGCGTTGTCTGAAAAGTTCATCACGACCTGGCGAATCTTGCCTTCGTCGACTTCGGTTGTTGGGAAGTTTTTAGGTTTTTTGTAAACTAATTTCATACCACGGGCTTCGGCATTTGGTCGCAAGCTATTCACCTCTTGTTCGACTAAATCTGCCATATTGACTGTCGTATTATCGATGACAAATTTGCCAGACTGTATCCTGGAAACATTTAGGAAGTCGTTGATTAAATGAACCATGTTTTCACTACTAAGGAATGCTTGGTCCAGCAACTTTTTCTGTGTCGGTGTGATTTTGCCGACGTCACCTTCGATTACCATACTGAGGTAACCTTTGACGCTGGTTAGCGGTGTGCGTAGTTGATGGCTGGCCATGCTGATAAACTCATCCTTGATTTTATCCAATTGTGACAAGGTTGCGTTTTTGGAACGAAGCTCTTTGGTGGCGTTAGCAATTCGCTGTTGCAAAGTGGCGTTGATTTCGCGAATTTCGTGCACCGCCAGAGCGTTTTGAACGGCAATGATAAGTTCGTCTGAAATAGTTTCCAGGGCTTTGATATCACGGTTAGTGTAACCCGATGTTTTATGTTCGCCCAGGCATAGAAAACCAATCACTTCCCCATCCTGAATTAGCGGCAGAATGATTTCAATTCTGTGACTAATCATTGTCCGCTTTATCGGATCGTCCGAATTTAATAATGATGCGACGACAACGTCATCTTTGCCACCAAATTTTTGTTCGATTTGGACTGCATCGACTTTTGGTAATAATTTATGACGTTCAGTGCCAGCCGTAACGTAATTACCTTCGGCAGTTGTATAGATGAAGAAGAATGTCTGCTCTGCCTTTAGTGTAGTGCCGATTTCATAAGCCGTTCGTTCCAATAAACCGCGCAAGTCAGTTGTAACCGATAATGTTTTGTTTAGCCGTCCAAAGAAATCATCGGTATTGTAGTTGTCTTTGTAAAATACCCTGTTGGTAAATTTATCGAAGAAGCGTTTGAGTGGCTGGAACAGGAACACTAGCAATAAGCTAGTCGAGATATTTAGCGCTATTTGCCAAGGTGAGCTGGATTGTTCTAAATTAAATACCGACGAAATTCCAAAGGTAACTGCCGCATATATTCCGGCCAGTGAGCCGACCAAAAGTGTATATGTAACACTGCGAACGATAGCTAGACGTACATCAAATAGACCGTGTTTTACGATTGCGTATGCAGTTAGGCCTATAAATATCAATATTGAGTAATCCCCAATATAGACGAGATTATCCACTCCTAATGTAGGCAACACCATCGCAAATAACACTTCGGATGATGTAAATAAAATCATTCCCAATATCATTAATCGTATCTTACTCTTGTCAAGTTTAGATGAACGTAGATATTTACCTATAACAGTAAAAAATACCAAGATAATAGCACTCGCTATAGATAAATAGTACATCCATATTACCGAACCAGCAGACACGACCTTAGCTAAACCCGAACTATAGGAAGCTAAAATAACGTAAGGTGATAATAAAGTAATTAAAGCCATCAAAATCAGGTAAATTACCATTGAGTATGCCAATGGCTTATTAGTCTTACTCTTATATGGGAAATTATCGACAAACAGATACAAAAAAATTGACGCAACTAGACTTAATGCGTAGTCTAACCTTAGTAGGAATGTTGTTATCTCGGTACTAGTAAAGTTCGCAATGTAATCAACCAAAATAAATGCTAATATCAGGTTTATCGTAATAAAAAGCAACTTATTTGACGTCGACTTTTTGTCGGATAATACTACCCATAAAGATATGCCAAAACCAGCGATTAGGAGTAGCATCGTTACAGTGGTCTTGAAAATTATTACATTACCCATAAATCAATCAAACTTCGATAACAAAAAAGTTATCTATTATTCTTGACGTCACCTTTCTTCTCAACCTTTATTAGATGATACTGCATAATACCCTCAGAGAATAATCTATATTGAGACAAGGAAGATATAGTGCTTTTGAATGTAGTATCGGATAGTAACCTTAATTTGTTACAAGTCCAATCAAATGGAAAGAATATACGACCTATGTTATAAATCCTCTTAGCAGATGGCATTATTAAACTTTTAACATCTTCATCGTCTAGCCCAACGAAGCTATTTGCATCTAAATATTCAAAAAAATCTTTTAGAATTACGATGTTTGGTATAGCCCATCCCTCGAGCCAATCGTTCAGTTGGAGTTTGTCCTTTTTAGTTAAGACTCGTCCGTCTAGAAAAGCGTCAGCGATAACTAAAGTACCTCCGGGTTTTAAAACCCTGTACATTTCTTTTAAAAATATTGATTTATCTTGTGCGTAGCACATACTTTCCATCGCAAAAATTTTATCAAAGGATTCATCAGAGAACTTGGTGTTACAATAATCCATGTTTTCAAAACAAACTAGGCTATCTACACCCCTGTCTTGCGCATACTTTCTGGCGAGCTTGACCTGTTTATCGACAATAGTGATGCCCGTAACCTTTACTCCGTAATTCTCTGCCATCCATATGGATGAGCCTCCGACTCCACAACCTGCATCTAGTACAATATCACCTTTTTTAAGCCCAAGTTTGGTGGCTGTGACTTTATTCTCATTAAGTAAAGCACCATTCAGATTACGAATACCACTACCCCAGAATCCATAATGCATCGCCAAGTTCTTCCTATTCATCCAGATGATATCGTAGGAGCTTTGAGTCTTCTCGAAGTAGTTCTTTGTATATTTTTTATTATCAGACATTTGGCTAAAGTAACGCCTTCCCTATTAAAATATACGCTAACCAAAACAGAAATTCCCCATCAGCAACAACATTAAATAAGAACTGTCTATTATACTTTTTATCTTTAAGCTCCAAAATATAAAACGAGGAATATAAAACCGTTACCAACAGCATAAGTGAGTACATTGGCAATATTCTACAGTAAACAGCGATTAGCAATGGAACTACAGACAAGATATTCAATACCATTAGTAAATTTGAGTTCTTTTTCTCACCAAAAGTTGCAGCAAATGTCTTCAAACCCTCTTTATGGTCGCTTTCGATATCTTTTACATCAAAATACATTGCACTAATAAATATCCTTAGGTAATAGAATATCGAAACCAAAATGACTGCCATAGTAATCGGGCTGTTGTAATAAAGCGCCAAAAATATAACCATTAATGAATATGGAAGTGCAATTGAAAAATTCTTAAATCCAATCACCTTTTTAGTCCATCCTTTAAATAAAGTCGTGTATAACAACCCCAGTACAAAAAGTACAAACATGAAGATTAAAGCCTGTTTTGTTGCTGTAAGATACACGATAACCATTGATGACAATAAAAGAATTGATATCAAGTATGGAAAGATCTTGATATACTTTCGCATTTTATTTGACCTTTCAGGATTTGTTAATAAATCCTGGTCAAATTCTTTATACCGATTGTAAGAATTTATAGCAAGCACTGACATGTATACTACGACTGGCAAGCTCCAGGTTATGTTTATGCCTAAAATTATCGACAAGGCGACTATTACTAAAGCATCGCCAAGCGCCAACAAATGGCTACCATAAACAAACTCATCCCAAATCATTTTAGAGATTTTTGTTACGCTATTAGAACCTGGATTTCCACCCGTTTTCATATCTAAATCATATCATATAAACAGGTTATGTTCACTTTTCAGCAGCGATAACTTTGTCGCGCAATGTTTTTACAAAAAATACGCCAGTTAGTATTAAGAATGCAACAAACAATATCATCAAATCCACTGGCAATTTACCAAATATAAATACGTAAATGTATGGAATCCACCAAGCAATAACGGATACAATAACACCTAGACGCAGGCTATTTTTGTCTAATTTCTTGCGAATGAGCTTTTTGCCTTCAAACCTCACAAACGACCGACCAATTAAAAAATATCCAAAATATAGTGGAATGGCGCTGCCAAAAAACAGGATACAAAAAATCCAAGGGTTCACGTGGTACGCAGCCTCGGACTTGGATGCGAAGTCGATTACCGATTTGATTGTCGCGTTAATTACGTCCACCAAAAACTCCTGTTACTCCCCTAACACTTGCATTTGAACTTTGCGTGGGCGGCTGTGATCCAGCTCAATCAGAAAAACTCTTTGCCACTCACCAAACGAAACTTTTCCATCAACAACATTCAGTGTGACACTAGTTGTCAGATAGGCATTCAGACAATGCGAGTGACCGTTTTTACATTCGGTAGGACCGCACATATTAACTGTACGAATTGTAAAATCATTATGTCCGTAATAAATATCTTTTTTGGCAATATCACGAAAGTTATTTTTCATATCTTCAATCAAAAGCGGTTCGTTTTCATTAACAATAACCGCGGCAGTGGTATGCATAGATTGAACATTAATTATCCCATCCTTGACGCCAGATTCTTTGACAAAATCGGTAACCTTATCAGTAATGTCGATAAATTCATATTCATCTGTAGTTTTGTATTCCAGCATTTTGTTCTTGATAATCATTTCAGCCTTCCTGTTTAATTTTGCCTTGTTCGATTAATCTGTCCAATGCGATTTTAAACCAAATTGTGTATATGTCGGGATTTGCAACCATATCTGCCTTTAGGTCACTTATTGTCATCCATTTATAGTCAGCGGCTTCGTCGGGAATAAGGTTAACCTCACCATTATAATCACCGATTAAGGTGGTGCAAACTTCACTTTCTGCGCCTAAATCCTGAAATTTTTCATAATACTGAAAACGGTCAACTTCGGTTAACGGACACGTAAAGCCAAGTTCTTCGACTAGACGACGCTCGCCAGCCTTGACAAAAGTTTCGCCCAACAGTGGATGACTGGCGCAAGCACTATCCCAAAAAAGCGGCCATAACATCTTGTCGGCACTTCGTTTTACAACCAAAGTCTGGCCTGTATCATTGAAAACAAAAATCGTGAAAGCCCGATGCAACGAGCCATCGCCCGAATGAGCTGCGACTTTTTCCATCATGCCAATCTGGTTATCATCTTTGTCGACTAAAATTACGTCTGTCATTTATTTTTTTCTACTGACAATATAGTTTGCGATGTCTGACAGTTGGTTTTTGTATTCGTTTTGAGGAAGTTTTTCAAGCGATTCAAATGCTTTGGTTATAAATGAATTAGCGGTTGTTTCAGCAATATTCCTGGCGTCAGTCTTATCAATCAAATCTGTGATATTTGCTGCATCTTGGTCTGAAATTTCTTTATCACCTTCAAGGAAGTTAACAACTGTATCGCGGTCGGGTTGAGACAATAAGTCGATTGCTGTCAGGACGATGAAGTTACCCATCTTTTTCTCGATAATATCTTTGCCAACTTTTTTTCCAATTTCTTTTTCATCACCAAATATATCCAATACATCGTCACGAATCTGGAAAGCCATACCCAAGTTGAAACCAAAATCACCTATTAACTCGACCTGCTCTTCGGTTGCATCAGCGCAAATTGCACCAGCTTGGCAACATGTTCGCAAAAGAACAGCTGTTTTTTGACCAATCATTTCAAAATAATCATCTTTGGTAATGGTCTGGTATCGATTCTTGACAACATAGTTTTCGTCCTCGCGACCAGAGCGTTCGAAAACGATGTCTTTGATTTCGCCATCAACAATAATCTTTAGGGTTTTGCTGTATAAATCGATTAACTTTGAGCCGTTATTAGCATTTGCCAAACCGGAAAAAACAGATGAAATATATGTGAATGAAGCACACTGCGCGATTGACGTTCCGTACTTGCTCCAGCATGTCGGCTGGTCACGTCGAAACTCGGAATGATCGATGATATCGTCTATTATTAAGGTCGCGTTGTGCAATATCTCGATTGAAGCCGCGGGATAAAGCATATCATCAAAATTTGCGTTAAATATTTGACCACTTAAAATAACCATGGCTGGACGAATACGCTTGCCGCCAACACCACATTGATACAACATGACGTCGATATTTTTTGACTCGACGTCTTTTGACAGCAACTCATCAATTATCGGCTGGACCGATTCGCTAATATGGGCTAGATTTTGCTTAAGCTCAGCTTCTGACATTGTGACCTCGTTTAAATAATACTTGGACAAATTTTTGTTTTATAGAGCCAAATTATTAGCCCATAGTAATTATTCACGGTTTATTATACCATCATAATATGACAAAGATAGCTATTATCGAAGATGACCCCGTTATTAGTCAAATGTACCTAATGAAATTTGAGGCCGCCGGTTTTGATGTGCAAATGGCAAAAAACGGCAAACTAGGCGTTGAACTGGTAGAATCTTTTTTGCCAGACCTGATTTTACTTGATTTGCAAATGCCCGAAATGGACGGCACGACTGCCCTTGGAATTATTAGAAAAACCGAATCAGGCAAAAATATCCCTGTTATTGTGCTGACCAATATGGGCGAGGAAGAATCTCCGAAAACCTTGAAAACACTTGGTGTGTTGGGCTATATTGTCAAAGCTAATCTGACACCATCTCAAGTTTTACAACGCGTTAAAGATGCGTTAAAAATCGCCTAGTTATCTTGTTGACCTTTGATATCTGCTACTTTTCGGGCGGCTGTAATTACGTTGTCAAATAATGCTGTGACCGTTAGTGGCCCGACGCCGCCTTTGATTGGGGTAATCGTTAAATCTTGTCGAAGTCGAACGTCATCGGCCAAATCACCGACGATTTTGCCATGTTCGGCAGCAGTACCAGCATCTATAACGACTGCGCCGTTTCGGATCATTTTCCCAGTTATCAGGCTAGGTGTTCCAGTGGCAGTAACTATAACCTCGGCTGGTTCTAAAACAGTAGCCAAATCAGTCGTGTTTTCATCATAAATTGCAATATCATAGCCACAGTTTTTCCAAAGCTTTGCAAGTGGTGCCCCGACTAAACGACCATTACCGACTATCGCGATTTTCTTGTAATCAAGGCTGACATTATACCCAGCCAATAACCAATCGATTGCCATAGCCGTTGCTGGAGTAAACGATGGATTTTGGCCCAAACCGTCAACATCCTTTTCGGGTATGACAGCGTTAATCGCTGTATCAGTCAAATCTGGATTTACCAAAGGCAATTGAACAATAATTCCATGGACGTTCTCGTCTTGGTTTAGTGTTTGAATTTGCTTGACTAACTCATCATCCAACGGATTATATACGTCAACTTCAACCCCGATATCCTCACCATAAACCGATTTTAGTTTAATATAGACATCAATCACCGGATTGTCACCAGTACGAATAATTGCTAACCGCGGAATAACTAGCCAAGATTGACGCAGCGCCCGAACCTGTTTCAGTTGACGTTCTTTTATGTAACCGGATAGTTCTAACCCATTTAAAATCTTCATTGTATTTAGTTTAACAGATAAAGAATAGTTGGCAACTTGGGTGGCGCGAGGCAGGGCGACCCCAATAATGTTTTTCTATGGTCGTGATAGAAACAATTTTAGGGGTGAACCGAGCGACAGGACCCAAACTAACGAAGAAAAAACCGATTTTACAAACGGCTTATGCTTCTATACAATAAGGTGTAATTATGGATGAAAATATAACTGACTTCGAAAAGTTTAGACGTGCTACGAATTACTTAAATGCAGCCCAGATTTTTTTGCAAGATAACTTCTTACTAGAAAAACCGTTAACAGCCGATCATATCAAACCGCGATTACTTGGACATTGGGGTTCAGGACCTGGCGTAAACTTTATTTATTCCCATTTGAATAAATTAGTCAAAAAATATAACCAAGAAATGATGTTCGTTTTGGGCCCAGGCCATGCTTTCCCTGCCCTGCAAGCTAATCTGTTTTTAGAGGGAACGTTGGGTGAATTTTATCCTAGTGCAACTCACACTTATGATGGTATAGCCTATATTTGCCGTAACTTCAGCTGGCCTTATGGCTTCCCAAGTCACAGTAACCCTGGCACTCCTGGCGTTATTTTAGAGGGTGGCGAACTTGGATATTCACTTTCAACGTCTTATGGCGCCGTCCTAGACAATCCAAACCTGATTGTTGCCTGCTTGGTTGGTGATGGCGAGGCCGAGACCGGACCGGCTGCTGCGGCATGGCACTTAAATAAACTGGTTGACCCAAAAACAAATGGAACCGTTTTACCGATACTACATTTAAACGGCTATAAGATTTCGGCACCAACTGTATTTGGTCGTATGAGTGACGACGAACTGAAATCACTTTTCTGGGGTTATGGATATGAACCACGTATCGTTAGTGGTGACAATTTAGACCAACAAATGGAAGATACCTTGGATTGGGCACATAAATTAATTTGGGATATCAAGAAATCAGACAAACCAACTCAAACCCCTAGGATGCCGATGATTGTCATGCGAACCCTAAAAGGTTGGAGTGGGCCAAAAGAGCTAAATGGCGACAAGATTGAAGGCAACTGTTTATCGCATCAAGTTGTGCTAATGGAAGCAAAAACTGACCCTCAGCAACTAAAAATGTTAGAGGATTGGTTGCGCTCGTATAAATTTAACGAATTATTTGATCGCGAAAACGGCTTTGGCGATTTTGTAAAGAATATCTTACCAGAGGGTAACCTTCGTATAGGTATGACAAAACACGCCCGTGGTGGAGATTCGGTTTATAAACCACTCGTACTTCCGTCAGCGGAACAATTCGCTGAAGATGCCGTAATACCCGGGACAATTGGATCAAGTAGTATGATACGTGCTGGTTTATATCTGAACGAGGTGTTTAAACTCAACAAAGACACTAAAAACTTCCGATTCTTATCCCCAGATGAAACATATTCGAATAAATTAGACGGCATATTTAAGGAAACTAATCGTGCTTGGGTGTGGCCACACGAAACGTGGGATAAAGATATGGCAACTGATGGTCGCGCAATGGAAATGCTGTCCGAGCACAACCTGCAAGGTTTGGCGCAAGGCTATACCCTGACTGGACGCCACAGCGTCTATGCTAGTTACGAAGCATTCCTGCCGATTGTCAGCAGTATGGTTGTTCAATACGGAAAATTCCTAAAACATATGAGCGAAGTTGATTGGCATGGAGATTTCCCATCGCTTAACTACATCCTAACAAGTTCTGGTTGGCGCCAAGATCATAATGGATTTAGCCATCAAAACCCAAGCTTCATTGATGACAGCTTGCGCCGACAAGGTGATTTTGTAAATGTCTTCTTCCCTGCTGATGGCAACACTACACTTGTAGCCCTGGAAAATATGTTAGGTACAACCAAAAAAATCAATGTCATGGTTGCTGGAAAAACCCAAGAACCACGCTGGTTAACAACTGAACTAGCCAGAAAACAAATTGAACAAAGTATGATGATTTGGGACTTCGCCAGCGATGCAAACCCTGATGTAGTTTTACTGGGTATTGGCGATTACCCTACAAAAGAACTACTGGCCGCAATTAAACTTGCAAAGGCTGAATGGCCAGATGTACGATTGAGGTTTGTTAATGTCAGTGAGCTGACAAGTGGTAGACATGGACATGGCATTGGGCACTGTGGTGACTTTGTGACTGACCAAGAGTTTAATAATATGTTAACTAATGACAAGCCTGTAATCTGTAACTTCCACGGATATCCACAAACGATTAAGTCAGTTTTATTCAATTATGATGTCGACGCCAGACGCTTTGACGTTCGTGGCTATATTGAACATGGCAGTATTACGACACCTTTTGATATGCAAGTGCGTAACCTGACCAGTCGATACCATCACGTGATTTCTATTTTTGAAAGATTGGCCGCCGCTGGTCGTATTCCAAAAGAAACAGCCCAAGATATAATCATAAAATACCAAAAAAAGATTACCGAGAACACTGAATACGCTAAACAAAACGGTGTCGACCTACCTGAAATTGATGCCTGGACCTGGAATCCGGGCGAAGATAGTCAGATTCAGATATAAACTAAATTTCGTCTTTTTTATCGTCCAAAAAACCTGTCCACTGACGCAGTAAACGGAGTGCGGTTTTAAGTGGCAGCTCGATTAGTGTATCTAAAACTAATGCAACAATATTTACCTTTTGATATTTGTCCGAAATCCATTTACCAAGAACTGTGAACGGCGTGAATAATAAATCACGCAACGTGTTTAAAAGACCCGGTTTTTCAACAACCAGCTCTAACTCTTGAACGATTCGCGACAGACCAACACCCAGGAAACTGGCCGCTGCCAGGAATGTAAAGAATATTGCACCTTGGACCAAACTGAATCCCACAATCATCAACAAATACGAGACAAAGGTAAATACAATCAAAAACAACAGAAAATAGGCAATCTTGAAGCCTGTTGGATAAACTTTGTTTTTGACGGCCGGATATAGATTAGCCGTTTCTTTATCGCCATACAGCATATCTTCAGCGTAAGCCGACATAGCCCTGGCATTCGTAGAACCTGGCATCTTGAAACCTAACCTTAGTAACGCTAGATAAACAATAGGTGTCAACAAGTTAACAATTAGTGGTATGAACAATATCGCGCCACTAAC
>JAYTVU010000030.1:0-2680 GCA_043743855.1 bacterium
TTTTGGTATCCTTATTGCACGGGTCCTTAGCTCATTTGGCTAGAGCGCCACATTGACGTTGTGGAGGTGAGAGGTTCGAATCCTCTAGGACCCACCAAACCGATCTAATATTCTCACCGCTATAAGTGGTGAGTTTTTATATGGCGCACTTTCCCACTGTCTACGAAAGTTTTCCACCAGGTGTTTTGTTATGATATTCGAATATATATATCATGAGCAGCATATTGCGCTAATGTATGTTCTATTGACAATTTATGGTGTTTATGCTAATATTAAAGTATGGGTCAAAAAGAACAGATTCAAATCACCAATACCACCTCAAAACTTGAACGTTTTACGTTAGGTTTTGAGTACGATAAAACCCTTCAGGAATTAAAGCGCGAGATGCGAATCCGCACTATCTAAAACATTTGATTATTTTCAGTAGCAATACATCTCCACGGTGGCGGAGATGTATTTTATATTTAATCTAGGTTATTTTATGTTGCTATTAAAAAGTTTCTTGCGTGATTGTTTGGCCAAAGCGACCGATTTATGAGTTGCCTTATCTGTTACATCAAACTTATCGAGGTAACGTCCCATAAATAGCCTTCCCTGGGAATAAAGGGCAGCGGTTGAACTATATAAAATGGCTGTAAATGGCATCAAAACCCACTGTGCAAGCATTGCAAAGCTTCTAGTGCGTTTGTAGCGCTCTGGTCGCGGCGGTAGCATCTTGAACGCCAAGAAGACCGTAACGAATAATCCTATAAGAGCCACTTGTTGGATAGCACTGACAACATCTGGCAATTGATGGGCTGAAACACTCCTAGCTGCCTCGCTATTTACAAATAACGGCACCCATCCACCTATAGCGACTAGAATTGATACGCTCGCCAGGGTTACATGTCCATCTAATAGCCTTAGAAACCTTGAGAGGCCGCCTACGAGCGGTACAGTGCGATCCTCGGTAAATAGTCGGACTGCAACATAAGGCACGTCTGATGCGCCGTACGCCCATCTACGTAATTGTATAAACTGAGCCTTTAAGGTCTTAAATAGTGTGTCACTTAACACCGCATCTTGAAAAATCGGCACATAAATCGGTAAAACTGTGTAGTTGCCATTAAAATGGAAATAACTGCGCCAATACTGATGCCCGTCCTCGACTATCGTCCTAGTGCTCCAAAAGTCCATTTCTTCAAGCGCTTCCATCGGTTGAGAATGTGACGCAAAATTTCTAAGGGTATGAGGTCGCATTGAACTAATAATATTCCAAAATGAGTTACCAGTTGCAATCACACGCATAGGCGCTGGTGCATCCCAAATATTACTGAAAAATAGGCAGATAGGCTGGAACGACATGTATTTACGGTTTTCGTGAACAATATATTCATAGGTTACATAGTCAAGATAAGTCTTGTGAGGCTTGTTATCGGCATCAAGTGTTGTGACAATAACATCTTTTGAAGCAATCCCTTCTTCTTCAAGCCTTTTCTTTAAGAAACGTCCGGCACAAGAGATATTACTGCCCTTACCGATTACCTCGTTTGGCATTCCATCGCGGTGCTTAACTAAGTAAAATGCAAAAAATTTATGGCTATATTCTCTTTGAAGCCTTAAAACAGTGTCCTCAATTGCCTTTCCACCCCTGTCTTCGTAACCAATAACTAAGATCAATCTTTTTTTATCAAAGGTATTATTTAAAACAGCTTCAATAGTTGGGGCTAGGATATCGTACGACTCATTCCAGGTAGCAACAATGACCGCGTTATATATCTGATGCGGATGTGGGTAGGCACCAGGGTTGATAGTTATTGAATGAAGATTTTCGACATGAACGGATGCGCCGAAGGCTTTTGACCTACTGTGTTTCATTGTTTCGTAAGACTTACTTGGGTTTTCCAGATCCAGTAAGCGCTGATGCCAGTCTACTCTCTGAGCCGCCTCTAGTCTGCCACGACCCTGAATTGTGCGAAAAGCGATTCCAACCGCTTTCACTAAAAGAGTTACGATAACTAATAAAAGGTAGACTGCCGCCAATGTCGGGCTGAGTAATGAGAGTACTACTAACAAGATAAGTGCGCCATAACTTAATGTTGCTGGCAACATCTCGAAAAATCGATACTTCAAGGTCCGTTTTCCCATTGGAATTTCTAGGTTAGTCATAATATTGTAATTATGGTTTCCATGCATTTATTACTGCTAAAGAAGTGATAAAACCTATCACAGCAATGCCAAATCCATACCATGCGAACATAATAGCCAGTGAACGCCCTTTTTCAACCAGCAACTTAACAGAGATAATGGAATGAAATACAGCAATTACTAATTCGAAAGCAACGAATAAGATCAAATAGAACCATTGGTCAAGATAATAACGACTCACTCCGAACGCTGAGTAATGCGAGACAATTTGTACTTCTCGAGGTTGGACCGAAAAGCCAATTATTGTAGCCAAAACTAGGCAAAATAGAATTAGTCCCGCTAGCAGAGCTAAAAGATACCTATCTGCTACAAGTTTTTTAAATGATTCTTTGATGATTTCTTTCATAATAAATGAGCTACTTTGCTTTAACCTTATGTACATTCTCCGAATATATGGAGCCGCTGTCCGGATTTGAACCGGAGACCTACGCTTTACGAAAGCGCCGCTCTACCAGCTGAGCTACAGCGGCACTCAGTTGATCGTTGATTATTA
>JAYTVU010000031.1:0-5676 GCA_043743855.1 bacterium
TTCAAACTGCCCCGGTAACGGGGAGGAAGGAGGGGACGACGTCTGGTCAGTATTTCCCTTACACCCTGGGCTAGAAACGCGCTACAATGGCTGGTACAATGCGCAGCGAAATCGCGAGATGGAGCAAATCGCATCAAAACCAGTCCCAGTTCGGATTGCAGGCTGAAACTCGCCTGCATGAAGTTGGAATCGCTAGTAATCGCAGATCAGCATGCTGCGGTGAATACGTTCCCGGGTCTTGTACACACCGCCCGTCAAACCATGAAAGTCACCAACACCCGAAGTCCGATTCGTCGGCCTAAGGTGGGGGGGATGATTGGGGTTAAGTCGTAACAAGGTATCCGTACCGGAAGGTGCGGATGGATTACCTCCTTTCTAGGGAGATGTTATGCCAGCAATACGAGTAATCTATTGCTGAAGCTAGGTCGGTCTTGTTGTTATGTTGAGCTTACATAATAACGTAGTTCTGGATTTATCCAGAACAAGACGAAGTTCAAACAAATCTTGACGTAGACTTGACGATGATTGCACAACTAAATTGTTAAAAATAGAGAATCTCTAGCGAAAGCTAGGGATTTTTTATTATTCTGACCTTGCGATAAGGGGCGATTTGCGTTAAAATGGTCTAAGTTCATGGCTCGTGGGGCATTAGCTCAGTTGGTTAGAGCACCTGCTTTGCAAGCAGGGGGTCGTCGGTTCGAATCCGACATGCTCCACCACATGGGGTAGTCTAGGCGAAAGTCTAGATTACTCCACCAAGAACTTTAAAACTTATTATTTCGTAATCTGTGGGCGATTAGCTCAGCTGGTTAGAGCGCGTCACTGATAATGACGAGGTCGGAGGTTCAAGTCCCTCATCGCCCACCAATTACGAAATAATATAAAGGGTGGCAAGAGGTTGTTTAATGAGTAGATTTTCAAGCACCGAAGTGTACGCCCTGAATGATGTCATTAACGTCGATGTCGACAGATTATGTGAAGCCGGTTTTCAACTGGCAACTTTTGATATGGACAAAACTTTAGTTGGTCAGACCGAGACCGAACTATCATCTGAACGACAGGAAATGTTTAAAAAATTCGGTGAAGTTGGAATCCAGGTTGCGATTATTAGTAATGCTTACGGCGAGCGTGTCGATCGAGTTAAGTCAATCGCTCATCAAATTTCTGAATTGACCACCGATAGGTGTCACAGCTATACGCCGGCAGAAGTTATGAATAATAAAAAACCACACCCTGCTATGTTTTTGAAAGCCTTATGTATAGCCGGTATTACAGAAACTCCATCAATGGCAATACATTTTGGCGACCAGGTGCGTGCTGATGTTGTGGGCGCTGAATATGCCAAATATAGGGCTGCAGTAGTGGTTGCGCCTACGGGCGAAGGCGATGACCCATTTGTTCGAATGGGCAGAATATTTGTTGAACCATACCTCCGTCACGTGCGATCCTTACCAAATACTATTGATGATTTCCCTTCTAGCTTACCTGATATTGCGTACCGACGCTGCCGATAGGTTATTCTTGTTTGCTATAATAAATCGCAATGGCTATATATTTTCTTAGACACGGTGAGAGTGAAGCAAACCTTGTGGGTATATTTGCAGGTCAAAAAGAAGATTCACCACTTACTGAATTAGGTATACAACAGGCTAGAATAGCTGCCGATGAGTTAAAATCAGCCAAGATTGACAGAATTATTACCTCTACACTAAAACGCGCCTATCAAACTGCAAGGATTGTTGCCGAAAAACTTGGTTTGCAAGTAGAAATAGATGACAGGATTATTGAATATGACATGGGGGCATTATCTGGCACGCCTATTCGCAAAGTGACATCGCAAGAACTAGTTTCATCAGAGGGCGCCGAAGATCCAATGGAATTTAAAAACAGAATCTTGTCATTATTTAGGCAATATAAAGATAGTGATGAGACTATATTAATAGTAAGTCATGCCGGTGTCGATCGGATGATAGAGGCAATCAAGCAGGGTTTTGAACCTGGTTTATTCTATGGACTGCCACCGTGTCCAAACGCACATGCATTTGAGCTGGATTTGAGTTGGTTAAATTAAATCTCCGAGTTTATTGTGAGGGATAATAGAAGAAAAATGACAATCTCTGAATATTACGAAAGTATTCAGCCTGTCGTACGTAATTCGCCAGAGCATAGACGATTGGCGTTGATGGCGGCGGATGAGGCGGAGCGGGTTTTGATGTTTTTCGAGCGGGAAAACCATGATGATGACAGACCTAGGTTGGCGATTGAGACAATTCGAGATTGGGCAAATAGCAAAATTGAACTGAGTATGGCCGAGACACGTAAATTGTCTTTGGACTCGCACGCTGCTGCGAGGTCGGCCAAAACTGATGCGGCCAGATTTTCAGCTCGCGCCGCAGGCCAAGCAGTCGCGACTTGGCACGTTCCCAAACACGCAATTGGTGCGGAGTGGTACGCAGAAAAGGTTGGATAAGGCAGCCTAAGTAACGGTGAGCTGGTCATTTTGTCGAAACAGTAGTTTAATGGAGATATATCAACAAAATATATTAAGGACTCATTTACATGGCCACTAGTAATCAGCTGAAAGTTATAAAAGACCAACTAAATAATTACAAAAAGCGATATCTACGTAAAGAATTTTCAAAACTTGACGAGTCAGCCACTCGCATCATGGTCAATAATTTTCTAACAGAGATTCTGGGCTATAAAGAACTAGACGAGATTAAAACAGAGTATCGAATCAGAGGAGAATATGCGGATTACGTCATACAGCTTAAGCGTAAAAAACACTTTGTTGTCGAGGTAAAATCAATAGATATAGATCTTAGCGATAAACATCTACGTCAAAGCCTAAGCTATGCCGCTAACGAGGGAATTGATTGGATTTTGTTGCTAAATGGTCGTGAAGTTCAGCTTTATCGTGTTAATTTTGGTAAACCAGTTACAACTACATTGATCTTTAAGGTTGACTTAACAGATATTGAAGATTTGAAAAAAGCACCTAGTCTTCTTTGGAATTTAACAAAACGAGCAGTTGAAAAAGGTGATTTAGAGGATTTTTGGAAGCGTACTAATGCCTTAAACCCATCAAATTTATCCAAATTACTATATTCTGAAGAAATTGTGAAACGTTTGAGGAATGACTTAAAAGAGCAGACGGGTATATATTTCCAAATGGAAGACGTCGCCTTATCGCTATGCCAAATTATTACTGATTGTGTTGATTTCCCTAAGCCCAGGCTTAGGTTAAAAAAGAAATAATTCTAAAAATACTGTATTTAGCGCATGGTACAATTAAACCATGAGCAATAACTTAGATTTTGCACGTAATCTTGTGAAGGGTCGAATTGCCGAAACTATTTTTGCGCAAATGTTTCGAGACACTGGGAATTATACAGTTCTTGAATTCGGTTATGAAAAAGTTATCCCAGAGTTGGTAAGACAAAATTACAATCATGAAAATCCGGTAATTGAGAGCCTCCGTGTTGCGCCAGATTTCGCTGTAATTAATCAAGACACAAAAGAGGTTAGGCTTATTGAGGTTAAATACAGAGTTCGGTTGGACCCGAGTGAGATAAAAAAGACAGCAGAAAAAATGCATCAGTCGTGGAATCCATCATATTTATTTATTGCTACTTTGAAAGGATTTTATTTTGACGAAATAACCAGGATTATTGATTGCAATGGCTATATCGCGCCACTTGTTGATATTTCGAAAGAGATTCAAAGCGAATATTTGGAGATATTAAAAGATTTCGAAAAAAAAACATGATTAGATTAAGCCAAATTATTTTACGTTGCGTGGATATTTTTTGATGGAATTGTTAATCACCATAGGCGTCGTATGGTTTTTAGTTTATGCCTGGGGAATTTTATATGGCTCAAAAAAACCTAATAACCAACAGAACGCTCAACATCAGTATGAGCCGTTTGTACAACGAAAACTCAATGTTGAACAAATTGATGTTGAGGAAATAAAACTTAGTGAAGAACAGTCCAAAATATTGAGTTTACTTGAAAACACGCGAGATATTTATTACATCACAGGGAAAGCAGGAACAGGTAAGTCGGTTTTACTTAGATATTTTGTTGCTAACACTACTAAACAAGTCGTTGTTCTTGCGCCAACAGGCGTTGCCGCACTTAATGTTGGGGGTCAAACAATACATTCTTTTTTTAAGATTCCATTTGATTTAGATTTACATAATATATCTCTAGACCCTAAGACACGAGAGCTCCTAAGAAATATAGATGTTGTTGTTATCGATGAAGTATCTATGGTAAGAGTTGATTTAATGGAAGCAATTAGTATTAAATTACAAAAAGCATGTGGTAACGATTTACCTTTTGGTGGTGTTCAGATGATAATGTTTGGTGATTTATACCAGTTGCCACCAGTAGTGACCGACGGTGAGTTAGAAAGATATTTTAATCATAATTTCGGTGGTCATTACTTCTTTAATTCTACGTCAATTAAGAAATCCAACATGAAAACATGTGAACTTGAACACATATTTAGGCAAAAGGACCCTGTGTTTAAAGAAATATTGAATTCAATCCGTGTCGGTAACACGAGTGAATCAATTTTGTCTGCTTTGAACGAGCGAGTAGTTGAGAATGGATACATTGGAAATAGCGTTACCTTGGCCGGAACAAATGCTACTGTTTCAAGTATAAACAGCAAAAAACTTGCTCAACTCGATGGAGAGGAGAGTATATATGAAGCAAAAATATGGGGCAATATTCAGGAGAGCTCATTTCCAACAGAAAAACACCTAAAGCTAAAAGTTGGTGCTCAGGTTATGTTGTTGAAAAATGATACAGAAAAGCCTAGACGATGGGTTAATGGAACAGTTGGTGTTATATCTAAACTCAGCAAAGACGTTATTAAGGTTAATATAGATGGTGTCGACCATACAATAATTCCTGCATCTTGGGACAAGATACGTTATGAATATGATACCGAAACTCGTGTATTGAAGAAGAAGGTAATAAGTTCATTTAGTCAATTCCCACTAAAACTAGCATGGGCGATAACAATACATAAATCACAAGGAAAGACATACCAGTCGGTTTTAATAGATTTGTCGGGAGGTGCCTTTGCGCATGGCCAGACATATGTTGCACTCAGTAGATGTGTATCTCTTGACGGCCTGTACTTGAACTCACCAATTAAGCATGAAGATATTATTGTTGATCCAGATATTATTGAGTTTATGAAGGGGGCAATTATAATGTACCCCGTAGCAAAGCCGGAAATTGAAGTTAATAATCCTACCGACAAATTAAATACTCAAGAGGGTAGCCATCCGTTAAGGCAAAAAACATCCAGACTAAGTAAGCATGAGAAAAATCGACTTGAGTTCTTTTGTCATAACCCAAAAGGTTATGAATTTAAATCAATAAAAAATCAAGAAAAAATTGAATTTCTGAAATCGATTAGTGATAGGATGAGCTATCAAGAGCTTGAGAGATTCGAAAAGTCATTGAACTTGATAGATAAATAACAACACAGCACTGAAAGTTTTTATATTCATAAAAACCATTGCAAAAAACTATATAAACGAGTACAATTAGAACTTAGTTAAGCGAATGTTCAATCGAACCTCTGGCGATGCGCAGTAAAAAGTGAATCGTAAGGGGTCTTTTTATTGCACAAATAACAACGTTTTTTCTATT
>JAYTVU010000032.1:0-14967 GCA_043743855.1 bacterium
AATGTTAACAATTATAGTATTGGTTTCCAATTTTATCACCAATCAAGCTAACAAATCAGGCTCACTTGCTATCCCGGCAGACCATTACTACTACTCTGCAAAAGGCACTGAAAAATACTCAGAAATAGCAAGACAGGCTGTTGAAAGCTTTGCCAGTCAAGACATTTCGGAATCCGCCACATCGCGTCATACACGTCTGGAAAAATATTTTTTAAGCGACAGCCCAGTGTACGCACACGAGCAACTGAATATAGATTCAAGTATTAAAAAAAGTGTGGCTGTCGTAACATCCGTGACGGGACCTGACTTTGAAGGAGACGATCCAATTCTGACAGTATTTACGCAGACCACTATGTATATCAACGATGGCTCAAGCGTTACAGTCAATCAAACCTATTGGGTCTCAATTAAAAGTGGCGATACTAGCCAAAAGAAAGCCTACGATATAGGGGACCAAAAGAAATGAGTCGAATGGGAAAGGTTGGGCTGTATATATGTCTGTCCATAATAATTACTTCTAATCTATTGCCGCTAAGAGTCTTTGCTTATGACAGGGCTTTCTATGCAGGCAACGACATAAATTTTTATAACCCGGATGATAACTGTAATAATTCAACTCCGGCTGTGACGGCTGGGGCAGACACTGTAACAAGCGCTGACAAACAGTACGGTTCTGGGCCGGTAACACCTGGGGCAGGCCATAATTGGAAGCCGGCTATTGCTACGTCATTTGGTGGGCCAGGTGAATATCAAGGGACGTCATTTGGTGGTAACACAAAAGCAATGGATGACGCTGGCGTATTCTATTTTGCAATACTACCAAAAGACTATAAAGACGTAAAAGCCAACCCAAATACACCCAAAGAAATCGTTGATGCGGTTAAATCAGGGGCTCTAAAACCCAAGGGTAAATTGATTTTTAAAAAGGGTGATAAATATGCTATTGGTGTGTGGCTGGACGTAGGACCGGGTGCAACCGGTGGTGGTAGGTGGCTTGATTTAGGCCAATCATTAGCTCACTACTTGGTTGACTGGGGCCATATGGAGTGGGACTTCGTTGGTGGAACCGACAGTATCACGACGTCCGCAACAACCACAACATTATCTACACCATCAAAAACTAGTGCTACCACTTTGGTAAAAGCAAGCGACAAAACCAAGCAAATCTTTCAATTGCTGATTACTGGTGGCTTTAACTCCGTCCAAGCAGCAGCCGTGATGGGCAACATGCAAGCCGAATCTGGTTTTAATAGTGATGGGAAAGAAGTTGGCGGTGGTGGTTATGGTTTAGTCCAGTGGACGGGTGGTCGTCGAACTAATCTTGAAAAATTTGCCCTTTCAAAGAGCATTCCAAACTCTGACATACCAATGCAAATAGAGTTTTTATTCAAAGAGTACAATTCATCATACAAAAAAAGGTTGAGTGGTACTGCTTTTGATAATGCCACTAATGTTGATAAGGCCACCGAAGCTTGGATGGATAAGTTCGAGAGCCCCGCGAAAGCCACAAACCATCTTTCAAGACGCATCCAAGCGGCTAATGAAGTGTACGGTCTTTATAAGGACTTAGCCCCAGCCGTCACAACGACCGCAGCAACATCTACATCGGCTACAAACTGCGCTGGCGTCAGTACTGGCGGTAGTAGTGTCGCAGTGTCAAGCAATATAGTTGCAACTGCCCAGAATTTTGCCCTAAAAACACCTGCGAAAGATGGCATGAACAAAGCCAGTGATGCAACCCCTGCATACGTCAGCGCATTGGCACAATATAACCCAGGCGGTGTTGTGGCCGACTGTGGTGTATTTGTTGCTACTGTAATGATTGCCAGCGGTTTAGACAAAGACTACCCAAAGGCCGGTACCAGCGAACAATACAAATACATCAAAAGCCACCCCGAGAAATATACAATTATCGAAAGTCCCAAAACGTCAGACCTGCAACCAGGTGATATATTACTAAGGTCGTCCGAAATGGGTGGCTCAGATCATCATACAGCAATCTACACTGGTGATACTGGTTTCCCAATGATTGATGCCTCACAAGACCAAAGGGTTCCAGGCGTCAGGGATAGTAATAGCCTAGCTTGGATGTTACGCATAAAACCAATTGTTGCGAGGTTAATTAAATGATAGAAAAACGAAAAATAATCATCATATGCACAATACTCGAGCTATTATTTTCAGCTTTGGTTGTCTACTTTATGATACCAAGGGCGTATATAAAATTCTCGGCTGCTCCTAGCCAAGTTAATATACTAATTGATAACAAAGATAAACATTCCATCAAGGACGGAGACACAATCCAAATTAGCCCAGGAAAACACGTTGTGACAATATATAAGGACGAGTTTAATCCATACATAAAACCAATCACAGTAAAAAGTGGGCAGACGAATGATTTTATCGTCGCCTTAACGGCTTTGACAGATGATGCTCAAAAACAACTTCAAGACACACGTTCAATCACTGTCGCTCAAAAATTTAGCGATATGAATATGGCCTTACAGGCTGATATGATGAGAATAAATAATCCAATTTCACAATACCTGCCAATCCAAGCACGTCTTTATCAGATTTCTGCATGTCCGTCCGTAAAATATCCAAATAATCCACTAAAAATTGCTTTATGTATTGATATGACAATTACAGATGATACTGAAGCGAATCTTCGTGCCTATGCTCTAACAAATATCGAAGACCATGGTTTTGATCCGAATAGTTTCGAAATTATTTGGACAGTTGTGCCTAATTAAGTTTTATTGTCTTGATTTTGGTACTAATATTACTTGGTAATTTAGTTGAGGTGATTATTACCTGGTTGTTAGCCAGAAGAATACTTTTTTGACGGTCGTCATCAAGTTCGCTAAAAACATCATCCAACAAAATAATAGGCTTGATGTTTGTAATTTGTTCAATAATTTCAACCTCGATAAACTTCATGGCGAGGACGATTGTTCTAACTTCACCACGTGAGGCGACATCTAGGGCAGAGAAGTTATTGAATTTGAAGATGACATCATGACGATGTGGCCCGGTGCTTGTAAAGCCTGTAATCGCGTCATGTTCAATATGGTGGTGTAGGTCATTTAATAATTTTTGTTTGATATCACCGATATAGGTATGTGAGTAATGAACTGAAACCAAATCACCAGAATTTGAAATTGAATTATACGCCTCGTTTAGTCGACTATTAATTTGTTCTATAAAAGCAATCCGTTTTTCGATGATGTAGGCGCCATATTCCGAAAGTGCAATATCCCAGGCAAATAATTCATCTTTGGATGAATGTGGTTTTTTAAGTAAACTATTTCGCTGTTTCAAGGCACGTTCATATTTATGAAAAACACTTAAGTATATTGGGTCAAGTTGGCTAATAAACCTATCAATAAATTGTCGACGTCTGGTTGGTGAGCCGTGCAACAGTCTCAAATCTTCTGGTTCAAATAATACTACTGGGTGTTTGTGTTTTTGGGGAAGGCGATACATGGTTTTATCGTCAATCGTGATTTTTTTTCTTCCAGTTTGTAGACTTGGGTCATAAGTAACTGTTCGTTTAATATATGAATCAAACTCGATATCGATTCGCCACCATGGTGATTCGTATCGCAGCATGTCGTGATCACTGCCTTTAAATGAGGTGCCTTGTAACGACAGATATATAGCCTCGATTAATGACGTCTTCCCGCTACCATTAGCACCGGTTATTAC
Source organism: bacterium (assembly GCA_043743855.1). Classification (GTDB taxonomy): domain Bacteria; phylum Patescibacteriota; class Saccharimonadia; order Saccharimonadales; family Saccharimonadaceae; genus UBA1547. The sequence goes on from JAYTVU010000032.1 coordinate 3,709, forward strand.
GGTGACAGTTGGTGACAATTTGACTGCAAATTTATCATGTGAGCGAATATTTTGAATTGATAGCTTCTTGACCACCGCCATGTTATAAACCTAACTCTTTAAAGGCATAATGATATGGTAATAGTCTGTGTCGGGTTTAGTCGATTTCAGTACACATGGAGCTATCTTGCCACTAAAACTAAACTCAACCTCGTCACCGTCAATCACAGATAGTGCTTCACTTAAATAACGAGAGTTCAAAGTAATTTGTCCGTCACCTGTGACTGTGGCGTTTGTTTCAGAGTTATTTTCCCCAAATTGAGAGGCGATGGAATGAACAGATAAACAATTCTTATCCTTGTCGGCTGTTAGTGTGACACTACCGCCTGATTCGCGGGCGAATAATCCGGCAATCTTTGTTATCCTAATAAACTCATTTTTATTCAATGTAACTGTTGCTTCAGATAAAGATGGCACAAGCTGTCGATAATTAGGGAAATTACCGTCGATCAAACGACTGATAATCTCGGCGTCATTAATCCTAAACCTAACCTGGGTTTCATCAAATAAAATATCTATTGCATTTGAATCATCGGTTATATTACGCAGTACTTCATGTAGGGTTTGAGTAGGAATAATGGCTGAAACTTCACTTTTCGTATCAACTAAACGACGTTCTGAAAGTCGATAGCCGTCTGTCGCCGCCAAATAAAGTTGCCCATTAAATGAATTCCAATATACTCCAGTAAGAACTGGCCGAGTTGAATCACTACTAGTGGTAATTATTGTTTGTGAAACTGCTTGTTTGAAATCTTCTATTTTTATACTGTATTGAATTGATGATGATTCATTAATAGTAGGCAGTTCTGGAAAATCATCAGCAATATATCCATTTATTGTTGATGTATATGTGCCACATTTAATATGTAGGTTGTCATTTATAACTTTAAGTTCAATTGATTCTTTTGGAAGGCTAGAAATAAATTCTGTCATTAACCTTGCAGGGATAGTAATTGCACCTGGTTTAGAAACTTTTGCACCAATATACTCTGTTATTGCAATTTCAAGATTGGTTGCTGCAACAAGCAAACGATTACCGTCAGTACGAAGTAATATATTACTAAGAATTGGCAGTTGTGTTTTAGTGCTTGCAACTCTTGCTACAGCTGATAATGCATGATTAAGGTTTTCTTGGGTTACAGTTAATTCCATTATTATTACCTTTCTTAAATTTCTTTTAATGGGCTCATTAATAGGAGTTGTGGAAAATAGGTAAAACTTTTATTCAACAGGTTAAATATAATGTTCACACCTGTGTATATTATAGTGGAAAATGGTTGTAAGGTAGGGTGTATAAATTGATTTTGTGCACATTGTTGTGTAAATGTGATTGGTTGAATTTGATTTTTTGTGGATACACTAACACTATTTATACCACCAGCTATCAGCAGGTTGTTCACATTATTTACACATTGTTTGAAACTGAATAAAATATTAGGCATATAATTTCTCCCTAATCGCAGCAACTTGTTCACGTATTAAAAAGTCTAGTTTGATAGCTTTTTCTATTTTCTCGATAGAGTGAATTGCGGTGGTGTGGTCTTTGCGCCCTAATTCATTGGCAATTTTTGGAAAACTTAAATGTAATTCGCTTCTCAGTAGGTACATGGCAATTTGGCGGGGGACAACAATATATTTATCACGTTTTGAACCACAAATCTCATCAATATTAATTTGGAAGTGTTTTGCGGTACGGTCAATGATTTGTTTGCTGGAAAGGTGTTGTGGGCGGGAGTGACGAATATTGCCTAGCAGGCCCTCAGCGGTCGAGATGTCTGGCTCAATTCCACGCATTTCAGCATAAGCCAGTAGTTGGTTTAAGGCACCCTCTAATTCACGGATATTTGTTTTTATATTTGTCGCCAAATACTCGACTGTTTCTTGTTTTAAATTAACACCTGATTGGCTTGCTTTAATATTCAGAATTGCACAACGTGTTTCAAAGTCTGGCATTTGAATATCAATTGCCATACCCATTTCAAAACGACTACGCAGGCGCTCGGTCAGTGTCGGAATGCTTTTTGGTGGTTTATCGCTACTAATGATAATTTGTTTATTGTTTTGGTGCAGGTGGTTAAAGGTGTGGAAAAATTCTTCTTGAGTTTTTTCTTTGCCGGCAATAAATTGCATATCGTCCACAATCAAGACATCAACATTACGGTACTTATCCGAGAAACCTTTTTTCTTGAACCTAACATAATCTAAAAATTCACTAACAAATGTTTCGGAGCTGATATATAAAACCCGTGCTTTTGGGTCGTTTTTAATAAGTTCATTACCAATAGCTTGCATCAGGTGAGTTTTACCAAGCCCAACACCACCATAGAGGTATAAGGGGTTATATTTTACCCCAGGGTTTGCAGCAACGGCTTGGGAAGCCGTATATGCCAAATCATTACTTGATCCAACTATGAAGCTATCAAATGTATACCTTGGGTTTAGATTACCAATACTGGGTTGGTTGGTTCTTTGTTTAGCACTAGTCGGCATTAGCCCATCAAGCGTCGATACCGACGCAGAACCTTCGGTTGTCTCGCGGTTTAGGCGAGTATGTTTGCCGGAAGTATTAATAGTGTAGGTAATTTGTTTTGGTTTAATACCATTTTTTGCCAAGACATCCATCACTTGATTATTAAACTTAACCTCAAATTGTTTCTTGGCAAAAATATTTGGAACAGATATAACAACACCAGCATCGTTTTGATCAAGCAGTTCGGTATTTTTAAACCACGTCGTAAAGGTTGCGTGTGAAACTGAAAGTTCGATTTCCCCGAGCACACTTTGCCACAACGCGTGATGCATATTTATTCCTCTCCAAAATCACAATATTAACTATAACTATACCGAAGATTAGAGTTTTCCACAACCCATCACATCAGGCGCAGGAAAACTCAATATAGAGGTAGGAGTTATACACAAGTAAAAGTCACCCCAATTAATGTGTGGATAAGGACTATGTTTTTGGGGACAACTTTTATATACGAAACAATCCAATCGTAAATAATTCAAATAACACCTTGCAAAAAGGGGCTTCTCTAGGTATACTGTACAGATATGCCAAAGCGAACATTTCAACCACACACCCGCCACAGGGCAACCACACACGGCTTTCGTGCGCGTATTGCAACCAAGGCTGGGCGAGCAGTAATTAAGCGTCGACGTATTAAAGGTCGCTCAAAGTTAACTGCTTAAATCTAAACACTGCAAAAAATGCAGTGTTTTTATTTTGATAAGAGTTATAGGTTATAATTAGTTGAAATGATACCTTTCAAGAATCGATTCCATGGCCACAATAGTTTGATGTACGTTTATAAAAACGGCCAAGCTAATCGTTCACACTCGATGATACTCAGATCTGCCCCTAATTCTCACCGCCAGGAATCCAGATTCGCCGTCGTAGTTAGTAAAAAAACCCTAAAAAGCGCCGTTCGTCGTAACCTGATTCGTAGACGAGTATACGAGGTTATTCGTGGTATTTTGCCAAAACTGAGTGGTGTTTTTGACATAGTAATCATCGTCTCAACTAGCGAGCTGATTAATCTTACACCCCAGGAACTGCGAGAACAGATTACACAACTATTCGACCAGGCTGGCCTGCTTAAGTCGCCGGCTGATGTTTCAAAACATCAATAAACTGCTATAATAGAGGCACAACTATTAGAGCGTTTTTAGGAGTTTTGCTGCTGTGGATATATTTCAACTTTTAATCGTACAACCTATATTTAACCTGTTAGTCACCATCTATAGTATTATTCCTGGTGGTGATTTTGGGGTTACGTTAATTATTTTTACAATTTTAGTGCGTTTTGCGATGTGGCCACTACTTAAAAAACAGTTGCGCCAAACCAAGGCCATGCAAAAGATGCAACCCGAATTAGCCAGAATAAAAAAAGAGACTAAGGGTAACAAACAGTTGGAAAGCATGCGTATGATGGAGCTTTACAAAAAGCACGACATCAATCCATTTGGCTCGATTGGCGTACTTTTCATACAACTGCCAATTTTTATTGCACTTTTCCAGGTAATAACAAAACTGTCAGATAAAAGCGTCGTCGTATCAAAGTTCGTTTCAGACTATACCTATGAAGTTTTGAAAGGCCTAGAGCCAATCAAACAACTAATCAGTCATCCACAAAGCTTAAATACTAACTTTTTTGGCCTAATTGATCTAAAAATATCACTTGGAAAAATTATTTCCGAGCCGGGGTTTTGGACTAAAGTTGGATTTTGGTCTATCCTAACCCTAGTTATCGCATCTGCCTTTACGCAATACATTATGTCAAAGCAGATTTCACCTAAACAACCAAACAAAAAGCGCTTGCGCGACATTATGAGCGAAGCAGCCGATGGCAAACAGGCTAACCAAAGTGATCTAAATACCGCCATGATGGGATCGATGACGAAATTTTTGCCAATCATGATGCTGTTAATTATGACAAATCTACAGGGGGCGGTCGTTCTTTATTACACAGTTTCAAACCTTGTTGCAGTTTGGCAGCAGAGTAGTATTCTAAAAGAAGATGTCGAGGATATGATTGAAATTGCCGATGAAGCACCTGTAATACCCCACAAAAAGGCAACCGCCAAAGCTCGCGAAAAAGAAGCCCATGAAGCGACAATAATTCGTATCAAAGCCAAAGATACAGCTCCTTGGAAAAGTAATAAAAAGGGGAAGTTATGAACAAAGAAGAATCAGTATTATTTGCACAAAAATATCTAGAGGATTTGTTATCATTCTTTGGAGCCAATATAACTGTGTCGTCGACTTGTGATGAGGATGTAATTGAACTATCTGTTCCATCAAACGAGCTGAACAGCCTGTTGATTGGTCGTAATGCCGACACCTTGCGCAGTTTGCAATACACTGTTTCGACTGTTTTACGCAACAAAGATGCTGAATTGACACGCGTTAACATTGACATAGCCGACTATAAAAAACAGCGAGCCGAGCGTATTGCCGAACAGGCACGAGAGTGGATTGATGAAGTCCGACGCACCGGCGACTCAAAAGTTGTCAGTATGAACGCCGCTGACAGGCGAATTATACACAAAGTGGCCAGTGAATATGGCGATATCCAGACCTTTTCTGAAGGTGAAGGCTTTGACCGTAAACTTACAATTGCCCAAGCCGGTAGTTAATAAATAACGTAGTTTCGAATCGCGTCTATATAGACGCTGCGTGTTTGTTTGGCGGTTCGCTTCCAGGAATACTCCGAGAACCTCTTGTAGCCCCGTTTAATCATGTCCTGGCGCATTTTTTCGTCACTTATGACGCTATCAATCGACTTTGCCATCTGGTCAACATCTAATGGATCAAAATACAGTGCTGCGTCGCCGTAAACCTCAGGTAAACAGGTGGCGTTGCTACTGATAACTGGTGCGCCATAACCCATTGCTTCTAGCCCTGGCAATCCAAAGCCCTCCATCAGTGAAGGGAATATGTAGGCCGCCGCGTTTTTATATAACCAGTCGCGCTGTGGGTCGGGTAAAAAGCCAGTAAATTCGATGTTTTTATAGCCCCTATCCTCAAAATACTTCTTGTTGTTCAATGCCCCACCTTTGATGCTGCCAACTAATATTAATCCCAGGTTAGGATGAGTTTCTAGTAACTTTTGATGGGCATCGCCTAAGCGCCGAATATTCTTGTAGTCACTTTGTTGTCCAACATACAGAATATATTCTTTAAAATCATGCTCGTATGGTGCCAATTTGTCGATATTCACATCAGCCGCCAGTGGAGTAACGGCAACTTTTTCGGTTCTGACCTTATAGCGTTTCATTATCTCGGATTTCGAAAATTTACTAACGGTCAAGACATAGCGGCTAGTTTGTATAACGTGTTTGAAAACAAATTTCCCAACTAACTGCTTGATATTGAAAATCAACCAATTTTTGTCAGTGTTGTATATCTTTAGTAGTGTCAAATCGTGAACAGTAGTAACGTGAGCGCCTTTGTATAATATTGGTTGCTGAGGCATACAAAAATGCACCAAATCAGGCTTTAGTTTGTTCAAAAAGTGCAAGAATCCAATCTGTTCATTAAATGAATAGTTATCATATTCAGCCACTTTAACTGTAAAATTATCACCACTTGGCTTCCAAAAATCTTTATCTTTGGCGCGCACCAATACAATATAGTCATTGGCCTTATCAATCTCTTGAAGGTAATGCAATAATCGCTCGACATATGTTCCTGTCGAACTGTTGATGATTCGGGCATCAATCGCAATTTTGTAACTCATTAGTTACAAGTATATCATTTGATTTTTAGTAAGGTATAGATGCTGGAAAGAAATCTTGCCAAACGGCAGATTCGTCTTGTTTCCAGAGCGGTTTATTTGACATAAGAGAGTTTGGTTTATCTGTTGAGTCGGCGTCGTGTTGTTTTTCGCGATTGTTGACAATCAATTTTGTTCCGTTAGTGGAAAGCATATCTGTTACCATAACATCACCATCCTCGGTGTAAGTTAGGGAAAAGTGATCATAAGATGTTTTACGACTTAATCCCATATTTTCTTGGTGATTTCTGCCAACGTATAGTGTGCTTTGAGCATCATTTAAATAGCCGACTAATTCAGCCGGCTGGCCTTCTTTTATTCTAGTAACTGCGATTACGTGTTTTTTAGAGTCGGGGTCACGGTATGAACCACGTGAAGAGTTGCTCATATCAGTGTCCAATAGACAGAACATGTCATCTGCTCCAGCTTGGATTACTGCTCGAACATATTGAAAAACGCTGTGCGAGCCAGTGGTTTCGGATTTAGCCAGAAACATACTGTCATTGTAGTCATAGTCAGGTTTAGTTATCTTTACAGGGACACCTTTTTCTAGTTTTTTCACTTCAAATCTGTTCTCTAATTGAGATTGTATTTCAACGTCAGATTCGATAGTTTTTATATTTTCTGGTGATGCCATAGCTATTTTTTATAATATTAAATTATATAATAGCACAAAATATACTTTTTGTCTATATAAGGAGTATGTTTATTTATTAAAAACAAATTTACGATACATCAGGTAGTTCCAGACCAGTGAGGCGCAGGTGGCTAGCAACTTTCCGACCAATAAGGTGGCATCAGGGCTAACAATTAATGGTCCAAATACAGCTTTAAAACCGACAATAATCATGTTTTGCAGCACCCATAGCCCAAACAGCGTTATGGCTAAGAATTTAACAGCCTTTTGAATCGACATGTTGTTATCCTTGAAGGTGAAGGTTTTGTTGGCGAAAAAGCTAAAGATTAATGCTACCGAGGTCGAGATTATATTGCCATACACATCTGGCAGACCTAACTTTTTAACCAATATAAACAGCAGGCTAAAGTCGATTGCCGTATTTACGATGCCGACGATGATGAATCTAATTTTCTCAGCGTGTTTTTTTAGTAGATTTTGCAGCATGATTTTCCTCGATGAAATATAGGGGACGGCGTTTGGACTCTTTAAAAATACGGCCGACATATTCACCTATAATGCCAAGAGATAACAACTGAATGCCCCCCAAAAATAACATGACGGCCATTAGCGATGGATAGCCGGCCACATCAATACCCATTACCAACACTCTAAAGATAACCACAAGTAAGTAGATAAATGCTGAAAACGAAACTAATACACCCAAAAATGTCGAAATCCGCAGTGGGGTACTGGAAAATGAAGTAATGCCATCAAAAGCAAGGTTAAATAGTTTTCGATAATTTTGCTTTACTTCGCCAGCCAACCTTGGGTCACGGTCATAGGTAATTTCTTTTTTCTTGAAACCTATCCAGCTGTACATGCCTTTGGTGTAGCGTTCGGATTCACGGAGTTGCTTTAGTGCTTCGACGCATCGCTTGTCTAGAAGGCGAAAATCACCAGTGTTAGTTGGGATGACAATCAACTGTGATTGAGTCATTTTCTTCATCAACCAATAGTAAACATTAGCCGTCAGCATCTTGAACCAAGTTTCGCCCTCGCGTTCATTACGCTTGGCATAAACGTCGTCATAACCTTGTTCCCAGTATTTAATCATCTTGGGGATTAGTTCTGGCGGATCTTGCAAATCGGCATCAATAATCACCGTCGCATCACCAGTGACATGGTCAAGTCCAGCAATCATGCCAATTTCTTTACCGAAGTTGCGCGATAGGCTGATATAGCCAACGCGACTGTCAGCTTCAGCATATTCTTTAATCATTTCCAAGGTTTTATCGCGGCTGCCGTCATCAGCAAATATAAACTCGAATTCATAGTTTTTATTATCGTTCGCCAATTTGCCCAACCGGTGGTACAAGTGCTCTAAAACCTCTTCTTCGTTGTAGGCTGGAATCAAGATACTAATCTTTTTCATCCCGTTAGAGCTCTAAACCAAAATTAAAGTCAGTATTACTTATGGATTCAATAACGAAAAATGTTGTTTTATGCATGATTTTTTCTCCTGGGGTTCTAACGGGATTCATTATGACCATTATACCATCAGATTTGCGCGGCAAGGCATTGACATATGTTTTGTAATTTGCTAACATCATAGATACGCAAAAGTGTGAGAGACCAAATGGCTCAAGCACTTTTTTGCTTTTTAAGGGATAATTTCAAAAGGTTTAATCTTGTTGTAAAACTTCTTTTTAGCATTGCCGATATTAGTCGGTGTTTTTATTAATTTAGACTCTAGTGCGTTGATGAGCCTGCTCTCATAACTACCCGCAGGATATATAAAAATGCCGGTATCTGCCTGTAATTTGCATTTTGCAGCATAGGCGAACAAATCTGAAATTTGTGTCTCGATATCGTGATTTTGTTTAGTGACAAAGTTAATTGACGTAAGGGTTGATCTTACGTCTGTATAGTCTGGATCAACTCGGCGAAAATCAGGAGATATTAAATAGTTAAAAGATTCTAAGTATATCTTATCTTTTAGCCCGTTGGATATTTCGAATATCATTTTGCCGTTGCTTGGGATATTTGCGGTGATTTTTCCAATAAATGAACCCATAATACTTTTAGCCGTAGTTTCTACAACTTTTTTTTCTTCCCACCCTTTTTTATTTGCTATTTTTTTATCAACTATACAAACCGTAAGGGATACTTTTGCCTGGTGTAAAAATAAAAGTAGATCTTTTTGGAATTCTTTTTTAAGTTCCGGTTTTTCTGCGAATATACTAAAGTCGTTGTCATTCCTTGGCATTTCAGCAGAATGGAAAACAACATTTGTACGATTCCAATATTTGAATTTTATTTGGTCTGCGTATTCTTTCAGCTCACCTTGATATCTTTCATCAATAATGCAGCCAACCAGGATGTAGTAGGGTGATCTAGCAAAATTTCCAGTGTGTGAATTTCCGGATTCATCCACATAGAGTTTATAGTTTTTCATGTTTTAGCCTATTAGTTATTAATGTATCGCAATTATAACACTGATTTAAAGATTATTTATAACTTATATTAAAATTATATAAATAAACAAATTCAAAAGCCCGCCTTCTCATATCTATTATCTCATAATTTACCACTCCTCAATTCTTCCTCCTTATCCCTACTTTCCACACACCATCTACTAATTTAAATATAATCCTTTTTTAAACATAGTATAATCTTTATCATGGATGATAAAAAAATTGAAAAATTAGCATGGGTTTGGTCAAAAAATAAAAATAACATTCGTACAGTGTTCGAAGAAGTTATAAAAGATTCAAATTACTCTAGTACGCGGTCTGCAGCGGCAGTATTTATGGCTGGGTCTCCGGGAGCTGGAAAAACAGAAATCGCAAAAGAATTAATGCAAGGATTTAACCCGAAACCCGTACGAATTGATGCTGATGATCTGAGGAATTACTTCTTAGGATACAATGGCAAAAATGCACATCTTTTTCAGCAAGCCGCCACAACTATGGTCCAAAAACTATTAGATAGAATTTTTGACATAAATCGCAATAAGCTTAACCTATCATTTATTTTAGATGGAACGTTCTCTTATGCAAAAACACGAGATAACGTTAAAAGAGCACTGAAACATGGCTATAGTGTTGATGTTTATTATGTTTATCAAAAACCAGAATTAGCTTGGCAATTTACCAAAGCGCGTGAGCAAAAAGAGGGACGTAAGGTTCCATTGGATGTTTTTGCCCATGCTTTTGTTCAGGCTCGCAATAACGTTATTGAAGCTAAAAATACTTATGGTGACGCGATTAGTGTTTCAATTATAATTAAAGACAATGACGCAAAAGACAGCAGTGTTTATGTGGATGTTACATCTGAAGAAATTGCAAAAATACTCAATTTAAACTATACTGAGGACGAAATAAAAGCTTTGATTGCAAGGATAAAGACATGAATGTTATAGTAGCAAACCTTATGACGGTTTTAACACCGAGATCTAACGATTTCTCTTTTTTTGTTGCTAAATCATCTAAACAACAAAAACAAAAAACCCTTAAAAAAGCTGCCGACAAAGCAATAAAAGAACAATGTAAAATTGTTGACGCTTACAGATCTTAGATAACTCCCCATTCCTCATTCCTACCTCCCATCTACTATCTACTAACTCATATTTAACTACCCCTCAATTCTCAATTCTTCCTCCTTATTTCTACCTTCCCATATGCCATCTTCTATCTTCCACATTCCAATAGCTACTCCCATTCCCTAATTCTTATCTCCTCATTTTCCATTTCTCACTTCTTAATCCCCATTTCCTATTCGCCGTAGGGCGAACCCAAACCCCAGAATGTTATAATTATCAATATGCCAAAATTATTAAATAGTTTAAAGAATATTAATACAAGCGAGGATATCCCAGAGAATATAATTGTTGAACAAATAGTGAAGTGTATTAACGACTCTGGGTATACGTTTACTGAAATTAACGTGACCAAACCATGGGGGTGTTACTTTAGGTTTAGCGAGCATGATGAGGGTAGATTCCTAGATGAATTTTTTCCTGGGGTTGACATAAGGACTTCCGATTTAGGTACCGATGGTGATCTAAGTATAAAACTGCTGCTGGCAGACCCTGGCCAAGGCCTCAGTTGGCAATACCATAGGCGTCGAAAGGAAATTTGGGCTTTTGTCAGCGAGGGCGCATACAAACGCAGTATGACCAATACCGAAGGAAAGAGGCAAAACACGCACGTTGGTGACGTCGTACAATTCAAACCCAACGAAAGACATCGATTGATTGGTTGTGACAATGCCTATACGATTGTTGCCGAGGTATGGCAACACACTGATTCTGAAAAATTATCT
>JAYTVU010000033.1:0-7433 GCA_043743855.1 bacterium
GTTGGTACGAATACCAAAAGACTCAGTGAGACGGCAAAACTTACGTTAAAAATGAGTTGGGATATTGCTCAGGAATATCATCAGGACTTTTTAGGCACAGAGCATATCCTTTATAGTTTATTAAATCAAAAGAATTCTCGAGCTTCAATTTTACTTCGGGATATGGACACTAGTATGCCAGATCTTACGGCTGAATTAGAGGAATACCTGGATCAAAAACAAGATGATTTCAACAATGAATTTTCATCGACTTCTCGAATAAAAAATAATAATAATAGTTCAAAACCCAAGGGTGCCTTGGGGATATTTGGTACAGACCTAACGGCTATGGCAAAAGCTGGACAACTTGACCCAGTTATCGGACGAGACAAGCAAGAAGAACGGATTATTACTATTCTTAGCCGTCGAACAAAAAATAACCCAGTATTAATTGGCGAACCAGGTGTAGGAAAGACAGCCATCGCGGAAGGTTTGGCACAGCGAATTGTTCGCGAAGATGTGCCGGATCATTTACTTGACAAGAAATTAATTCAAATTGATTTACCAGGAATGATTGCTGGTACAAAATATCGTGGTGAGTTCGAAGAACGTTTGAAAAAAGTCATAAGTGAACTTCAACAGCAAAAGAATGTAATTATATTTATCGACGAACTTCACTTGCTAGTTGGGGCAGGTGCTGCCGAGGGTAGTGTTGATGCGGCAAATATTTTGAAACCGGCACTTGCACGGGGTGATATCCACCTAATTGGCGCTACTACGACCGAAGAATATAGAAAATATATCGAAAAAGATAGTGCGCTTGAAAGGCGTTTGCAAGCGATAGTCGTACCGGAACCAAGTATTAAAGACACAGTTGCCATTTTAAAAGGATTACGAGATGCTTACGAAAAGCATCATGGTGTTACTATGACTGACGAAATAATCGAAGATGCCGTTTACCTTGCCGATCGTTATGTCAGTGAACGTTTTATGCCTGATAAAGCTATTGATGTGATTGACGAAGCAGCAGCACTGGTACGAGTGCGATCTGGTCAAAAACCAAGTAAAATCCGTAATTTTACAAAACAACTTAAGAATTTGAACGAAAAAATGGAAGAAGCAGTCACTAATGAAGACTACGAAAGGGCAGCACTGTATAAAACTCACATCAGTCAGATTGTTACTAAACTTGATGAATCGCGTGGGAATTTAGAAAACAAAAAACCGATAATTTTAACTGACGATGATATATCCTATGCGATTTCGTCTATGACGGGGATTCCAGTTAGCCGAGTTAAAAAGTCCGAAGCAACACTTCTGCGGAATCTAGAGAAACATTTATCGCAATATGTGATTGGACAAACAGAAGCAGTTGAAAAAGTGTCACGTGCCATTAGGCGCAGTCGTAGCGGCGTCGCCAGCAGCAATCGTCCGATTGGTTCGTTTGTCTTTATGGGCCCGACTGGCGTAGGTAAAACTGAATTAGCGCGAGTTTTAGCCCGTGAAGTTTTTGGCAGTGAGGAGTCACTTGTAAAAATTGACATGAGCGAATTTAGTGAAAAACATAATACAAGCCGTTTGATTGGTGCACCAGCTGGATATGTTGGTTACGATGACGGCGGGCAATTGACCGATAAAATTCGCAGACAACCGTATAGTGTAGTCTTGTTTGATGAGATTGAAAAAGCCCACCCTGGTGTTTTTAACCTGTTATTACAAATTCTTGAAGACGGCACATTAACGGACTCTAAAGGTCGCAAAGTTAACTTTAGTAACGCAATTGTTATTCTAACTAGTAATCTGGGTGCCGACAGAATGATAAAAGAATCAAACCTTGGTTTTCATGCTTCAACTAAAAGTGATGAGAAGAAACTTGACGAGTTGCATACCGAAAATGCGGAGGCTGCCGAATCAGCACTTAGTTCAATCATGAGGCCTGAGTTAGTTAATCGATTTGATAGTGTGATTACCTTTCGTGCCTTGACACCAAAACAGATTAGTAAGATTTTTGATAATCAGATTAACGAATTGCAAGAACGGCTAGTGCCAAAAGGGATTCATTTATTGATGAAACCAGCTGCCAAGAAATTGATAATCAAAAAAGGTTATAGCGAAAAATATGGTGCACGCCCCCTAAGGCGTACTATCCAAGATGAGCTTGAACATCGCATTGCAGATGGTATACTATCAGGAGTATATGAAAAAGGCACGGTCTTAACTATAAATACCATAAATAACGAGGTTAACATTAGTGTTACAGCAGAATCATAAAAAAACTGGGATCTTGCCTAGTCTAGCTATCAGCCTACTACTAATTGTCATAACCTCATTGTTTATTATCTTTAGACAAAGGGTAGTCGATCAGATTACGGTTTGGCAATTCCATCCTACGGCAGAGGTTAGTGCTTTGGTTGATAAAGCAGGCATGAATGATAATGGAAAATTCTATTTTTTGGCCAGCAAACCAATCCTTGATGGTACAAAACAATTCAATACAGAGTGCGGTAGGGTTGAAAGTGTTACTTCGATATTAGGCTGTTACAGTAATAACCATATTTATGTTTACAATGTCACTGACAAGCAATTAGATGGGATTCGTGAAGTTACTGCAGCACACGAGACTTTGCATGCTATATATGATCGAATGAGTGACAGTGAAAAAAGGATAATTGACAGCTTAATCGAGGTTGAATATAAAAAACTTCAGGGCGACAAAGATTTTTCAGATATAATGGCTTTTTATGCACGTACCGAACCTGGGCAGCGTGACAACGAGCTTCATTCAATTATTGGTACAGAGGTGGCAAATATAAACCCAGAATTAGAAGCACACTACAATCAGTTTTTCAAAAACCGTCAATCGGTTGTTAAGCTAGATGTGCAATACAGCAGTGTTTTTAAAGGCTTAAAGGCTAGGGCAGACGAATTAGAAAAGCAATATAACGCACTTTCCTTCAGTATTTCGGTGCGTACGGCTCAGTATAACGCCGATGCTATTATCTTGAACAATGACATCACTAGCTTTAATCAGCGTGCTAGTAATGGAAGTTTTAGCTCGCTGTCACAATTTAATTCCGAGCGTTACACGCTAACTTCAAGGGCAGCCTCGCTCGAAGCAACTCGTCAGAGTATAAACGATGACATAACAAAATATAAGGCGATTTTGAACGAGTATAACTCAATTGCATCGGAATCTAAAAAACTTTACGATGTTATCGATAGTAATCTTGCACCATCACCTTCTGTAAAATAAGGTATACTTAAACTAATGGTAAAGTCAAAAACACAGTTTGTTTGTCAAAATTGCGGTGCAAGTTATTCAAAATGGATAGGCAAGTGCGAAAATTGCGGTGAGTGGAACACGCTCGTAGAACAGGTTGCAGTTTCGGTTGGTAAATCAGTTGTTGCACGTAGTGGTAATTCTGGCAATATTTTAAGTGTTCAGACAATGCGTTCAATTTCCAGTAGAGAGACGGCTAAACGAATGTTGACCGGGTTTTCTGATTTAGATGATGTTTTGGGTGGTGGCATTTTACCTGGTGGAGTCATTTTGATGGCTGGACAACCTGGTATTGGTAAAAGCACGCTGTTATTGCAAGTTTCAGAACATGTGGCACGTACTTATCCTGTCTTATACGCCAGTGGTGAAGAGTCGGCTAGCCAAGTCAAACTGAGGGCCGAACGGCTCGGAGCTGAGAAAAGTGAACAACTTAGTTTTGCCTCTAGCACTAGTGCAGATGATATTGCGGCTACCATTCGCTCCGGTGAATACAAACTAGTCATTATTGACTCGATTCAAACTTTGGCACTAGAGGAAATTACGTCAGCACCTGGCACGGTGTCACAAATAACTAACAGTAGCAATGTCATAATCAGGGCTGCCAAACAATCTGGCGCTGCTGTAGTGCTTGTGGGCCACGTTACAAAAGAGGGTAGTATTGCAGGCCCAAAGGTCCTAGAACACCTTGTGGACGTTGTACTGCAGTTTGAGGGTGATAGATATGGTGGGTTCAAGATTGTGCGGGCAGCCAAGAACCGTTTTGGCTCGACTAGCGAAGCAGCTATCTTCGAGATGGACACCGAAGGGCTAAAATTAGTCGATAACCCTTCGGCGGCGCTACTGGCCGAACGCCAAAACTCTGACGGATCGGTGGTTTTGGCCACAATTGAAGGCACTAGGCCACTGTTAGTCGAAATCCAAGCCCTTGTTAATCCGACCAGTTTCGGGTATCCTAAACGTACTGCCAGTGGGTTTGACCTAAACAGGTTGAATTTATTAATTGCGGTGCTCGAGCGCCGAACCAAGTTAAACCTATCTGACAAAGATATATACATCAATGTGGTCGGTGGATTGAAATTAAACGACCAGGCAGCCGATTTGGCGATATGTATGGCGATTGCTAGTGCTGCAGCCAAACGTCGAATTGACGATAATATTGTCGTATTTGGCGAGGTGGGACTAGGTGGCGAAGTTCGCTCAGTTAGTTCAGTAGACCGACGTGTCGCTGAAGCCAAAAAACTAGGCTTCACTCAGGCAATAGCACCTAAGGGCATTGCCAAAAACTCATTTATCAACGGTG
Organism: bacterium; assembly: GCA_043743855.1. Lineage (GTDB taxonomy): Bacteria > Patescibacteriota > Saccharimonadia > Saccharimonadales > Saccharimonadaceae > UBA1547. The sequence goes on from JAYTVU010000033.1 coordinate 4,560, forward strand.
TCAGTGACCTTAGAACAGCACTGATCGACTATCTACAAAAGTAAGGAATTATTATGGAAACAATCATTATCGTACTATTACTGATCATTACAGTCGAAGTTACATATCTATTAACTGTAAACACTAAAAAATTATCACATCGCAAACAAATACGACCTATCTTTGTCGACACTTCGGTTCTGATTGACGGGCGGATTATAGCTGTTGCACAATCAGGTTTTATCAACGATGTTCTCAATATACCCCGAAGCGTGATTGGCGAATTACAATTTTTGGCTGATAACGCTGACAACGAAAAACGATCGCGGGCTCGTCATGGTTTGGATGTTGTTTCGGAATTACAAGCGATGCCTAATGTTAAGGTCGAAATTTTTCAAGACGGAAGCCGGGCCGAAGAAGGTGTTGACGAACGATTACTAAATCTGGCAAAAAAATACCACGGCTCAATTTGTACTATTGACTATAATTTGAATAAAGTAGCACAGGTCGAGCACATTAATGTTTTGAACGTCAACGATTTGGCTATGAGTCTGCGCATGGCTTACCTGCCAGGTGAAAAAATGATGTTGGAACTGACTCAAAAAGGGCAGGATTCTCATCAAGCAGTTGGGCATTTGACTGATGGCACTATGGTGGTTGTCGAGCACGCCAATAATCGAATCGGTCAAACAGTTGAAATAGAATTTATTCGTAGTTTGCAAACGGCAGCCGGTAAAATGATGTTCGCAAAACTGGTTGATTCCAAACAGCCAGTTTCTAATGTCAGAAAACCAGCTAAAAACGTTAACAATCAGTCATTTAAAACAAACAAAAACGAGCCAAAGATTAATACTTTCCATAGCGATAACGGTGATAGAAATATCGCAAATAAAACGAACCAGAGAAAGCAATACAAGAATAGGTCAGCTCAAAACGAACAGAGTCTAGTTAACCGAATTAACAATCAAGAATAAACTAATTTGGTACTACGGTTTGAAAACCGGAGTTGTGTCTGTACTGGTAACCGTACCAGAAGTGTAGTAACCACCATCTGTAACAATTGCCGAAACTGACTTCGAGCTACCAGCTGCTGATAATACATTGCCAGTGTAAATATATTTATTCGAGCTATTTGCCGGTAAAGTTGCGACCACAACACCATCGACTAATATCTGTACATTACTAATCGCAAATGGCGAGCCAGGTGCCACAGTCACACTTATCGCGTAGGCATTTGATCCAGCAGTTTTCTGGATAGTGATATCAGCTGGACTGATTGATGGCTTGGTATCTGTAGCCTTGTGAGCATCGTCATCTTTACTAGCATCGTAGCCATCTGGTGCGATGTATACGTCTTTTTTGGTGACAGGGTCTAACATCTTGGTAACATCAAGTTCTATACGGGCTCCGTCAGGTGTTAAATCAGTGGCTTTTTTCTTGGACACACGGTCAAAAGTCAGTTTGGTATTAGTTTGACCTTGGGTTTTATTCCACCATGATGGGTAAAGCTCGTTATTAATAGTCTGAACACCCGATGGCCTAGCAAACCAGTCACCCGATTTCCACAGTCCCTGAGGTGCGTAGACGTCCTTGTGAGCATACTCCATAACTTTTGCGATAATTGCTCCAGGTATTAGCGAGTTACCGTTTTTAAGAATAGTGGCGTCAGAGTTACCAAGCCATACGCCCATAGTCAACGCTGGGCTGTAACTTACCATCCATATATCCTTGGCCGAGCCACCTCGGTCAGATGTACCAGTCTTTGATGCGGTCTTGACGCCAGGTATATCCATGCCGATTGGGTGATAGCCATCTAGTGGTATACGAGCAATTCCGTCTGTCAAGATATCGCTAACGATATAGGCAGACTGAGGGTCAATAACTTGCTCACCGGCAGTATCTGCCCATTTTTTTAGCACTTCACCTGAGTTATTTTTTACCTCTAAGACTGTCGATTGGGGTTTGTACATACCTTGTCTAGCAACCGTTGCATAGGCGTTGACCAAATCAACTTGCTTGACTCCACAGGCACCGATAGCAGCAGACAGGCCAACATTTACTTCGTCACCAACTGTACAATAACTGGTTGCGCCAAGTTTATGAATTTCATCAATCGTCGTCTTTACGCCAGATATGAACATAGCTTTTACGGCTGGGATATTTCGGGAGGTTGCCAATGCGCTACGAATATTTATATTTCCTTTAAATGTATGATCAGCGTTGAATAATGACGCACCGTAAATTGCATCAATGTTTTCATCCTTAAGTACGCTACCACTGCCATAATTAGCTTGACCGGCCGGTTTCTTTTGGAATAGCTGAGTGTAAACCAATGGCTTGATTGATGAACCAGGCTGTAAGTACGCAACTGCTGCGTTATCCTGCCCGTAGCCTGGTACGGTGAAGCCGCGGCTGCCCATTAACGCAACAATTTGACCAGTATTGGAATCTTCGACTGTTGCGGCACCGTTACTAAAGCCTGCCCAATTTGGCACATATGAATTAAACATATCATTCATAGCTTCTTCTAATTTGTCTTGAACACGGATATCTAACGTAGTTTTAACGATTAATCCACCCTTACCGACAGTAGCTTTACCAAGGCTTTGCTCGAGTTCAGCACGCACCATCTGGACAAAGTGTGGGGCCTTAATGCCAGCATATTGATCTGCTTCTGGGGTAATGTGATCTAGAATTGGATATTTTTTTGCTTCATCGGCTTGTGATTTTTTGATGTAGCCCTGATCAACCATACCGTCTAAAACTAAGTGCTGGCGTTCAATTAAAGCTTTGTGGCCAGCTACATTATAGGGGTTAAATGTTGATGGGTTCTGAGGTATAGCGGCCAAAAGGGCGGCTTCGGCGATAGATAAGTCCTTTGCAGCTTTACCAAAG
>JAYTVU010000034.1:0-16801 GCA_043743855.1 bacterium
CATAGTTGAATGCTAATGTGTCTATTTTACTACGCATATGTGGCATATAGCCCGTAAAGTAGGGGTACACTACTGTTGCTAACGTTAACTACAATACTATTCTCAAAACATTAGTTTATCTATTACTTGTTTGCTGTTTATGACAATATTAGTTACGATCTGTTTATAGTAAATATTAATTCATCAACCATTTGCTTTATCCACATAGTATTTCATTTTATATATTGCTACACTATCCTCACCTAGTTTTGACATATTTGCTTTTTGTGTATTTATATATCAAAATATATTTTTTCGATACAAAAAGAATCAATCAAAATTTAGAACAAAAATAGAACAATGCTAGAGGGCGAAGTAGTTGTCTTATTTTTTATCTATAAAAAGCTTTGCCACTTACACGAACATCTATGTACGCCGGAACTTGTCCGTGACTCGTAAAGTACTGGATTGATTTGACCATATCTTCTACCTGCTCCCCTGCTGGGCGATCAATCGATAATTTTATGACAAATCCACCTTCCTTGAGGTGTAACTCTAATTCTCGGGTAGTGTTGGCCGGTAAAGATGCTTGTGTAACTGTGTAGCCATATGTTTTCGCCAGATATACAGCACGACCGACAAAGCCTAGAAAACGCTTGCTGGCAATAGCAGTGGTGCCCGACTTCATGGTTATCCCACTGTCATCGACGATTTGTACAACTGGTGAGCTATAATAATTTTTATCGAATGGTATACCGCCTGAATCAACATAAAATTGCTTGCCATTAATCATCCAACCGGCTAGTGGAGTTCTCATTCTAATTTCAAAACTTGTCCGCCCGATACCGACCATATTTTGTTGCTTTACAGCATATACCTCTGGCAATTTACTAGATACATAAGACGTAAGGGTCGACTGGTCAAGGAAAAATGACAAACGACTTATCGGGTTTGTATCAAGATATTCTTGAATGACTTTTTCATATCTTGTTTGATCGATTGGTTTAGTTATCGTTGAATCAGACACATTAATTGCCACTGACGCCGTTAAATTACTTACTAGTATCCAGATTAATATTATGGCTAAAACTATTACTAGAAAAAGGCTCGCTATCTTTCGCCTCAACTTTGCAAGATTGTGAGTTTTAACTCTGGGCGATTCCAAGTCTCTGCTAGTATTTGTACTATCAAGGTGATTTGAAGTAGTACCCATTAAGGTACGATTACGCCTAAAGGTATCAGATGAAGGGACAACGGAGTCTTCCCTATTGACCAGCCTTCGTTTAGGTATATTTGATTGTTTTTTATTAAATAGACTCATATTCTTATGCTTAATTATAGTCTATTTGGTACTTGAAAGTATTATATCTACAACATCTGATGCAGCATTTGGCCTTGCGAACGAAGCAAGCCTTTGAGCCATCGCTTGTGATTTATCGGGATTCGATAGAATATTTTGGACTACATCTACCAGAATTCGTGGATCTTCAACCATTTTGTCCTCATCTAGCACATTAGCTGCATTTTTTGCCTGATAAACAGCTGCATTCTTTATCTGATGACCACCTGTTAGTTTGGCGTTCGGTATTAAAATTGTTGGTTTCTTGAGGGATGCAAGCTCTAAAATTGTAGTCGCACCCGCTCTGGCAATCACAACATCGGCTGCGCCAAGTAACGAAGCCATACCGTGTGATATAAAAGCATGTAATTGAAAGCTATCATCATTTTGTGGCGTAATAGAATTAACCTCATCATATTGTTTATTACCGGATATAAGCACGACTGAACCAAGCTTTAGTAAATCCTTAAGCTCAACAACTACAGCATCATTAATCCGGCTTGCACCTAATCCGCCACCGGTAATTACGATTAGTGGACGAGTCTCGTTAATCTCCCACTCTTTCTTAGCTAATTTTTGTTCTTTGTCAGAAAATACATGGAATTCATCTGATATGGGGATACCTACATAGCTAGTTCGATTGGCTGGATAATTATAGTACTCAAGTGGCGCACCAGTCGTTACCGCGGTTGCCCACAAACTAAGTATTCGGTTTGTTAGACCGGGATGCGCATCAGAATCATGAACAACAATTGGGATACCAAGAATATGTGCTGCAATACCTACCGGCAAACAGACGTAGCCACCCTTGGTAAATACCACATCTGGACGCCAAATCAATAGTTTTACAAAGCTTTGAAAAAAGCCGGCAACAATCAGAAAACTGTCACCAAAATTCTTGAGAACAAGCGATGGCCAAAATATTTGTCTCAAAGCCGAAAGATGATTATATCTTCTAAACTTACCAGCGATAATTGTATTAACTGGGATTGTTTTATCAAAATGCCCCATAATTTCCCTGGCCTGTGATGCAAATTTTTTATCACACCAAAATTGTATTTCGGCATTGGGGCGCACGTGTTTAAGTTCGCGTAAAACCGCTACGACCGGTGTAACGTGACCGCCCGATCCCCCGCCGACTGCTAAAATTCTCATTATTAGCCTCCTTTAATTTTGATGAATGGACAGTATAATGTGACAATTGAAAAACCAGTCCAAGTGCAGCAGTGATGAAAAACATACTTGTTCCCCCAAAACTAAGTAACGGAAGAGTTATACCTGTTAATGGGAAAATGCCTATCATTGAGGCTATATTTAGAATAACATGGGTTCCAAACCAGCCAAACACGCCTGCAACAAGCAACTTAAGCCTAATATCCACTAAGTGATCCATTATTTTTAGCATTCTCATCAATAGAGCCACAAACAAGGCTAAAATTATCATCAACCCTACAAAGCCGAACGTTTCGCCCATGATAGCAAAAACTGAGTCATTAGTTGCTTCGGGTAAATAACCTGTGGCCTGGACACTATTTCCAATCCCAACGCCGAACAGACCACCAGTCCCAATCGCGAGCTTGGCGTGTTCAATATGATAGCTACTTGAATCACTTGTCGAGGTATCATCACCTTTTATATAGGTCAAGATACGGTCTATGCGGTGTGGCTCACTAAACACCATCAATGAACCAGCAAGTGCAATCGTTAATAATATAATTATGCCATTCCGCTTATTCAAGCCACTCACAAACAGCATCGCAGTAATAATACCTATAAGCGAAATCCCTGTACCTAGGTCCTTTTGGATAACAACTACGAAAAATAATGAAATTGAAGTAACAATTGCTAGATGTATAAGAGTTTTATGCAAATCGTTCACCTTTCCAGAACGGACTTTCCCCCCCAAAAAACCAGCTGTGAAGACTAGTATCGCAAATTTTAACAACTCTGATGGCTGTAAACTACCGAGTAGCCCTAAATTAAACCACCGAGTAGCCCCTAAGGACTGTTGAGCAATACTCAGATGTGTCCAACTTGCAACAGCTAAGAGCGCACATGCCCCTAGGCCAAACATTAATAATTTTCCAGCATTCCTGGTAAGCCATGTGTAAGGGATGATTGCAATAGCCGTAAACACGAATAAGGCGATTACTAAACTTATAACTTGTTTAATAAAGAAATATTCACCACTATAATCACCGCCATATGCGTTATTCAATACATTTGCTCGTTGTGGGCCAATCGCATACATGATAATCAGGCCGAGTAACATCAATAGCCCCATATAAAGAACTATTAAATAGTCAGGGCGGTGTCGACGAATGGGCGATATATCACTAAATTCGGCTTCTTTAGAAAGCGTCGAAATATAGCCACGTTGCCCATTTACACTCACTAGATTATGCTTCCCCCTGCAATAGCCATTAACACTCCGATAAAGGCAGCTACAACTGCAATAATCCAGAAACGCATTGTCACCTTAGTCTCAGGCCAACCAGATGCTTCAAGATGCTGATGAATTGGCGCTGAAACAAATACTCGTTTATGAAAGAAAGTTTTACTAATTATTTGTATAAGGCTAGAGCCAGCTTCTGCAACAAATACAATCCCAATTACTGGCAGTAAAAATAAAGTGTTTGTTAACATCGCAACAACGCCAAGCGACGTACCAAGCGCAAAACTACCCACGTCACCCATAAAAAATCGGGCTGGGTAAATATTGAACCACAGATAGCTTAGTAATGCACCTACTACGGTAAAACAAAATCCTGCTAGAAAAAATTGAGATTGAAAGAGCGCAATTATTCCAAAAGTAACATAGCTTATTGCTAACAAACCACCAGCCAAACCATCAAGCCCATCACTTATATTAACCGCGTTGCTGGTGGCAACCACAGCAAACGCAAATAGTGGGATAATCAGCCAGCCAATAATAAGATTGCCTAAAAACGGAATATGAATGGCAGTTGATCCAATTTTTGCAAAAAAGAACCAACCCAAGATAAGGCCGATAGCAGTAATCATTAGAAACTTGAGGCTCGATCGTAGGCCTGCTACTCCCTTCCCCTTGCCACGAACATTGATAATATCATCTAGTAACCCAACCGATGCACCCCCAAGGAGCGCCGCAAATGGTAACCATGTCTGGCCTCTGTTTAAATTGAATATAAATGTTACTAGTGCTATCGAGATAACAAATACAACTCCGGCCATGGTTGGTATATTTCGTTTAAATTTTTCGGCGTGAAGCTTTGTAAAAACCTCAAGTTTTTCGCCAGTCGAGCTGGTAGTTCTTTGCTTTTTCCAAAACTTATACCTATATGCCATAAATGTATATATTGGAGTAAGAAACATTGAAAACAAAAAAGCGCCAACACTTAGCGCAAATGTGCCAGTTAGTTCGTGTGTTAGTTGTACTAATGTTTGTTGCATTTTTTACCCTTTCGGTTGTATTTCTAAATATCCAAGCATCCAATTTGAAATGTCAGTAAATATTGGCATGGCGTGCTTTGCACCTTCGAATGCTCTGTGATCGCCAGATACCTGTACCATTATGACATACCTTGACATCTGTTCACTACCGCCATATCCCAAATAGGTGCCGACCGTTTCATCATTTGAATATGCACCATCTTTTATAACCTGGGATGTGCCCGTTTTACCACCGATGTAATAACCTGGTTTATCAACACTTGAAAAGAATGTATTTCTAGCTATCTGGGTCATTTCGCGCACTTGATCGGCCGTTGACTTAGAAATTGATCTGGAAGGATTTGTTATATTATTATCGATGTATTTACCGTCCTTATCTACGATACCGGCTAGAACGGTCGGCTTATAGTATAAACCTCCATTAACGATTGACGAGAAAGCAGCCGCAACCTGTACCATCGTTACATCCATACCCTGACCAAACGCCATATTTGAGTAACGAACTGCGTTCCCCTCTGTAGCAGTCGGGGGTATAATCGTACCATTAATTTCACCTGCAACTTCCAGACCAGTTAATTGACCTAGATGAAATTTGTTATAAAAATAATCATACATTGTGTTACGAGCTTCTCTTGTTATACTCTTCCCATCCCCTAATCTCTCGGCAATAGTTACAAAACCGGTATTTAGAGACCAGTTTAAAGCATGCTGAAAAGTAATCGTTCCAGTTTGTCCAAATGTGGCATTATTAATCGTCCTATCCTCCACTTGTATATAGTCTGTGTTGTTATATGTCGATGTAGGAGTTACAACACCTTTGTCTATCCCAGTTGCAATAGTCAGTGTCTTAACATCAGAACCAGGTTCATATGGCGCCGATACTACTGCATTATTAAAAACAGAAACATCTTTTACTTCATTAAAAGTACCTGGGCTAAAGGATGGCAAGTTGGCCATTGCCAAAACTCGACCCGTCTGAGGATCGACAACAATTGCACTACCTCGGCTGGCACCAATCCTCTTTATACCGTTAGCCAAAGCTTGTTCTACATAAGATTGTACGTTTCGGTCAATACTAAGAACAACGTTGTCACCATCAACAGCTGGTCGATTAATATTATTATTACCAATAGTAAGCGGCACGTCACGAACATCTGTTACCGATTGTAGTAGCCCATCTTTGCCAGTCAAACGAGTATTTAACTTACTCTCAACACCATAACGGCCTACTCCACTATAATCAACAAAGCCAAGTGTTTGAGACGCAAGTGAACCTTCTGGGTATACTCGCTGAGTTTCTTCCTGGAAGCCAATACCACTCAATTTCACAGCTTTTATCTTGTCGGCCTGAGTTCTGGTCACTTTGGTTGCCAAAATTTGGTATCGACTATCTTTTCTGTCCAACATGGCCTGTAAATTCGAACGAGCGTTACCGCCTGCAATTCGTCTAATGGTATCAATTATTTTACTGTCATCATTTGTCATTTGTGGATCAGCAAAAACAGTATATACCGTTTGGTTCATAACCAAAGGCACCGGTATACCTCCATCAAGGGCGTATATTACACCCCTTTTGGCAGGAATTGTAAGGCGTTTTATCTGTTCCCTATTCGCGATATCAACGTAATAATTATGTTGAATGATTTGCAAATAAAATAATCTAATTACAAAAATGGCTGTCAGTCCAAGCAATATAAATGCTAGAGCTTTTGACCGGCTGCCTTTTTGTAGTTCTAAATTCATAAGATTATTGTTGGACGTACGAGGTAGATGCTGGTGTTGTCATAGTCGAGGCAACGCTACTATTTTTAACTGTTTCAAGCGCAGTCAACCTAGCATTTTCTATCTTTAAATCGTCTTTTTGCGAATTAAGTTCGGCAATTTGGCTATCAATTTTTTGAGTTGCATAGTCATAACTTGTGGCACGAGTTGCCTGAGTTAAATAAATCAAACCAAGTACTGTAATCATAAGTGCAACCAGCACAGTATGAGCTACGGGGCCAAGTTTGATGGATGATACAAACGCAACAGTGTTTTGGTTTCTAGACCAATTTTGTTGACGTCGGCTGTTAAATGTTTGGGTGCGTGGTGGATAATATGACATTATATTAATAGCTCTGTTTATGTTTGTTTTTGTCTCGTCCCGCTATTGCGGGACGAGACATTAGCTAATGTAACGTTTATTTTACGCGAACTGTCACTACTTGAGCGATGTCGGTATATTGTACCGGAATGTGAATTGGCATGGTGTTTTGCCCTTTCTTTGTTTTTGTTTTATTTTTTCACTGCGGCCCGAAGTTTACTACTTCTGGCTCGCGGGTTGTGAACATCATTTTTATTCCCTGCAATCGGCTTTTTGGTCAATGGTAGCAATTCAGCCTCAAGTCCTGCGTCAAACTGATCCTTAAAATAGCGCTTAACCAAGCGGTCTTCGAGACTTTGAAAGCTGATGATGCCGACTCGCCCGCCTGGTTTTAATAGGTCGGGCAAGCGTGGCAACATGTCTTCGATTTGCCGTAACTCATCGTTGACTGCAATCCGGAGTGCTTGAAAGGTACGTGTGGCAGGATGAATTTTTTTCCATTTGCCACGATATGTTTGTTTAATCAGATTGGCGAGTTCCCCGGTTTGTGACAGTGGTCTGCTTGCGACAATCGCAGAGGCTATTGTCTTTGAGAAACCAATCGGCTCTTCACCATACTGGTTAATGATACGCGTTAATTCTTCTACCGAAGCGGTGTTAACTAACGTTTTTGCGCTAGTTTCCTGCCTTTGGTCCATACGCATATCTAACGAGCCACTATTTATAAAGGAGAAACCTCGTTTACTCTGGTCAAGTTGCGGTGACGACACCCCCAAATCAACTAATACGATGTCAAATTTCTGACCCTCATCTGTCAATTGCTTTGCGGCAGTTGCAAAATCGGTGTGCAGCAGCTTTGCCCCTTTGCTTGATAGTGATTTCAAACGCTTTATGGCGTAATCATCACGATCAACCAAAACCGACTCACTATAATTACCAGTAATGTCTAGAAATCGCTGAGCATGACCACCATATCCTGCAGTCAGGTCAAGATAACTCTCGCCTTTCTTGGGACATAGTAAATCAAGCGTCGACTCTAACAAGACTGGAACATGTAATGGTTTCTGTGGTGGGTGTTCTTTTGTACTCATTCGTCTCTATGATAACATAGGGACGATTCGAGATCACCTAACTGGTAGCTATGGCTGTTTGTTTTTATAATGTGTTTGTTTTTTATTATAAGCTTCCGAACAATCGCCGTTGATTGCCAAAGGCAAGTCACAATTGATTATTCAGTTGAGAGACTTATGTGTGAGGTGGAGTTTTTTGGGAGGTGTGTTTTTGAACAAGGTACGCGGATTTTTTAATGTGGCCCGGGGCCCACTGCCTAACTACCAGATAGCTGATCTCGAGAGTATTCATATTTTACTTTACAGGGAATAAATTTTTAAAGTACTACTATATAACCTTAAACGTCAGTGTCTGGTGGCATAATTCGCCAGTAGGCGCCCACTCTGACAGCAACCAGCTCTTTGGTAATACCGGCATAATCCAGCAAATGTTGCTCGATTGTCACTCGACCTTGTTTTTGGTCAAGTTCTGCCTCGGTCTTACCACGTCGAAATCGCACGTTTAGGTCGGCCACTTTCTCATCGAAAATGCTACCGCCCAGTGCTGGCTCGACTTCCCTATCCCAAACCTGTTTAGGGTAAAGATGTAGGTACTGGTTAAAGCCTCTTGTCAGCACAACACCGCTTGCAAATTCATTTCGAAGCTCTGTCGGTATGGTTAACCGACGCTTGTCATCAAGCTTTCGTTCGAAATAATCCAGACTAGCCATATTGTTGCTTCTTTTCGGCTCCGCTTAGGTTATTTTTTTAATGTTAGTGGTGTTTATTTTTGTGGTGGTGTTACCCACTTTTTTCCACTAAGTTAACTATACTACCCACTATTATTCGCTACAACCCCTATTTATATCGATTTTGTAATCTAGAGCCGAGTTATTCACAGTTTTGTGGATAAACGCTTACGCTAACAGATAAGGATAAGCAATATTATGTTATGAACTATTTACCCAATTCGAGACTGATTATTTCATCTATTCGTTTGACTGTCTTCACCCTGGGGTGAACGGCTATATTGTTTGACATATTTGAGTAATTAATATCTATGTAATACCCTCTTACTTTATCTGGCAAATCGTTAAAAGCTTCCATTTTGTCATCAATAAGCACCACATCGTCTGTAAACCTGGATATATTATCATTAAACAAACTAGACGGAATTTGGAATCCGTCTTTTTTGGAATCGTACCAAGGTCGGATATATTGAGATTTGTTCGGGCTAGAAACAATAAAACTCTTAATATAGCCCAGCCCACACGCATCTATCTTGAGTTTTTGCCAATCATTATCACCATAACTAATAATACAAAAACTTTTATTGTTTGACTCAAGATATTTAATAAACTCGGTTGCGCCATGCTCAAGTATGGCATCAGAAACACCTTTAGCTTTTTCTATATAAACTTTTTTAAATACGTCTATATCTAGACCATCAACCACTTGGGTGATATGGCCCAGTGCGTTAAATGAAGACCCAGCGGATTCGGCTATATCACGGGCATATTGAAGCTCGTCTGATTTAATACCGTACAAATCATTAGTCACGTTTTTTAATAATTCAAATAAACCATCGACATCTCCTAGACACCTATCGAAGTCTACGATGTAAAATGTGTCGATTTGCATTGTTATCACCTTTCACTTTTTTGGTTAGACGGCGTAAATCAATCAATGCTTTGGCAACCGATTTCGCATCGTGTCGAATTAGTGAGCGCTTTGCTAGTAATTTATCCGACATTAATCGAGGTGCCATTTTACCTAAAAACTTACCTGGGATTGCCACATAATGAGCCTTTTTTAATGATACTTTGTCAACCTTTGCTAGATAAGCATTTTCTTCCTCGTACCTCTTAGATAGTTCTTTACTGGGGCCCTGTTTATTATATAAGACATAGTCTAGAAACGGCGCACCGACAAAACGTTCAATTTCACTAGCGTGATCACTAACTGTGAAACCCTCTGTTTGACCCTCTTTTGTAACTAAATTAGACACATAGACACAAGTGGCATTTGTCTTTTTCAACGCTTCAGCTATCCCATCTATTACCAGCAACGGCCCTAGAGAAGAATATATGTCACCGGGGGCTATAATAACCAGGTCAGCGTATCTAATGGCGTCCAGTGCTACTGGGTTCGCATTGGCAGCAGGTACTAATGATAATATCGCTTTTCGCGGATCATATTTGAATTTATATACACCTACAACTCGTTGACCATGCAAAATAACACTACTATCTGGCCACTCCATTTTCAGCCTGACGTCATCGAGCGTTGCAGGAATAACTGTTCCATTAACACGCAAGATTTCTGATGCCGTGTTTATAGCTTCGCTAAAACTGCCCGTCATTTTTTCTAAGGCAGTAAGAAATATATTACCGAATGCATGACCGTTAAATGTACCTTCCTCGAATCTATAACTAAATAAGTCTCGAATTCTTGGTGAGCTACTTAGAGCCACTAGACATTGCCGAACGTCTCCCGGGGGTAAAGCGCCCAATTCATCGCGTAAAACCCCAGTGCTTCCACCATCATCAACCATATTAACGATTGCAGACAGATGCTTGGTATGGTGTTTTAACGCTGATAAAAGCGTAAAACTTCCTGTCCCTCCGCCCACAACAACAATCCTCGGGTCGTCATTTTTTATCGATTTATTCATTATTCTCTATTATACCAATATCCTCACCGAAATGTTTTTGCAGACGCATTGTAATCGAACCCTGGTGACGACCAAGTAATTTACTAAGTTGTTTAATAGTGGACCCATTTTGAAATTTTTCTTTTAGTAAGTCGTCTTGATTTGATTCCCACGGTTTATATGCATTAGGATATGTCTCGCGCATTTTAGCGATTTTATCATTCCAGCCAGTTGGTTTTTTACCCTTTTTGGGCAATTCCTCTTTACGCTGTTTTGATTGCTCTTCCAGATGAGAAAATCTTTTTAAATCGTGTGTGGCCTTAACCCGTAGTTTTGAATCAATAGTTTGGGCTTCTTCACTTACCCTAAGCGCCATCTGATTAATGCCAACTAAATATAGACTGCGCAAATTTTTTACTCGGCTGAGCGCGACATACCCCATACCTTCAACGAAGGCTTTTCGTAGGTCAATTTTCGCAGCGTCAAGTGTCATACCTTGTGATTTATGAACTGTTATAGCCCAGGCTAATCTTAGAGGTATTTGTGAAATACTTGCTCGTTTTTTATCACCATCACGAAGTTCCCATGTATCAGGCATCATAGTGACAACCTTGCCATTATTAAATTCGACGATTGGATATTCCGTACTAGCCTCGAAATCAATAACAACACCCAGGCTCCCATTTACATATTTGCGCTCTGAACTATTTTTGACAGCCATAACCAAAGCGCCTTTTTTTATTCGTAAAGTCGCAGGCGCCAAAACAGATCTCTGTAAAGATTCGACATAATTTTTACCACCTGTAGTAGTCTGTGTGTAAAACAACTCATCGCCTTCAAGTTTATTTAATTGTGTATCATTTAGTTTATCAACATCAATATTCACAGTATGAAGTTCTGTCAATTTTTCATCACCTTCAGGTTCGACATCAACTCGTGATAGTAATTTTTCAGCATGATCTCGGCGCAACTCACCTGATCGCATGGCGTTAAGTATTTCAATTAATTCTTCATCATCCTGTCGATACTGTTCCTCTAAATAGCAAATAGTTGGATCCAACTCTTGCCACACTTTACTATTTACAACAAAACCGCCCGCACGAGAATCACCTCGATTAATCGGTGGTAGCTGAAAGAAATCACCGCTCATTATCAACTGGATACCACCGAACGGCTCGTCTTTTTTACGCACAACTCTGCAAACTTCATCAATCATATCCAGGCGATAATCATGCAACATACTTATCTCGTCGATAATCAATATATCAGTTTTTTCAATAATTTCTTTACGACCTTTTGCCATGTACTCAATAAAATTTGGTTGGAGTTCATCAGAAATCCCGATACCACTCCAAGAATGAATCGTGGTTCCGCCCAGATGTGTTGCAGCAAGTCCTGTCGTAGCTGTAACTGATATATGTTTTCCTTCGTATTTTGCAATTTTTATAAAATGATTTAATACAAAGGTCTTACCTGCTCCTGCCGAGCCAGTTAGTAAAACGCTCTCTCCCGAAAGCATTATTTCAAGTGCAATTCCCTGTTTCATTATCTCTTATTATAACCTACTTAGGTCGTTTGGCGAGATTGGGTTTTTCGGGTTTTTTCGACCACAAATCGAATTTGGGTTTAATTTGCGACTTTGGTGGTCTAGTGGATTCTTCACGCCTCATAACTATTGGCTTGTTATGGATTTTTGATTTTTGATTTGCGCCATCTTTTTGGATATCGTTATACGCCATGCGAGATTTTTTGCGCTTCTCTTCGTCTCTCCTGATTGCATCATATGTGTGTTCTGGTGACTTTTTTTGTTTAAATAGCAAATGACAGCGCACACAGATACTACAGCCACCAACTTTGGTTTTATTATATATATATTTGTTTTCTCCATGGCTAATACAGTTTTTTACTCGGCACACACCAAAACTAGTTTCGCCAAAATCGTCCAGTGCATCTTTACCTCTATATGCCTGCTTCACCTTGTTTTTAGTACTGCCATTAGCCTGTTCGCCCTCGGTACTGCTTCGACTAGCTGTCTGGCAGCCACCACTTGCGTAAGTTTCGCCGGCTGCGCTAGCTTCGCCGCCGTAATTCGAAACTGCATCATAACTAGACCCGCCCTGCCCACTGTCGCTCGCAAGGTTTACAAGTTGTTTATCGCTTGCTCTGTCAATTACGCTAACTATTCCTGTGATAACCTTGGATAACATACCACGAGCCATCTGTATTGATAAACGCTGGCCTTCGATAAGGCCAAAACCCAAACCAAGACCAGAATTTATTTTTAGTAATTCATCATTTATAATACCCCTGCCATCAACCAACGCTTTTAGTATGTCAACATATACAGAAATCAGACCTGGTTGGCTGCGTATTTTCGCAAGGCCATCAGAAATATCGCGTCTTTCATCAACTTCAATGCCAAAACTTCGTGACTTGCCGTCTTTTTCAAAAGCTAAATGGTCGTATACCCCAACGTAATAATCCACAAAATCTTCAGATGTAGTAACATCATGATGTCTAAATTCATATTGGTTAGATAATACCTCAAGCTCTGTGCTACAGGGCGCAGTACCTGGAACCATTTGTGAGCGTAATTCGTTAAAATGGCCAACCGATGGGTTATGAAGTGATATAAAGCTACTTTCGAGTGTGCCGTCTGCTTTTTTTTGAAATACACGCGATATTGCAATTTCTTGGCTACCGATAGGTAGTGATTCGAAAACCAAAAAAGAGTCATTTTTTGCATCAATAAACCACTCTGCCAACTTGGCAGCCTCTTGCGACTCCACTACTGCCCTTGCATGTTCGTCAGACATACGTGACGAACCAAACTTTAACTCCGCTTCGTAAAATAACAGATTATTTTCAGTCATGGATTTCATTGATACATGGTCTTTTTTTGAAACAAAATCATCGCCTGTAAACTCAAACGTGACATGATTTACAAAGGGTGTTTTTGGCAACCTCTCTCCTACATCGGTTAATAAATCTTCGATTATACCGATTAACGCCGCATCGCCTCTTTCAAGAAACTGGTACAAATGAGTCAGTGGGTCATTAATACCCAGGACCTCCCACCTAATCGCAAGATTGCCCAGGTATACAACCTTGTCCCGATTAAGCCTCTCGCCACTGTCCGACCTTTGCTCGTAAGTCGATGGTCTATCTAGTAATTGTTCCAATTAAAACGCCCCTGACTACCAAGGCAGAGGCTATTTATCAAAAAATAGTTACTCCTGCTCGGGAGATTTAAAACTGTATCGGACTAGCGTTAATCGCATCACCGTTGCGGCACAGTCCCGGATTCACACCGGGTTCCAGTTGTCTGTTTGTTAATACACTAATTATAAGTTATATATAGCGTTTGTCTAGGTGTATTAAGTACAACCATTTGACTAAACTGACATACAATGATATAAATATTAAATAAATATGGAAACCCCAGTAATAATCCCTGCGCTCAACGAAGAAAATAATATAGGGCGTTTGTTGCGAAATCTCCCTAAAGACGTCGCTCCTATTGTTGTAGTTAACGGTTCAACTGACCATACAGCTGAAATAGCCGAATCTTTTGGGGTTAAGCTGTTTAATCTTACTGAACAGGGAAAGTTACCTGCCATTCAGCATGCTCTTCGTTTTCTAGGTAAGAGAGCTTTGGACCCATTAATTATATTGGATGCCGACTCAACACCAATATTCCCAAAAGCTTGGCACAACCAGATGCTAAGTTCGCTAGAGCCTGAATCACGTCACTGTATTGCAGTTAGCGGCCCAGTCTGGTCAACACCAAACATGAATAGCTTGGACTGCCATATAGACTCGGCTGCCCGATCGCTATACCGAATTGCTTCTGTTATTACCAAAAGACACAAGTCAGTGCACTCTGGGGTTGGCGGCTCACAGTATGGCCCAAATCAAGGTTATCATATGCAAAACTATTCTACACTCGAACAAGTACTAGACCTTGATCATTACTGGCCCAGAGAGGATCTAGCCACAGTGAAGACAATAGTCGGTAGCGACAAAAACGGTGTGTTCAAACAGATTGCTAGCCCACTATGCTTAGTACTAGCCCCGAACTCTGAATCATACCAGCCAATTGTCAATCGATTTAAGTACGGCTTCCTTGGAAAAAACCTAAAACGAGGCACAGAAGAGTCCCATTCCGCCGAGTTAGAGGATTACTTAAGCCGAGGCGCTCCTGGGTCTAAACTGTATGACGAAGTTTAGAATTAAAATACAAATTTACCAGCCAATCGCTCTTCACGAGCCTTGTTAGCCCATCTGTCGGCTAGTTCATTACTAATGTTGCCAACATGACCACGAACCCAGAATAACTTTGCGTCCGCCTCTTTATGTAACCGACATACTTCTTTGACGATATCGAGGTTTTTTATTTCACCACTCTTCTTGGACCAGCCATTTGATTCCCAGCTAATACCCCACTTTGTGATAACGTTTACCCAAAATTCACTATCGCTATAGATTTGGCATTTTTCACCGTTCGCATCATTTAAGGCAGCGGCAATCGCCATTCCTTCCATGCGAATATTGGTTGACATTGGTTCGTGCCCAACTATTGCTAGTTCTACGTCTTTTATTACGGCAAATCCACCGGGACCAGGGTTAGGACTGCAGCTTCCGTCTGTATAGTATGTAATCATTACTATCCATTCTACTACAAAATTGACTTGAATTTGCGAAGCTTAAGCGCATAATGTTACTATAAGATCTTGAAAGTCTGATAACGAAAGGATGTTGTTATGTCAAAAGGACAAGATAAGAAAAAAGCTGTGAAAAAACCTAAAAAAGCAAAACTAGCTTAGTACAAATAATAGTCTATCTTAAAACACGCTATATCTAGCGTGTTTTAAATTGCTTTATTGGACCAAATTTTCAATAGAAACGCGTTTTTGCTCGGTTGTGTTGCGATCACGAACAGTCACGGTATTGTTTTCGAGTGTTTCAAAATCAATAACCACACAACTTGGCGTACCAATTTCGTCCTGACGACGATAACGTTTGCCGATGTTGCCATTATCATCCCACATAACAGCGCCAAATTTTTTCTTTAGGATGTCGTATACTTCGCGAGCTTTGGCCACAAGTTCAGGTTTGTTTTTCACTAGTGGTGAAACGGCATATTTAACCGGAGCAATATGTTTAGGTAACTTCAAGAACACACGTTTTTCTCCGTTAACTTCGTCTTCAGAGTATGCACTGGATAGTACAGCCATGATAGCTCGTTCTACACCAAAACTTGGTTCGATAACATGAGGCACGAATTTTTCATTAATGCCTTTGACGCTATATTCCATACTTTTACCTGATTCACGCTCAATGTTGCGTAAATCGAAATCAGTTCTGTATGCCAAGCCAAGTAATTCCTCGCGACCGATTGGAAAATCAAATTCAAAGTCGATTGTTCGTTTGCTATAGTGTGCTCTGTCATTGTCTGGTACTTCGAGTTCGTGCACGGACTCTTTTGGCAATCCGACTGCTTCGCACCAGTCCCAAACAAGTTTGCGCCACATTTCGAATGATTCTTCCCACTTATCGGGACGTACAAAATACTCAATTTCCATTTGTTCAAATTCGCGTGCTCGGAAAATAAAATCGCGCGGTGAAATTTCGTTGCGAAAAGCCTTGCCCTGCTGAGCAACACCAAACGGTAAATCTGGATAAAAACTGTCTAAAATATTTTTGTAGTTTGTGAAAATTCCCTGGGCGGTTTCGGGACGCAGATAACTAGTTGAACTTTCGTCATCAACCGGACCGACATGTGTTTTGAACATCATATTAAACTGACGAGGTTCACCAAAGGTGTTCTCCTTGCCACAGTTTGGGCATTTACTAATGTTAATTTTATCAGCACGAAAACGCGACTTACAATTTAAACACTCAACTAATGGGTCGGTGAACGTTTCTATATGCCCGCTAGCCTTCCAAACTCGTTGATTCATCAATATTGCTGCGTCAACACCAAACATGTCATCACGGTCTTCAACGAACATCTTCCACCATTGATTCATAATGTTGCGTTTTAACGCAACTCCTAATGGACCGTAATCCCACGTTCCACTTAAGCCACCGTATACTTCACTACCCTGATAAATAAATCCACGACGTTTAGCTAAGCTAACAATCGCTTCCATTTTTTCATTCTTGATGTTTTCACTCATAACTGCCGATTATTATACCAGTCTTTGTAAATTAAATCGCGGCATGTTCAAGTGCCACCGAAAAACTACCAGCTAGCACAGATT
>JAYTVU010000035.1:0-21921 GCA_043743855.1 bacterium
TGCAACAGCAGCAACGGTCACGACCGCGCTTAACGCTAGTGATGCCAAGATTCCTACTACCTTGGTAGTAACATGGACTACAGTCACTGCGGGCAGCGCTATTTCCTATAGGGTCAACACAGCAGGGACAGGTGCTTGTGTAGGTTACTGGGATTATAATGCCGCTGGTGGAGCAGCACCTGCATACCTATTAACAGGTACGGCTACATCTGATAACGGCACTACCCAAACTGGTTGCCAACCGTAAATTTGAATAGTTATTTAAAACATTTAATATCCCCTTTTATAGGGGATATTAAATTTCCAGATAGTGCTTGTGTTTATAAAATACTTACATTATAATGTTCACCAGTACAACTTATTACAATTTATAGGGGGCAATAAAAAAATGAGTAGAATATCAACAATTAATAAAACTCGTGGTTTTACCATCGTCGAGCTTTTGGTCGTTATCGTAGTTATCGGCATCCTGGCCGCTATCACATTAGTTTCATATAACGGCATCACGGCCCGTGCCAACACATCAAGTGGTCAATCAACTGCAAATAACGTCATCCAAAAAGTTGGCGCATATAATGTTGATGCCAATGATGCCAAAGGTTTCCCAGATAGGCTTTCACTTCTAACTGGCGCAGCTTCAACTACAACCTATAATATGTCAGGTGTCAGCACTCAGGCAGCTGTAGCACAAGCTAACACAACTTCAATGACAGCACCTTCTGCTAACCCTTATGCTGGCGTAATCCAGTATGCAATTTGTGGTTATAAGACCGTTACAGGTACACCAACCGTACTGACAATCGGTACTCCTGCAACTGCATTAACTGAACTTCAGACTGCACCAGGTTCGACCGGTGGTGTAATTACTGGCGTAAAAGTCAGCTATTGGAAATTTGATGACGGTACAGCTCCATTCTTGACAGCTGGAGTCACCAGCGGCAACGTTGCCGGCGTAGCTGTTAACTGTGTAACAACAGGCTCATAATAAAGCTCAGTAACAACATGACAAAATACCCGCCTTCAGGCGGGTATTTTACTTGCAATAAGATCCCAATAGCCTTATCATAAAAGCATAAGTATAATAAAAAATTATAATTCAGGAGTATTTAAGTGATAAATAATAATAAGGTTATTAGGACCAAGGGTTTTACAATTGTCGAACTGCTAGTTGTTATAGTGGTAATTGGTATATTGGCAGCGATTACGCTAGTCTCGTACACTAGTATTGCGGCTAAAGCGAATGGGTCAACCGCCCTCAGCTCGGCGACTCAAACCAAAAAGAAAATGTTATCATACTACGCCGAAAAAGGTATATACCCAGCGACATTCGTAGCCCTCAACGATACCACACAGCAATATTATATGAATACAACTGGCCTACTGGATGCAACCATACTCTCCAGTGGCAACCTACCTACAAAACCTGCCGAAGTAAACTACGTCAAGTGTGGTACCACTGGTTCGGCAACTGTACCAACTGATGCAGCTACTATTACTGTCGTATCTGGTATCAAAATTGGTTATTGGGATTACGGCAACGCAACACCACAAATTGGTTACGTCACGGATGGATACATAACAGACCCAGGGACTTTCAATACATTCCCATCAAGATGTTTCCCCAGCACAACCTAATAATTAGGTTAAAATCTACTTCTTATCACTTGGCAATGGGTATTGTCTTGCCAATGCAACGACTTCTGCCTTTAGTTCAGCTAATTTACCAGGGTTATCGCGGTTATCAATCGCCTGTTTCATCCATTCTGCAATCTGTTTCATGTCGGCGGCGACAAACCCACGGGTAGTAATTGCCGCTGTACCTAGCCTAATACCGCTTGGTTTGAATGGCGGCAAAGTGTCATCTGGTATTGAATTAGCATTTACATTCAGCCCGACAGCATCAAGGGCAGTTTCGACAACTTTTCCGTCGATTCCAAAACTTTGATATACATCTGCTAGGATTAAATGATTACTTGTACCACCGGTAATCAACTTGAATCCCCTTTTCATCATCTGATTGGCCAGTTCCGAAGTGTTGTCCAGAATCTGCTGGGCATATATTTTAAACTCTGGCTGCAAAGCCTCATGAAAAGCAACGGCCTTGGCGGCAATCGAGTGCATATGTGGACCACCTTGCATTCCAGGGAAGACTGCCCTATCAATCAGAGTCGGAATGTTTTCAAGTGTCTTTTCTGGTGCGCGCAAAGGGTTACTGACAGTACCCTTTGACAAAATCATACCGCCACGTGGTCCACGCAACGTCTTGTGTGTTGTAGTCGTAATAACATGAAAACCATAGTCAAAGGGATTCTTGGCCACACCTGCGGCTATAAGGCCTGCAATGTGTGCCATGTCAGCCATTAATAGTGCACCAACCTCGTTACCGATGGCTGCAAATTTGGCGTAATCCAATTCCCGTGGATAGGCACTAAATCCGGCCAAGACAATCTTGGGTTTATGTTTTAGCGCTAGTTCTCTTAACTCTTCATAATCTATTTCACCGGTTGAAATATCTTTCATTTTGTAACGTATAAAGTTATACAGATGTGCGCTACGTGTTACAGGTGCCCCGTGAGTCAAATGTCCACCGTGACTAAGGTCCATCGCCAAGACCGTGTCACCAGGCTCTAACCACGCGCTATAGACGGCTTCATTGGCCGGTGCACCTGAATGTGGCTGCACATTGGCATGATCGGCCTTAAATAGCTTCTTGGCACGTTCAATCGCCAGCAGTTCGACTTGATCGGTAAATTCCTGACCACCATAGTAACGTTTGCCAGGGTAACCTTCGGAGTATTTATTAGTAAAGACGCTACCGAGTGCATTTAACACCTCGCGACTGACATAATTTTCGCTTGGAATTAATTCCAACCCATCACGCTGCCGTTTTTCTTCACCTGCAATAAGCTTTGCGATTTTATCGTCTTTCATAACAATGTAACCTCCTATTTAGTACAATTATACCACTGTTGATTTTATATCATGGCTGATATATCATGGTTTAGATGACAAACGACGACTACAAAGGAAAAATTGGTAAACTAATTCAAGAGACCAGGCAATCTCGTGGACTAACCCAAGCCCAATTATCTGAGGCTCTAGGCACCAGTCAAAGCGCAATTAATCGTATTGAAAAAGGTGGCCAAAATATCAGCCTTGAGATGTTGGCACGTATTAGTGACGTATTGTCAAGTGGATTAGTTAGTCTTAACCAACAAGGCAAAATCGACTTCAAGATAAACGGTGGCAAAAAATTATCAGGTGAAATCGAAGTTAAAACCAGCAAAAATGCAGCGGTTGGTCTGCTGTGCGCTAGTCTGTTAAACCATGGCACCACAACCCTACGTAGGGTTGCCAGAATTGAAGAAGTAAATCGAATTATCGAAGTATTGCAAAGTATCGGTGTAAAAGTTCGCTGGCTAAACGAAAAAAACGATCTAGAAATAATCCCTCCAGCTAGGCTAAAACTACAGGATATGAATACTGCCGCTGCAAAGCGTACTCGTACAGTTATTATGCTACTTGGGCCACTGTTGCATCAATATAGCGATTTCAAGATACCATTTGCTGGCGGATGTGACCTAGGTACACGCACAGTTGAACCACATATGGCTGGCCTTGCCCCATTTGGACTGAAGGTTGAAACTTTGAATGAGTGTTACCATGCAACAGTTACAAAAAAAACAGCTGTTGGTAATATCCTTTTAACTGAACGAGGTGATACAGCAACAGAAAACGTTTTGATGGCAGCAGCCCTATACGATGGTACGACGACCATTCGCAATGCTAGCCCTAACTATATGGTTCAGGATTTATGCTTTTTCCTTCAAAAATTGGGGGTCAAGATTGAAGGCATTGGCTCGACGACCCTCAGGGTTCGAGGTGTCCGAAGTATTAACCAAAACGTTGAATATAACATCAGTGAAGACCCGATTGAGGCTATGAGTTTCATAGCCGCCGCCCTTGTAACTGATTCACAGATTACAATCAAACGTGTTCCGATTGAGTTTGTCGAAATCGAACTAGCCATCCTAGATAATATGGGCCTACAACGCACAATAAGTGACGAGTACAAGGCAAGAAACGGCGAAACACGATTAGTTGATATTCAGGTTTTGCATTCCAAATTGCTTGCACCAAAAGACAAACTTCACAGTATGCCATTCCCAGGCGTAAATATGGACAATTTGCCATTTTTAGGTCTGATTGCAACCGCTGCAACTGGACGCACCATGGTTCATGATTGGACTTATGAAAATAGGGCAATATACTTCACCGAGCTGTCTAAACTTAATGCCAAAATTGAGCTTGTTGACCCACACCGTGTTTATATCACCGGTCCAACCAAGTGGCGGCCGGCCGAAATAATTTCTCCACCTGCCCTGCGTCCATCGGTTGTAATTATGCTAGCTATGTTAGCTGCCCCTGGTATATCAGTGCTGCGCAATGTCTATTCGATTAACCGTGGTTATGAAGATTTTGCCAATCGCTTAAATACGCTTGGCGCCGATATCGAAACTTTGCGAGAAATATAGACTGGCAGTTCTCACCCACTACCTTCGTGGGTTCAATCCACAAATCAATTACTCTCAAAATATTAAAACCAAGCATAAAGCTTGGTTTTAATATTTTGGGGCGAATGATGGGGATCGGTCACGTTCCGCGACCCCGAAAATTCACGATTGCAAACACAGTTTGCATCGGAATGTTTCCTTGCGAACTGCCGACTGGCAGTTCTCACCCACTACTTCGTGGGTTCAATCACATAAGACGTTCCAAATAAATAGATAGACATAAATGCCTATCTATTTATTTGGGGCGAATGATGGGGATCGAACCCACTACCTTCGGAACCACAACCCGACGCTCTAACCAACTGAGCTACATTCGCCATAAATTTTAACTTTGGTGCGGGCGGAGAGAATCGAACTCTCATCGCTTGCTTGGAAGGCAGGCATATTAGCCATTATACGACGCCCGCGCCGTTACATTATACCAGTACTAACAGTGTTGGTCTACTTAAAATATTACTGTTGCGCAGCTTCGGCAGCTTCAGCTTCAACCTGTGTAACGTGAACTGTGCCTTGTGGATGTTGCGGTGGTGCATAAATTGAATAAACCTTCAATGCAACTTCGCCACTACTGGCAAGGTTATGCCAAGTTCCAGCTGGCACAAATACGGCATCACTACTTCCTGCCTGCCAGGTCTGTAACTGTTCTTGGCTAGGTCCCATAGAGACAGTTGCCATACCCTGCTCGATTCGCAAAAACTGATCATGTGTATCATGAACTTCTAGGCCAATATCATGACCTGGTTCAATCGACATCAATGTCAACTGCAAATTTCTGCCAGTCCACATAGTTGTCCGATAGTTAGTGTTCTCTATTGTTGATGCTTCAATATTTGCTACAAATGGCGCTGGACCATTATCAATAATTTCTGTCATTATCTATCCCCCTTATGTAATCATTATACTCTCGGTTTTTTACTAACAGCAAGATACAATAAAACTTTGTTATAATGTCTAGGTAGTGATATGCCCCGGTAACTCAGTGACCAACGAAGCGAGATAGAAATTAGCATGCTCTATCCACTGAGAAATGAATATCAGGACAATCCAAACAATTCATAATGTACTATATGCCCCGGTAGCTCAGTGGATAGAGCAGAGGACTTCTAAGCCTAAGGTCGTTGGTTCAATTCCAACCCGGGGTACCAAAATAAATTATTCGGCCACAGGTCGGATATTTTATTTTGACACTTCGGATGGATTGAGCCCACCGACTTTTTGCAAAGCAAAAAAAGTCGTTGGTGCATGAAGCGCCGAGCAGTAAAAATGTGTTTACATATTTTTACAAACAAGCGGAAATAGGAAGTGCAGCGACCGCCTGACAACCAAATCAAAAAAGGTATATAATAAAATTATGAGTAAAATTACATTTACAAGTCTTCGCAAATTCAACTTAACAATGGGATTTATGCACTTTGCACAGGGTATTTTGATACTAATATTAAGTAAGACATTCACTCTCCCGATTAGTGGGAGCTATCTGGCATTCGATAAAGTCTCACAAAGCCTGGTGCCAACTGGAAAATTTCTATTCGACCTGTCATTACCGGCATTAATTGCAATATTCTTTTTCTTGTCCGCCGCCGCGCATTTTGTAATCGCCACAGTTTATAATAAGGACTACAATAAAGACCTGAAAAAAGGTATCAATAAGGCCAGGTGGATTGAATACGCTTTGTCGGCCAGTATTATGATGGTTGCAATATCATTGCTCGTCGGCATCTATGACCTCATGAGCCTTGTTATGATATTCACACTGACCGGCATCATGAACTTGATGGGTTTGGTCATGGAAATACACAATCAAACCACCAAAAAGACAAACTGGCTGAGTTATTGGATTGGCTGTCTAGCTGGCCTTGTACCATGGCTAGCAGTTGCCTTTTATATGTGGCTTGGCGCTGCCAACGGTAGCGCTGCGCCAACGTTTGTATATTGGATATTCGTTTCTATCTTTATTTTCTTTAACTGTTTTGCTGTAAATATGGTTTTACAATATAAAAAGATTGGCCCATGGAAAGATTACCTTTACGGTGAACGAGCCTATATAATCCTTAGTTTAGTTGCTAAATCACTACTTGCTTGGCAAGTTTTTGCCGGAACACTACGACCTTAATTGACTGCTAATTCGTCGGCTTTTGATTTTGAATCAATTAACTCTTTTACTTGTTCCAGCGATATCTCGACTACACTGCCTGGTTCTACTGATCCAGATAACATTTGCTTGGCAACTGTATTTTCAACTGCTCGCTGAACAACCCGACGCATCGGCCTGGCACCTAAACGTGGATCGTATCCAGTATGCACTAAATATTCTTTGGCATCATCCGCCACATTGACACTCACCTTTTGGAGCGCCAACGTTTTATTAACTGCGGCAATCATTAAATTGACAACCTGTAGTAATTCAGTTTTGTTTAGTGGCCTAAACATTACGATTTCATCAAACCGATTTAGAAATTCTGGACGGAACTGATTACTGCTGATTAATTCATCAATAAACTTATCCTCAAATTGTTCGATGTCATATCCCCTATCCAGATACTCTCGAATTCTGTTGGCGCCCGCGTTACTAGTCGCAATAATAATTGCGTCTCGAAAACTTACTTCACGATTGCGAATATCACGTAAAATTCCTTCATCTAAAACCTGAAGCAAAGTCGACATAACATTTGGATGAGCTTTTTCGATTTCGTCCAGTAAAACTACGCTAAAAGGTTGTTTCATAACCCGGGCCGTCAGACTATTAGTGTTATCTGCCCCGTCAGCAATCAATCGTTTGACATCACTATTACTGACATATTCATTCATATCTAGACGAACAATTCTGTCTTCTCCACCAAAATATATTTCAGCCAACGATTTTGCCAATTCTGTTTTACCAACGCCAGTTGGCCCCAGGAAGAGGAATGTACCGATTGGTCGATTCTCGTTTCGTACACCAGCCCTAGCCCGCCTAAGAGCGTCACTGACGACATTTACGGCACGTTTTTGATTAACCATTCGATTGTGAATCAATGTTTCTAGGTTTAGTAACTTTTCACGTTCATCACTTTCAGTTGCCACGCCAACTTTGACTCCAATTGTTTTTTCAATAGCCAACCTGACTGATTTGGCCGAGACAATTCCATTTTGACTATAGTTTGCAGCAGATTCAAGCAGTTTTATCGCCTTGCCTGGCATTGATTGATCGTGAACATAACGATCACTCAGCCGAAAAGCTTCGGCTAGTGCTTGATACATAAATATAACTTGATTATCGTATTCAATTAAGACTGACTGGTCTTGCATAATATCAAATGTCTGCGATTTATCAGCTTGTGCAACAACAATTCGATTTAAGGCATTCGCAATATCGGAATTCCTTTTACTAATTTGTAAATAACGTTGTTCATCCATAGTCAGAATCATACGCAAATTACCAGCTTTTAGAATTGGTAGTAGCACGTTTGAAATATCGACCGAGCCTATACTATCTTCAAAGAATAACTGAGCATTATCTAGACAAATTATAATATTTTTCGATCGATACGCCTCATTTAAAATCCGTGGAACCAATTGCTCGAGTCCGCCTCTATCAGGCGCGGCCGCTATCAAAGCCGATGAGTCCAAGCTAAAAACCTGACGAAACTTAAGACTGCCTGGTAGATTAGAGTCCGCATCAAGTAGTCTAGAAGCAAAGGAACTGATAATTTCTGTTTTTCCTGAGCCAGATTGCCCGACTAATAGTGCGTTTTGACGACCATTTTTACTGAAAATGCCAATCAGTTGATCAAGGGCATCGTCATGCGCAACTAAATCAAATAGCGGCGCATTATTGCCAATCTGTTGACCAAAACGATTAAGAAGTGGCGTCCAACCAAAAGACCAATCACGAGCTACACCGCCATTGCGCCTTGGCCTGCGATTACTAATCATCAAATCATGCAAATGATCGTACCATTGTATTCCATTTACCAAGTCATCAATATTTAGTTGTAGGTGGCTCAATAGGCTCTGGTAATTTGGCGCCATTTTAATTATTGCCACGACTAAGACTGCGGCTGATATATTTTTGCTATTGGCCTGGCTACATAACTCCCCAGCTATTTTCCATAAAATGTCAGCATCATTACTATTTACAGAAGAACAATCATTCAAAAACCCAGAACCAATCCCAAATCTTAACGAAAAAAACTGTCCACCATATAAATTACTGATGATATTAGCGACTTCTTTTGGTGTTGGCTTCGGCGATAACCTACCTAATACTTCACCCGACAAGATATCGTCAATTGTCTTTGGATTTTTATTTACAGCCAGATGATGTAATTCGCTATCGTACCAATCAACTATCATGGCAGGAACAACTGAAAAACCAATAAAGACCCAGCCAATTGCATAACCGATAATGATTAGCAAAATACCAAGACCTGCCAACGTAACAACTAATAACATCAGAACAAGTAGCCAGTTTTTAGAAAACTTAATACTAATACGGGCCTTTTGGCTCCGGACACTTCCGTAGTTAAACTTTATACCTTCCATTGTGGCACCCATCCAGTCACCATCAATATCAGCCCAATTACTGGCAAAAAAGGTAGAATTGGCCAAATAATTATCACAAAACCACCAAATATAAGCTGAAGAATCATTGCCAAACCACCAAATATAATCATGAATGTACGGACAACAGCGCCAACGACACGTGATATCAACCTGTCAAAAAACGCGCGAAGTTGTTCGGCAAGTGGACCCGAAACACTCCCTGCTGAAATCTGCCTGAATGGTGCGAATATTGTTGAAGCTAGAAGTCTAATCGAAAAGAAGTCGGCTGAAGACTCAAACCTACTTTTAACAATCTGAACCCTAGACTTCCAGCCATTTTTATACCACCACGACAAGATACCCACTAAAAACATGTCACTATTATAGCAAACTATACACCGAGCTTACGTTATATTGGCTCTGCGACCAATGCTATAATAGACCATATGCCAAAACCTCTTGTTACAATTCTAGGAAAAGCCATAAAAAGTATCGCTGGGCTTCGTGGCGGTGGTTCGGCGTTGCCCGGTCTGGTTGTTGAACATATTTATCCTGATTTTATCCAAAATACATTATCAACTCTTCCGCTTGGAGTCGTTGTTATCAGCGGAACAAACGGCAAAACAACAACCACAAAAATGGTTGTCGAATTACTTGAAAGCCAAGGCCTAAAGGTTTTTACAAACCGCACAGGTAGTAACTTTACACGCGGTGTAGCTGCGGCACTTTTGGGCGATATCGACATAAAAGGTCGGCTACACGCTGACATAGCTGTCCTCGAGCTAGATGAAGCCCACGCTGTACATTTCGTCGATAAAATACCACCAAGTTTTAGCCTGATATTAAATGTCATGCGCGACCAATTGGACAGATTTGGCGAAATTGACAGCACCACTAAAATGCTACGTCATATCGCTAATGCCACAACTAAGGATGTTGTTCTAAACCGTGAGGACGTTAGGATATCTGGTATCGCAAAATTAATTGATATTAAAAAAGTCCACTATTTTGGGCTAGATGACAGCCTATTGGAACTATTCCCAAGTGATGATGAATTACACAAAGACCTAACGGTTGTACATTCGCCGATTTCAGCTGATGTGGTACTTTCTAAATTTTCAGAAAACTCAGCAACTTTTGCTATTGATAATAAAAAGATATCAACCAAACTAAAACTAACTGGCATATACAACGTTTTCAATGCCGCAGCAGCACTAGTACTTGTGCGAGTCATTATAGGTAAAGACATTGACGAAACAAAACTTATCGACGCCCTTTCCAATGTTACACCGGCTTTTGGACGCGGAGAAACGTTGGTTGTCGATGGGAAGCCACTTGAACTAGTACTAGTTAAAAATCCGTCTGGTTTCAGGCTGGGTCTAAAATCATTCAATCCGGTTGATTACGCTACTATGATTGCCATTAATGATAATTACGCTGATGGACGTGACATGTCATGGTTGTGGGATGTCGATTTTACCAGCCTTGTCGGGAATGGAGTAAGTCAGGTATCTGGGATACGAGCATACGATATGGCTTTACGTTTACAATACGACGGAGTGTTAATCAATAATGTCGAGACTGATTTAAAAAATGCGTTAAAGAATTTTATAAGTAACGCAAAAAATAAACCCAAACGTATTTATTGCACTTATACTGCAATGGTATCTATCCGTAAAAGTTTATCTAAAATTACAAACGTTGAGGTCGTTAAATGAGCACGAATATAATCACTATTCTACATTTGTATTCTCATGACATGAATATATATGGTGATATGGGAAATATTTTGTGTCTAAAAAAACGACTCGAATGGTATGGCTATCAATCAAAAATAATAGAATACAACCAAGGTGATAAATTACCTGATGACGTTGATATTATTGTTGGTGGAGGTGGTCAAGATAGCGGTCAAAATAAAATTATGAATGATTTACTAGTAATCGGGCCAAAGTTATGCGAATACGCGAATGATGGTGTACCAATGTTAATGATTTGCGGGCTGTATCAACTTTTTGGTAAATTTTTTAAAACTGCGGATGGTGAAATAATTGAAGGAATTGGCCTGTTGAATATTGAAACATATGGCAAATCCGAACGACTTATTGGCAATATCATTACTCACAGCGAACAGTTTGGTGACATATTTGGGTACGAAAACCACAGCGGACAAACTTTTCTAGGACATCAAGTACCAGCACTTGGTCGCGTTCGTTTAGGCGCCGGCAATAATACCGTGGATGTTAGCGAAGGTGCGCGATATAAAAATGTAATTGGCAGTTACCTTCATGGATCATTACTTCCGAAAAATCCTAAAATTGCCGATTATTTAATCAAACAAGCCGTTATCAGAAAGTTTGGTAAATTCACTAGTAAAAGTTTTGAAGAGCCATACACGGAACTAGCTCGTAAAATGGCGCTAAAAAGACCAAGATAGCTTTAATTGTCTACAAATGTTGCAACATGCATTGAACCGAAAGTTTTTTCATCTATTTTTTTAAATGACAATGGCATCTCTAGCTCTGGCTGACCATAGTAAACATAGGCTAAGCGTTTAGTATTAATAAATTGGGTTGTAGGATTCGCTGTACGCAGTCGACTATTCGATAAAGCGGCATACCCTCCACTAAGTTCAGCTGTCTTACTATAGAAATGTAACTGACAATTTGGTAAATAATATGAAAGCTCGATTGCTTCATACGGCCCGGCAGCTAAAACAATCGAATCATCATCACAGCGAGGGATAGATCCAGCTACGTCATTAACTGTTGGTTTTTGAAGACGTTGAAAATTAAAATTTCCTGTTTGAGATAGTTGAATTGTGCCAAAAAGTAAAGTCGCAAATAATAAACCTGCGACAGCCCATTCTATCATAGATGATTTATTATAAGTTGAAAGTGCAACCACCACACCTAGGAATATATAACCTCCTATAATAATGTGAGAGATGTAACGTTCAACATACATTGGCCTAAATATCGAGACAACAGCGATGATTGATATCGGTACTAAAACATAGAACGCCAACAACATTAAGTAAGGTTTTTGTTTTCTTGAAATATGTTTAAAGGCCTGTATCGAAAAATATACGATTGAAATAATAGCAAATAAAACGACAAGAGAGATTATTGGACTAAGTTGCCATGTCGGTTGATAAACTGTACTAAAAGAAACAATTCCGACCAAGTTGTCTATCGTTAAGGCTTGTGAAATCGGTGCTAAGGCCCCATTAGTTATTTGTCTCAAGAATGTAGGTAGCCATGGTAAAAATAATATTACACTGCCTATATACGCAATCATCCACTTTGATTTAATAATTGGTTGCTTGTTCTTATGTGCCACATAAGTTAACCAAATTAGGTGCGCAAACCAAAGCAGCACGCTGTAATACAGCATATAAACTCCTAGGGCAACTAGGATGGCATAAATTGAATATAACAACCACTGCCTACGACCTGACCGAGTTTCCATAGCTAGTACCAACACATAGGTTGCCACAATACCGATTAACGACACTATGGCGTACATACGAATCTCGAAGCCATAGCGTAAAAGAAATGGTGCAAATACGATAAATGGCAACGACACCAAAGCCGTGCGATTACCAAATGCACGCTTAACAAGTAAACCACTAAATATAACTACCCCAGCTGCCGCTAATGCACTTAGGCTGCGGAGGGCAAATTCACCCCATCCAAACAATCCAGCCCAGGATTTTAAAATCAAATAGTATAGCGGAGGATGGGTATCGACAGAAGTCAGGCGTATTAGTTCACTAAGTGGCTTCTTAGCTATCATAATTGAAAATGCTTCGTCGAACCAAACACTTTGACGCAAACCAATATACATACAAATTATGAATGTTATAACAGACCCTAATATCAAAAAAGGTAGAAAATTCCGCTTTATCCAGTTTATTTGATTGGCCTTGAATATATTTTTGAATATTTTATTTACCATACAACTTATATTAACGCCTTTGGAACATAATAACCACCACTTTAGTCTACTGGCAAGATTAACAAGAATGAGTTATAATTCTTGGATGTAAACACCATCGGGGTGTGGCGCAGTTGATAGCGCGCCCGGTTTGGGACCGGGAGGTCGAAGGTTTAAGTCCTTTCACCCCGACCAAATTAATAATCCGGCATCAATGATGCCGGATTATTAATTTGAATACAACTACGGCTCAAACCTTTGACTTTGGTAGATTTTACTTGTAAAAAATACCTTAGTCTAGTATTTAGGATCACTTTCAATTTTAACTTCACCGCGATAGAATTTGGCAGCATATTCTGGAGCAATTGGATTTACAATTATGCCCGTGCCCAGTTCTAACCCACCCCAAACATTTGGCCTTGGTGCAAGTTTAATATGCATGTGATAATCCTCTTGGTTAACTGCATTTTCTACGAAGTAATTGTAAGCAATTCCAACCTGATCCAACTTGGTTAGTAATATCTTCATGGCAATCGCTATTGATTCTTTTTCAGCCCTTGTTAAATCAGATAAAAACCTGACGTGACGTTTCGGTAAGAACCATGCCCCATATGGAGAGTTACTGGCCCAAGGCGCTAAAACAAAAACATTTTCGTCTTCCCAAATAATTCGGTCTTTCTTTTCGGTCTCTTTGATAATTGCATCGCAATAAGGGCAAGTAGCATGTTCCAGACGATATTTATTGTATGCAAGTCCTTCAATTTCTGTCTTGGGGGGTAAGAAAGGCAGTGCGACTATCTGAGAATGAGAGTGGTCAATGGAATTTCCAGCTTTGCCCCCCTCGTTCTTAAATATAATCACGTGTTTAATCTTATCAATATTTTTAAGCGCTTCAAACCTGTCAGTATAGGCATTGAATATTCGAACAATATGATCAACTGAAAAATCGTTAATATCCAAACCATGTTGCCTAGTCTCGATAAGAACCTCGGCTTGACCATAAGCCTCTGGATTGTCCAAGCTGACGTATGGAAATTTATTGACGGTTGATAATATTTCCCAATCACCATTATAGTTGTCATCCCGATAAGTGATAACTTCATTTTGGAAAAAATCTGGACAG
Organism: bacterium; assembly: GCA_043743855.1. Taxonomy (GTDB): domain Bacteria; phylum Patescibacteriota; class Saccharimonadia; order Saccharimonadales; family Saccharimonadaceae; genus UBA1547. The sequence goes on from JAYTVU010000035.1 coordinate 14,161, forward strand.
AAATAACAAATACCTCTGGTTTCGGAAACCGTACGGACAGTATGAGGCCTAGCCGCCCGCTTTGGTGCAATAATAACCAGTTCGTCTTTAAAATAATCCTTGCGAATTTCTGATCTACTCATTGATACATATCATAAAGCATAAGCTTGAATATGAGAAGTACCGTATTTACAACAAACTACTTGGCAAATTCGATGGCACGAGTTTCACGAATAACATTAACCTTGATTGTACCTGGATATTGCATAGTACTTTCAATCTTGACTGCAATATCACGTGCCAATTTGATTGCACTAAGGTCATCGATTTCCTTTGGACTGACGATAACGCGGACTTCACGACCGGCGCTAATTGCAAAAGCTTTGTCGATGCCCTTAAACCCAAGTGCTATGTTTTCAAGGTCCTTCATACGTTCGACGAAGTTTTCAGCACTAATATTCCTGGCGCCCGGCCTGGCTGATGACAATGAGTCACACAAACGTACTACCAAAGCTTCTGGGGTTGTAGCCTCGACATCATCATGATGGGCTTCAATGGCGTGAGCTATTTCTTCTGACATACCGAATTTTCGGGCAAGTTCGGCGGCAATATGGTGATGTTTGCCCTCCATCTTGTGCGTGACGGCTTTACCGGTATCGTGTAATAGTGTGGCAATCTTGGTAGTGCGAACATCTGCCCCGATTTCCTCGGCAATCAGTCCAGCTAGGTGTGCCATCTCGACACTGTGCAACAAAACATTCTGACCATAACTTGTACGGAATTTCAGTTCGCCTAGTAGACGTAACATCTCTTTTGGAATACCAACGACTCCAACTTCCCTAGCAGCATCTTCACCGGCACGATTGACCTCTTTATTAATCTCTAATTCGGCTTTGGCCACGACTTCCTCAATACGGCCCGGATGGATGCGACCATCCTTCATTAATAGTTCCAGGCTCATTCGCGCAATTTGACGACGAATCGGATCAAAAGAGCTGAGGATAATCATACCTGGCGTGTCATCAACTAATATATCAACACCAGTTGCACGTTGTAGTGACTGAATGTTACGCCCTTCTTTACCAATTATACGTCCCTTCATCTCTTCATCAGGTAATTTAAGCGCAGTAACAGTTCGTTCGGCAGTAACCTCAGATGACATACGCTCCATAGCAGTCAGTAGAATTACTTGAGCCTGATCTTCAGCCTCTTCCTTGGCATCATTTTGCAATTTATTAATCAACCCAATCATATCTTGTTTAATATCACGTTCGGTCATTTGCATCAGCTTTTCAGCAGCATCAGCCTTAGTTAGTTTTGCAACTTTTTCCAACTTTTCCTGTTGTTTGGTTCGAATCTCGCGAATCTCGTCCTTTAAATCTTCAACGTTTCGTTCCTCGCTGCGTAACTTTTCGGCACGCTTATCAAGTTCGTCTATTTTTCTATCTAATGATGTCTCTCGATCCGCTAATCTGTCTTCGGTTTTCTTCCAGTCTTTACGACGTTCATTCTCAAGCCTAATGGCTTCGTCTTTGGCCTTTAGTAAAATATCACTAGCCTTTACTTTGGCGGCCGATATTTCTTTTTCAGCCTTTAGCTTTCCACCTGTTTGGCGTTGTTTTTCGTACACAAATGTACCCCCAATTCCAGCAAGAGCTGCAACTAGGGCAATTATTACCTCTACTAACATGATCTATCCTTTCCTCGCCAAGACGTGTGATGTTTTTCTATTACAAATAAATTGTTATTATCAAAATTCAGTTAGCCTGTGGCGTCGGTTTCAAAAAATTATTCAGGGTCCCAAATGGACTATATATATAGTAGCCTTTTTTATATGACTTGCGCAAGCTATTTTCTTGGAGATGTGATATGTGCTTCATGTTCGTAAAAAGGTAAGACGATTTTTTCATTTTTACCATTTTTTAGTTTATCTAGAACAACTTCCTGCCAATCATCGCCACGTCCACCATTAATCGGAATATCCTGACTGTCGGCAATAGTGTTCATGACAGTCATGCCGATACGAAGCCCCGTAAAACTACCAGGACCTTCAAAAACACCAATGGCCGAAATATCGGTCCAGGTCTTGCCGAGTCCATCTAAGATTTTGTTCAAATGTGCCAGTAGGTCCTTTGCCAACATTCTTTCGGCTAGCCATTCATAGTCATAATTCTTCTTATCATTAATAATGGTAATTTTACATGTTGGCGTACTAGTATCGAGTAAAATAATCATGATTAAATTTTAGCTTTCATTTTTTGACTAGATTCACCACCTGATTCAATATCAAGCATTCTGGTCGTCTCTGATGGAGAGGTTATCATGATTGTTAATCGGTCAATTGGCAATACACCATCAACCACTCCACCCCATTCAATAATCGTTATAGTCGCTTTGTCGCTTATGAATTCTTGCAACTCGTTTGACATAATCCCAGCATCATCTAGCCGATAAAAATCATAATGAGATAATGTCAGGTTGTCACGGCCTTGATAGACACGATTGATTGTAAAACTTGGACTCTGCACATCTTCATCGATTTCAAGTCCAGTCGCAATACCCTTGACTAGGGTAGTCTTACCCGAACCGACGTCGCCAATCAACTCAATGACCTCACCCCCTTTTAGTGCGGAACCAATGGCCCTTCCTAAGGCTTTCATCTCGACTTCACTTTTTACCTCTTTAAGCATGATAATCATTATATCACCTGGCATTTTTTTAATCTGTCGATTACAATAGAGCACAAGCAGTATGCGTGTTTCTGATGTTACTATGAAAAAGTTGCTCGTACGCAGTGGTGTGGCTACTGAAGAGCAAGTTAATGCCTTGAATGAAGAGGCATCTCGTTCAAATCGCACTCTGCAAGAAATTGCAACTCAGAACGAAATTGTCGATGACAAGATGATTGCCAAGGCCTTTTCAGAATATGCACAAATCCCTTATATCGAACTATCCGGACACGAAATACCAATTGAGGTTTTAAATAAGATTCCAGAGCGAATCGCCAGACAATATAATGCTATCTTATTCAAAGTTGACGAACAAGGCTATAACTACCTTGCGATGGATGACCCTGACGATGTCCAGGCTGTTAACTTCATCGAAAAACAAATTGGTGCAAATACCAAGATATATATTGCACCACACGATAATATCGTTGCTACCCTTGAATCATACCGGGGTGATGTAAATCAAGAACTTGAAGAAGTTATTGATATTCAACGTGCCGATAATACCGAAAATGAAAGTGTCAACGAACAAGATATTGCCGAAGATTCGCCAATTGCCCAGACAATTAACCTACTTTTGGAATCTGCTATTCGCCAACATGCCAGCGACGTGCACATTGAACCACGCGAAGGTTTTGTTCAGATACGCTATAGGATTGACGGTGTCCTAAAAGAGGTAAATCGCCTGCCCCGTAACGTTGAAAATTCTCTTGTCAGTCGTGTTAAAATTCTTAGTAATCTAAAGATTGATGAACGCCGCGTTCCTCAAGATGGACGTTTCAAGATAAAAGTTGGAGGCAAACAATACGCCCTGCGTGTTAGCACCTTACCGGTAGCAGACGGTGAAAAAGTTGTTATGCGTATTTTGGACGAGTCTAACCAAGCTGTACCGCTTGAATCACTAGGCTATTGGGGCCAGGCATTGAAATCTATTAGTACATCACTTACTGAAGCTAACGGTATGATATTAATTACTGGCCCGACTGGTAGTGGTAAATCGACCAGTTTGTTTAGTATTCTAACTATACTTAATACTCCTTCGGTTAATATTTCAACCGTTGAAGATCCAGTTGAGTATAAAATTCCCGGTGTTAACCAAACTCAGACTAATGCCAAAGCGGGTATGACTTTTGCTAACGGCTTAAGGGCACTTCTTCGCCAAGACCCTAACATTATTATGATTGGTGAAATTCGCGATAGTGAAACCGCCGACCTAGGTGTTCAGGCTGCTCTAACGGGTCACTTGGTATTTAGTACCTTACACACCAATGATGCTGCCACCTGCCTGCCACGCTTACTTGACATGGGTATAGAGCCATTCTTAATCGCTAGCACAGTTAGAGCTGTGGTGGGACAACGACTTGTTAGAAAGTTGCGCCACGAAACTCGCCAAAGTTATGTACCGGCAGAAGCAGAAAGACAGATGATTATAAATATGTTCAATCTGAAATCTGGTCAAGATTTTCGTTTTATCCATGAACTGGAAAAACAGGCATTGGCCCAAGGCATCGGACCTGACACTCCGCTAAGCACAGATGAAAATGGTATTAATGTGCTCTGGCGTGCTGATCCAGATGACAACAAGGATGGATCACTTGGTGGCTATAGGGGTCGCGTTGGTATCTATGAAGTATTGATAAACTCGGTTGCTATCCAAAAACTAATCGTCACTAATGCTACCAGTAACGTGATTAAGGAAGAGGCTATGATCGAGGGTATGTTGCCGATGCAAATTGATGGATTAATCAAAGCTCTACGCGGTGAAACAACTATCGAAGAAGTAATAAGGGTAACGAAAGAATAGTATATTATGCCAATATTTGCCTATATAGCCATCGATAAAACCGGAAAAACTGTTAATGGTACAGTTGACCAACCCGACCGAGCCAATGCAATTGATAACATCACAAAACAAGAACTTAGACCAGTCAGTATTAATGAAGTCAAGGCAAATAAAAAAACTTTCGACTTCAATAACCTTATGGGCGGTAATCGAGTAAAAGCCGACCAAATAGTCATGTTCACCCGACAACTCAGCGCGATGATTGGTGCGGGCGTGCCATTACTTAGGGCATTAACTGCACTTGCCGACCATGTGGCCGATAGCCCAGTGCTTCGCAAAATCTTACTTGGTGTAATAAAGGATGTCGAGAGCGGATCTACTTTTGGTGATGCCCTCGGTAAATATCCTAATACCTTTAATGACATCTATGTCAACATGGTACGAGCTGGAGAATCCGCCGGAATTCTTGATGATATTTTAAATCGTTTAGCCTTACAACAAGAAAAAAGTATGTCAATGAGGAAAAAAATCAAAAGCTCTATGGCTTATCCTATAGTACTGCTGACAATTACAGTACTTGCATTCTTTGGATTAATGATTTTCATTATTCCGCAAATTGGTAAAATTATGACTGACCTGGGTGGTTCTGAAGCAAAGCTGCCGGCTCTTACTCAAGCCATGCTTGATATCAGCCACTTTATCACTGCTTATTGGTATGTTGTATTTGCAGGAATTGGTGCAACTGTATTCATATTCCTGCGCTATATCAAAACACCAAAGGGTAAGTACCAATTCGACTATCTGCTTCTCAGAACTCCTTTGGTTAAAAAAATTATTACAAAAATTGCCGTTGCTCACTTTTCAAGGACTTTTTCTGCCTTAATCGAAGCTGGCGTGGCAGTTTTAGAAGCACTAAGTGTCACCTCTAGAGCTGTCGGTAACGCTGTCTACGAAAAAGCTATAGTTGAGGCCGAAATTGAAGTGAAAAACGGTAAAACACTATCCACAGTTATTGAAGCTAATAAATTATTCCCACCAATCATTTCTCAGATGTTACTAGTCGGTGAAGAAACCGGCCAAACTGACAAAATTTTGATTAAGGTCGCTGATTTTTTTGAAGAAGAGGTAGATGCCGCCATTGGAGGAATCAGCTCTATCATCGAGCCATTGATGATTGTTGTGATGGGCACAATGGTTGGACTAATCGCGGCCAGTGTTATGCTACCGATTGCGAACCTGTCTCAAAACATAAGATAATCATATACACTCAATTTCGCTCATGTTATAATGTCCCTTAGAATACACTAGTGGGCATTATGGCAAAATTATTTTATACAGACAAACCAATTATCGGCTTAGACATCAGTAGTACTGGTATAAAAGTCATGGCTATTGATGTTAAACGATGGCTTGTTTTAGGATACGGAGCGCTCGAACTTGAACCGGCAAAAATAAAGGAATCACTTGAAGGCGACAGTTCTTACCTAGCTGATAACATCCAATTATTACTTAAAGAAAAAGTTATTGGTACACTACCCAGTAACCATGTAGCAATCAGTATTCCGACAACCAGAAGTTATTCCAGAACATTTAATTTGCCATTAAAAGTTGAAAAAAAACTAAAAGACGCTATCGATTTAGAGGTTGACCAATACATCCCAATCCCCGCCTCGACCCTATACATTGATTACGAAGTTATCGAGCGTAACAAAAAAGAAATTACAGTACTTATGAGTGCCGTTGCTAGAACAATCGTTGACAAGTGTGTCGCAGCCGCCGAAAGTGCCGGTTTAGTTGTTTGTATGGTTGAACCTGGTATGAGTTCTGTATCTAGACTTCTAGCCAGTACAGAAGACGGACAACTTCCTAGCGTCATTGTTGATGTAGGTCCAGCTAGTACCGACATCGCTGTACTTGATAGTGGCAACGTCCGCGTAACTGGTGGCCTAACGGTCGGTGGCAACACTTTAACATTGGATATAGCTAAAAAACTTGGGGTTACAATTGAAAATGCCCATCAATTAAAGGTATTGAATGGGCTGAGCGCGGGCCCACGTCAAGAGAAAATTAAAAACGCAATCGAGCCAAGCCTAAAACAGATCCTCGTAGAAACTCGTAAAGTGATGCGTTACTACAACGAGCGCATCAATGATGACCGCAAATTAGAGCAGTTATTAGTCGTAGGCAGCGGAAGCAATATGCCAGGGATTGGTGAATATTTTACCAATGAATTGATTATCCCCGCCCGAGTAGCCAGCCCTTGGCAAAAACTTGATTTTGGTAAATTGCCCGAACCTGCTAGGCAATTTCGACCAAGATATATAACTGTAGCCGGTCTTGCCATCACACCGCCAAGAGGTATTTGGGAATGATAAATCTACTTCCTTACGATTTAAACCGCCAGACGCGCGCGGCCCGAATGAATACGATACTTATCAGATATATCATTATTCTTGGGTCTGCAATTGGCTTTCTAGCCCTGGTTTCCGGAACAACATATCTATTTTTAGTAAGAGATAAAGAAATCATCAAAGAAACTAAGCCTGTTGTATCAGCCTCGTCAGTTCAAGGAAAAATTAATTCTTTCAATTCGAGTTTAACAATCTCAAAAAATATCCTCGATCAGCATGTGACATACAGCGATATCCTAGTTAATTTAGGTGCTATATTACCAAAGGGAGCAATACTAAATTCACTAACATTAAGCGATAGCTCATTTGGTGCTATAACAAATCTATCACTAAGTGTTTCCTCGGCAACAGTTGAACCTACTATAAAGGAGAGTCTGACGAAGTCATCACAATTTACCAACTATAAACTTTTATCAACCACTGGTGGTACAGGTGATTATGCTGGCTATCCAATTACACTAAATATTAGTATGACAATTAATAAAGGTGTTATCCAATGAAAAAGAACAAATTCAAAGCCAGCTCGCTACGCGCAATAATGATTTTTTTTGTTGTTGTCATGAGCGTGTTTGTGATTGGAGGCTTTTATTATACACAAGGATGGCTGGGTAATTTTGCTAATGAAGTTAAAGCTACGAATCTTAGCTTGTCTAATAATACCGACCCTGCAGTCCAAGCTCAACTTAATAGTACATTGTCCAGCCAAAAAGTTGCTGTCGATAAAGCCAGTTCAATCGTATTACCAAATCTAAATTATCAAAACGCTGTCAAACAAGATATCAATCACTATTCATCTGTCACTGGCGTAAAAATCACCGATATTTCAGAGACGCAACCTCCAAGTGACTTAAAAACATTA
>JAYTVU010000036.1:0-20097 GCA_043743855.1 bacterium
TCACTTCATCAACATCATCGTTATCTTTGACCACTTTGTATCTCCTTAATTAGTTTATTGAGCTGACCACGAATTTCGTTGGCCCTGATATCATCACCAAGGGTCTCGGCATCACGTAATTGCTCGGTTAATATATCTTTTTGCTTTTTCTTGTGTTCGTTGGCTACTTGGCGGATCAGTCGTGCCGTTTCAAAGTAACGATCCTGGTCGTTCCAATCGGCATATCGAGCGTCGGCCTTTAATAGTAATATTTTTACATACATATCATATTTTTGCAACTGTTGCGGAGTGTCCTTTACGGCTTTACCGCCATTCTCTGCCAAAAATTTAACGACAGCCTGTCTTTCGTCGCCTACGAAAGTTTCAATATCGGCTCCGCGAAATAAATCGTGAGTTGCACCATCTATTAAGGCGACTGCTAGCAAATTGTCTTGGTAATAGGCCGGGTCCTTGGCGGTATCAGTCTGGTTAACTGCACCTTTATATATTTTAATGGCCTTTTCTCCACCGTGTGCCAATTTTTCTTTTAAGGCATCGACGGATGAATCGCTATACTGCGCAATTTGATTAATATAATATTCTTGTTCAATTGAATCTTGCAGATTACGAACAACTTCAAGAGCCTTCGTGGTAAATCGGCGCTTGCCGGCAGCCGTCTTCAAATCTTCACGTAGTGAATATTGTTTCAATACCCAATCAACCGCCGGAATTGCGTCTTCTATCGCTTTTTGCCATAATTTTGGATCTTGCTTGATTAATTCGTCTGGGTCTTTGGCAGAAACAGGCATAGAAATAATAGACAATTCAATGCCAACATTTTGCGCTAGTGGAATAGCTCTTTCGGTCGCCGCTAAACCAGCTTTATCGCCATCAAATGCCAAGCGAACATGACTACTGAGCCGCACCAAGGCACGCAAATGATGTTCGGTCATAGCTGTACCAGCAGTTGCTACAACCTGAGATGTACCAGCTTGGTGACTACTGACAACATCCAGATTACCTTCGACTATTACGGCATAGTCATTAGTGCGAATAGCCTCTTTGGCTTGCGATAATCCAAAAACATGACGACTTTTATCATACAAAATAGTTTGAGGTGTATTTAAGTACTTTGGAGATTTTGGATCATCAACCATAATACGCCCCGTGAATCCTATCACCTGTCCCGTGCCATCCATTAAGGCAATAATCATGCGGCCACGGAACAAATCTCCACCAAATCGGTTAACTAAGCCAGCCTGGGATAATTCCTGGGCCGAAAAACCCTTCATTGTCAAAAACTTTGTGAGCGCATCACCACTAGTTGGTGCATAACCAATTCTAAAATCTTGAACAATTTGTTTACTAAGTCCACGTTTAGAAAACACGTAGTCAATGGCGTGTTGATTTTTTATCAAACTCTGTTGGTAATAGCTGGCTGCTAAATCAAGGGCTGTAAATAGGCGTTTTTTTCGTTTGGTAATTTCCTGATTACTTCTTGAATCATACATCGATAAATCAACCCCAGCTTTTCTGGCCAAATGTTCCAAACTAGCCCGAAAATCCATACCTTCAACTTCCATCACAAACGTAAAAATATCACCACCTTTATTGGATGAAAAGTCATGCCAAATATGTTTGTCAGGGCTAACATAAAAACTTGGAGTTTTTTCGCTAGAAAATGGGCTTAGGCCTCGAAAGTTCCGGCCGGCACGTTTGAGCTGGACGTATTCACCTATAACGTCCTCAATATTTAGCCTTGCTCGCACTTCCTCTTTGGCATCCTGCATGTCATTATTGATTATACCTCTGTTAAGGTATAACTCAAAACATACGATAAAAACCAAGAAGTACGACAGTGGTACTTTGATATTCTAAGAGTTTATGCTTAAATGACGTATAATAAGGACTATAGATGTATCCAGACAATAATCAAACACCAAATTCTATTGACTATCTAAATCAGATTGCCCCCAAGGCGTCGAATAATAAATTAGATATCGTGAAAAAGAACCCAATCTTTGTTGGCGCAATTGCCTTGGTTGCGTTTTTAGTTATTGTCTTATTTGCAGCAACTGTTAGCAGTTTTTTCAACAGTATTAATCCAATTGAGCGACTGGCATCACGGCTCTCAAGTACTCAAGATACCGTAAAATCAGCTAACTACAAGATACGAAGCTCAAAACTTCGGGCGCTTAACAGTAGCTTGAATATCTATCTAACAAATACTATTCGCGACTCGACACCGATTTTTAAAAATAACAACGTCCAAGTCGACAAGCTCGATAAAAAGGTTATCGAGGCTGAGTCAAATAAAAAAATGCTGGCTACACTAGAGGATGCCAGATTAAATGCCATATACGACAGAACATACGCTCGAGAAATGGCATATCAATTAGACACCGTCCTGACGCTGATGCGCCAAGTATATAAAGGTTCTAAGAGTAGTAGTTTGAAGAACTTTTTGGACAACGCCTACAAGACCCTAGAGCCAACTCAAAAACAGTTTGCAGATTACAACGCCGCTAACAGCTAAGCTTTTACTTTTTCGTCGTTTACTAAATTATAACTGTGGTTTATGAACCCTTTTAATTCGTCGTCAGGAACCTGGCCGGTGCAAATAATAGTATTCCAGTGTTTTTTACTGAGATGATAACCAGGTAATACCGTTTCGTAAATTTCACGCAGCTTTTCGGCAAGTATCGGATCACATTTTAGGCTGATTCTTAATGGTTTACTGACATCATCGATTAAAGCAAACATCTTGCCACCGCCAGTTTCAGTGTGCCCAATTTTATAAACTGAGGTGCCTTCGCCAAACGGAAAATCTAGCCAAACATTTGGAAAACTAAGGATATAATTTTCGATTTCCTTAACCATCATGATTTGATTTTCCCCAGGTAATATTTAAGTTCTTCGATGCTACCACGGATGTCATCAAGTGCACGATGTGCATCGGGTTTGGCAAATTTTTTCTTGAATTTACCTTCAAAGACAACTTTCCAAGCACTGACGTCCAGCATACGGTAATGCAACCGACTGTCCAATTTTGGCCAATTAGTAATTATAAATCGCCTATCCATGTGAATTGAGTTACCAGCTAGTAAAACTGGTGTTTTTGGTTCAAAATTTTTATCGACAAATGACAACAGCTCTTTTTCGACTGTTAATAAAGCCTTGCCTTTCGTATTTTGTTTAAATAAACCATCTCGAGACTCTGGATTTGCATCCCAAAATGACGCGTTGGCCAGCATTTTTTCCTTCATTTCCGAAGGTCTATTTTTGATTATTCCATGATAAGTTGCAATTTCATTAAATTGCCAATCTGTTGCAATGGCTGCAACTTCCAAAATTAAATCATCGTCCGGAGAAATACCTGTCATCTCTAAATCGACCCAAAGGATGCGTTTGATTGATTGATTGATTAGCTTTTTATCCATTAACTATCTTTCTTTTTATCAATCTGATCTAACCTAAGCAAGTGAATCACAAAATATATCACTGCAGCTATAACCAAAAAGTTGATAAAATCATTCAAAAATATTCCGTAATGTAGCACAGCTGGCTGACCTCCAGTTGTATTACCCATTGTCCAAGCCAGCCCTTTTATACCTTCGGCAGAACCAAGCACTAGGCCGAGTGGTGGCATGACAACGTTGTCAACCATTGATTTTACAAGGACACTAACTGCCCCACCTAATACTAAACCTACAGCCAGGCCTACTACACCCTGAGTTCTAATAAAATCCAGAAAAGCTTTCATTTGCGAACTACCAACTTTAACTATGGCGTTTGGGTAAACTTTGACTTTCTTTGCAACTTTTAATATTTTCGCTTTTGGCATAATTCACATCCTGTCTGGTGTAGGGACACCTAATATTATTAAACCTTTTGCAAGCACGGTTACATAGGCTGAAACTAAGTGAAAACGTATTTGTTCTCGCTCGTCCCCGGCTACATGACTGTTCTCGTAAAATCGATTGAACTCTTGGGCTAGCTCGTATAAATATGTACATAAATGATGGGGCATTAAGTCAATTGTGGCCTGTTCGACCACTTCAGGATATTCAGTAATTTTTATCAGCAGATTTCGTTCATAATGTGAATAACTATCTGATGGTGAATTAAACTCAGAGTGTCTAGAAATTAATTTTTGTATTATAGACTTGGCTCTAGCCAGAGCATACTGTAAGTACGGTCCACTATTGCCCTGTAAATTAACCGACTCTTTTGGTTCATATATAATATCCGAACCGATACGATTCTTGAGAAATGCATATTTAATAGCTCCAAGAACAGGGGCTTCATCGCGATTGCCCTGGGTTGATTTATTTTCGTCAGCTGTCATATCTAGCACATCGATAGCCCTAATAAAGTTACCTAACCGACTACTCATTTTTACGCCACCAGACAACTTAACGTTGCCGTGTGTAATATGCTTAGTACGCGACGATAATTCTGGCTTGAATTGTTCGATACTTTTTAGAACAACTTTCATGTACTCGATTATATCGTTGCCAGTAATAATAATTGACTCGTCAAAGTGGTAGTCATCCCATTTTTTTATACTCAAACCAACATCTTTTGCTTCGTAGGTTGGTAATCCATCTTTGTTAATAAATACGCGAGTGTGAAGCCCGTAAGGTTCACCAACAAAAATGATTGCCCCGTCACTGTCTTGGTATACGCCTTTTTCTTTTTGTTCAAGGACCGTCGATAGTCCAATCGCAGCAGTTTCACTTTCAGGATAATACTTTTCAAAGCTAGTGCCAATCCTTTTGTAAAAATCATTAAAGTAATCATAGCTCCACTCGCGACACGTCCAATAGATTTTTGCGGTTGGTGATTGATGATCATTGCCTGTATGGATTTGATAAACTTTTTTATTCAACAAAATAATTTCATTTTTAGCAGATTCATTATCATCGTAAGCGCGTGTACCATCGACATAACAAGCCGCCATCCATTCCGAGCGATTTTCTTCGTCAATTTCCGATAACTTTTCAGGAAACTCACCACCAAGTTTTTTTATTATTGCCCACATAGTTTTGCCGACATGTAAACCAACATCGCCACCAAAATTAACGCGATGTACTTGACCACCAGCCTCCTGAATTAAATTAGAAATTGCATCGCCAATTATACTCGTGTACAGATGCCCAACATGCAAAACCTTAAAGGGATTTGGGTCTGAGTATTCAGTTACAATAATTTTATCCTGGTACAGTTTTGACTTTCCGTATTCATCTGGATGATTTACAATTTCTTCAAGTTCGCTTGTTAATATTTCGTCTGTTAGTCGCAAATTAATAAAGCCAGGACCTGCAACTGTTACCTCAGAAAAATCGGGTAACTCAAGAAGTTTTTCGGCAAGTTGTTCAGCAATCTCACGTGGAGTTTTACCGAGTTTGTTGGCAAGTTGCATGGCCACATTAGTCGCAAAATCACCAAATTGTGAATCTGGACGGCTCAGCTGGACAACCTGGTCAATATCAAATAATTGATTAATTAATTCTTTAACTGTTGATGAAATAGCGTCCATTACACTTTAGTATAGCAAAAATTAGAGCTATATCTCGTATAATAGAGTAATGGACTATGTATATTCAAATGAACCTGTGGCCCTTGCGGCTATTCAAACCGCCAACTCCTTACGTGAACACTTATCAAAGGGCGAAAAAGTGTTATGGCTTTTATCTGGTGGATCAAGTATCCAAGTTGCCGTTATCGCCAGCAAACTACTAAATGATACTGATTTATCAAAGCTTTTTGTTAGCTTGACTGACGAGAGGTTTGGGTCAGTCGGTCATAAAAACGAAAACTGGCAACAACTGATCAACGCTGGGTTCAATTTAACTGGCGCTAACTTATACCGCCCATTAATTAATCAAGACATAGACCAAACTACCAAAATATTCAGTGATTGGTTACGGCTTAAGCTAAACGAAGCTGACTACAAAATAGGTATATTTGGCATAGGAACCGATGGCCATACGGCAGGCATTAAACCAAACAGCCTGGCTATAACAACATCAGACTTGGCAACTTCATTTTTAGGTGATGATTATCAGCGTGTTACAATTAGTTTTAACGTCATCCGACAGTTAGATGAGGCTGTTATTCAAGTGTCTGGTACAGATAAGGTTTCGATCATACTGCGACTAATCAAAGAAACCATACCACTTGAGATTCAACCAGCTCAAATTTTAAAATCAATTCCAAAAGCAACTATATATTCTAATAACAAAAAGGAGGAACAAAAATGAAAATTGCAATCTCGGGACTTGGCCGCATGGGTGGACAAATCGCAAAAAAACTAGCCGAAAATGGTCACGAGGTTGTTGCAAACAACCGTCATAGCGGTCCTGTCGATGAAGCAATTAAATACGGTGCAACACCAGCCTATGACAAACAGTCAGTTGTCGACGCATTCAATGGTGAGCCTGTAGTTCTCTGGATAATGATTCCAGCCGAAGTTATTGACAGCGAACTAGATGTTTGGCTAGAAATTTTACCAAAAGGTAGCATCGTAATCGATGGCGGAAATAGCGATTACCGTGGTGATAAAGCAAGGTCTGAAAAAGTTAGCGCCAAGGAATGCACAATGCTGGATATCGGGACTAGCGGTGGAGTTTGGGGAATCATCAACGGATTTTCTATGATGGTTGGTGGTGATGAAAAGTCATATCAAACTGTAGCACCTGTGCTCGAAACACTTTCTACACCACGCGGCGGACATGAATATTTTGGTGAACCTGGTAGCGGGCATTACGTAAAAATGGTTCATAACGCAATCGAATATGGCATGATGGAATCACTCGCCGAGGGCTACCGTATGCTAAAAGAAGGGCCCTACAAAAACCTTGACCTAGCCGCGGCTGGCGACATTTGGCAACAAAGTAGTGTAGTTACATCTTGGTTGAACGACTTGACCAGTCAAGCCCTGCACGAAAACCCAAACCTCGATAATATCGAAGGAATAGTCGCTGAATCCGGCGAGGCTCGTTGGACATTAGAGACTGCCCAAGAAATGGGTATCCCCCTACCATCGATTCAAGCTTCGTTCGATGTCCGTTTGAAATCTCAAAAAGGTGATATAACATTTACTACCAAATTACTCGCGGCTATGCGTAATAAGTTTGGCGGTCATGATATTAACGGGAAATTTTAGACAAACTAGCCCTTATTAGACCCAGGAATAGTGGATGCGGCCTCGTTGGGCGTGATCTAAACTCTGGATGCGCTTGCGTCGCAACAAAATAACTATTGCCAGGCGCTTCAACAAACTCGACTAGTTTTCCATCTGGTGATTTGCCAGAAACTATCAAACCAACTTTTTCTATAGCACTTAAAAAATGTTGATTCACTTCATAACGGTGACGATGCCGTTCGGTAACTTCGCAGGTTCCATATAGACCCGCAACTTTTGATTCACTAGCCAGTGCTGCTGGGTAATCACCTAATCTGAGAGTTCCACCTGTCGATTCCTTTCCTGCCTGCCCTTTCATAATATATACAACATCACATTCACAGTTTGGATCGAATTCAGTGCTATTCGCATGTTTGTGACCTGCTTTTCTGGCACAAGCAATTACAGCGACCTGCAAGCCTAAACAAAGCCCCAAATACGGAACGTCATTTTCAAGCGCGTATTTTGCAGCTGCAATTTTACCTTCGATGCCCCTTTTACCAAATCCTCCCGGCACAACAATTGCATCAACACTAGCAAAATCTTTTTTCGTTGCAATTTCAGCGTTAATCCATTTAATATCAAGTCCCGCATTTTCTCGCCAGGCTGCAGCCTTTAGTGCCTCAATAACTGACATGTAAGTGTCTTCGTTGTCTATGTATTTGGCAACTAAACCGACGGTTATTATATGTTTTGGCTTGCTAGTCTGTCTATCAATTACGTTTTGCCAAGCTGATAAATCTGGTTGTCCCCTAAAACCAGAAAATTTTGACAATAGTTTATTAAAACTACTCTCGGCCAGAATTATTGGTACACGATAAACTGTATCGGCATTTGGCATTAACAGCACGTTTTCTTCTGGCACGCCACCAAACAGGCTTATCTTTTTGGCAACTTCTGCTGGAGCTGGCTCGTCAGTTCGAACTACAACTGCATCGGGAACGATACCAAACCCTCGCAGATCATTCAATGCATTCTGGGCCGGTTTCGTCTTGAATTCCTTGCTAGTACCTATAAATGGTACATAAACGACATGCACAAACAAGCAATTATTACGTCCAACCTTTTGTGAGAATTCACGTATCGCTTCAACAAAACTTAGCCCCTCATAATCACCAACTGTTCCGCCAATTTCAACAATATGAACATCACTGCCAGTAGCCGCTAGTAAAATAGCCCTCTGAATCGCCTGCGTTAAATGCGGCACAAGTTGAACTGTTTTGCCACCAAATTTACCTGCCCTCTCATCACTCAACAAATCAAATAATAGCTTCCCAGATAAAGTGGCACTTTTTTGGTTTAGCTCTATGTCTAAAAATCTTTCATAATGGCCCAAGTCTAAATCAGTCTCGGCACCGTCCTGAGTCACAAAACACTCGCCATGTTCCCTAGGATTCAAAAGACCCGCATCTACATTCAGGTACGGATCACATTTTTGAATGGAAACGGTAGCACCCTTGGCTTGTAATACGGCACCGATACTAGCTGCGGTGACACCCTTTCCTACCCCCGATAACACACCCCCAGTTACAAAGATATATTTTTGTTTTTGTCCCATGTTTGTTTCACCTCCATGGGATTTCATAGTAGCATGTTTTAAAATAATACGCTACATCTAGCGTCTAATGTTGTTTATTCTACGCTAATACTGTGGGTATATCAGAACCGACAGGATAGGTCTTTATTGACTCATCAGAGTTATTCCATGCGTCTTGGACCGGCTGCAAAATTCTCCAGCTAGCAAGCACTTCCTCGCTACTTGTAAACAAGCTTTTGCGACTCGACAAGGCATCAACAATCACCTGTTCGTAGGCATCAGGCAGCTTTGTGTCTTCTGGGTAATTAAAACCTAGTCGATGCGTCTGAAGTTCATTGTTATAGCCTGGTTTTTTGACAAACAATTCAATATCGATGCCCTCATTTGGTTGTATCCGAAAAATCAAACAATTACTCTGTGCTTCGTCCGTTCGTCTCAGTTGTATTCTAATTTCGGTCGTCCATTTTTCTAGCGCTTTGCCAAACGTTAACCTTATCGGCACTCCTTGCCAATGTGGCTCATTCGATGATAACTCGAGTGATACGAACGTTTCAACACGGCTATCGGGATTTCCTACCTCGTCCTTGTAGCCTTGATACTGAGCACGAACAACTTTGTTCGGGTCGGCAGGTTGCAACTGATTAAGGGCAGCTAATCGAAGCGCTGGTAAATTATCCCAGTCCAGTTCGTCTGGTATTTCTAGCAAAGTCAAAGCCAGTAGTTGCATTAAATGACCCTGCACTACGTCGCGCAAAGCTCCAGTCTGCTCGTAAAAACTAGCCCGACCTTCAATCCCGACCGTTTCCGATGATACAATTTCAACCGATTCGATAAAATCCTTATTCCAAATCCGACTGAATAACGCGTTCTTGGCCCTTATTGTCACAATATTCTGTGCCATTTCTTTGGCCAGATAGTGATCAATCCTATAAATCTGTTCTTCATTGAAGTATCTAGATGTACGCCCGGCGACTTCTTGGGCCGATGACAAATCAACACCAAATGGTTTTTCGAACAATATCTTTACGTTTGGAGTATTAATACCTGTTTCACCCATCAAATCAACAATCTGAGCGACCGCACCTGGCGGGACAGCCAGGTATATTAACATCTGCTCGTCATCCTTTAAGGACACATACTCACGCAACCTAATATAATCATCCCGATTAGCCAGATCCATTGAGTACATCGATAATTTGTCATAGAATAAGCTTTTATTATTACAATTCACCAACAAATCTGAGATATTAACATCGCGTCTTGATACTCCAATTACCGACAAATCGTCAAAATCACCAGTACTAATAATTTGTTCAAGTGCAGGCATCAGTTTACGTGTGCCTAAATCACCAGTAATCCCAAAAATAAGGAGTTTAGTCTTCATACTAACACTAAGTATACACCAGTGTTGTCGTGTAATTATCTAGTTTGAGTGGTTTTACTTAATTAAAACTTTAAGTGCTTCATAGACCAAGAATGCTGGCCAAACCATTGCTTGGAAAAAGCCCAAAACACCAGCCCAAAAAGTTGTGGCGTGGCCAATGAAAAATATTGCTGCACCTATGAAACCAAGTCCATATACTGCCCCACCGTTAGGTCCACGACGGACGTGGTGATGGTGACCACGTTTCATCCAATTGCCACAATCTTTATAGTTCATTTCATGTTCGTTGTTGTCAGTTTCTTTCATGATATCCTCCTAAACTTATTCTATACCCTAACTAAGTCTTTTTGTACTGCTGTTGTCACGATTAAATGCTGGCCATTTTTAATATAGAAATCTATCTCACTCCTAAAACCGTACTTGCCTTCGATATAAATCCCCGGTTCGATTGTGTAACCTACTTGATTCAGTAAGTTCGTCTCACTTCTGCCATGTATTACGCCCAGGTTACCGTGGCACGAAGTCGTACCCAAACTGTGCCCATAGGCATGTGGTATAAAGTCCTGAAGGCCAGATGCCATAATGACATACTCGGTAGCGTCGCCTAAATCTTTGTTGAAAATTACTTCGCCCATTATCAACTTACCTTTTATAAATTCCAGTCCTTTATTGCGCGATAACAAAGTGACGTCAAACCCTTTCTGAATATCTGCCGGGATTTCACCACCATGCCAGGCCATCCAAGTAATGTCAGCAAAAGGCGCATCCTTTTCATCCAGCCTAGCCCATAAATCAATCATAATTAATGTATTGTCCGTCAGCTTTTTGGCCGTGGCCTCTTCTGGAAAGTAATGAACAAACGATGTGTTTTCGCGAAACGCGACAATCGGCGGATCACCGTCAGACACCATATTATTTTTCGCGTATTGTTTGACAATAAATTGTTGGACTTCGTATTCAGAAATTTCTTGATTGTTGCGAATCAAATCAAAAGCCGATTCCATAATTTGGCAACACAAATCCGCCGCAATTTTATGTTGCTTGATTCGAAAATCAGTCCAGGAATTAGTCATTCAGATGTTTCTTTAATTTTTCAAATGCAATTTTTCTCATACTTATCTGATTTTTTTCTTCACTACTCATTTCAGCAAATGTTCTGTCGTGCCCTAGTGGTTTGAATATAGGGTCCCAGCCGAAACCGGTGCCTGCAGACTCCACTATTTCACCTTCAACAACGCCCTCAAAAAACTCAATATGCTCGGCGTCTTTTGCATAGCCGATAATAGTTTTTGCTTGTGCTTTATTATTACCAAGTTTTTCGACAAGATTGTATAACCCTTCATTGCCAATAGTTTTCAAAAACCATTTGATTAAAGGGCCGGGCAAACCGTTAAGAACATCAAAATATAAAGAGGTGTCCTCAACGATAAATTCACCCTTTTTATGTTTTAAACCCTCTAAAAGTTTGGCGCGAATAATGGCATGGGCATTAACTTCTTGAATCTCCGGCAAATCAATATCATATTCTTCGATATCGCTAATAACCGATTTTGCTTCAGAAAGTTTTCCAATATTGCCAGTAATAAAATAGATCATTTTCCCTCGCTTATCGAGGTTTATTATAACCTAATCTACAGTTTTGAATAAGAGATGAAATTATCGGAAAATATTTTCGCCTCTTCAGGGCTAAAGATCTTCAGTATCTTACCGTGAAGTGTTGTTTTACCATTTTCAATCGTCAGTCTGGTTACGATGACTTTACCAAGATAACGGTAATCTTTGTCGCAAAACTCAAACGGAATATTTATAGGGTATAGCCTTTCGCCATCTTTTTCGATAACAAAGGTTGAACCATTTTCAAGGCTTAATTTTTTTAGTTGCGAATCCGGAAGAACCAGCAAACTATTGTGTTCCAATGTAAATCCCATATAACCATTCTAACATCATTAAACCGATAGACATGAGAAGCGCCCGCAAGGGGCGCTTCTGTAAGTGCTCTCCTTTCGGGCGCGATTGTGTTTACCCGTACAGGGTGTCCAGCTGACACTGGAATTCGGCAAGAAGTGTCTGGACAACGAGCCAGTCCTTCTCTCTCTCACCTTGCCGGAACGTTATCGCCTTGTTAAAAGCGACGTCCTCTATATCCCGAAGGGTCGATATATTCAGAGCGTAGTCTCTCATCTCCTTCTCCATCTGACCTTCGGTGAACCTGTATTGCTTGCCGTCGATCATTGTGGCGACCAACTGGCGGTTGTGGGGGTCGTGAGACTGTGTGTAGAACATCACTTGGTTGACGTTCACTTGCGAGCCCATGGCAATCCTTTCGTGGCAGGGTGATTTGCTGTAACAACAAACCTAATGCGACAAACACAATTCATTACTATACAATGCTTCGATACATAGGTCAATAATTTTGGCGGAGAGAACAGGATAGCGCTACGCTCCTTCGCTCATTCGCGAAAGAAAATACTTCGTGCTTTCTTTCGCTTCAATCGCTTCGCCGACCTGCGACACTTTTGCTTTGCAAAAGCCGCAGGTTCGGATCATGGAATCACAATCAAATTAAATCATGACCAAATGGTCATGATTTAATTTGGCGGAGAGGACGGGATTCGAACCTGCGATGATATTGCTACCATACACGCTTTCCAAGCGTGCGCCTTCAACCACTCGGCCACCTCTCCGTATGTTGATAATTATAGCAGTTATCCCCTATTGGACTAAACATAAATATTTTGGTTGTATTTTATCGCAAAATCTTTGATAATGGACGCAATGGGAAAAACTGCGAGTACACCTGTCATATCTTTACGGGGCTTAAAGAAAAGTTTTGGTTATAACGATGCCGAACGGTTTGCTCTAAATGGTGTTGACCTGAATATTGATAAGGGTGAATTTATTATTATCATGGGCCCAAGTGGTTGTGGTAAAACTACACTTTTAAATATATTAGGGCTTATTGCTCAATCAACTGAGGGCGAGTATGAATTAGACGGCAAACCGGTTGCAGATATATCAAAACGCAAACAGGCCGACATACGCAGCCAACAAATTGGTTTTATATTCCAAAGCTTTAATTTAATCCCACGGCTTAGCATTATTGAAAACGTTGCAATGCCACTTTTATACAACGGTGTTGCCCGCACTAAGCGACTAATCAATGCCAGTAAATTACTGAAAAACTTCGAGTTACATGAACGTGAATATTATATGCCTCATCAATTATCAGGTGGCCAAACTCAACGAGCTGCAATTGCTAGGGCCCTTATTAATCGTCCTTCAATTATATTGGCTGATGAGCCTACCGGTAATCTAGACTCAGTGGCCAGCGATAATGTTATGAAAGAATTGAACAGCTTGCATAAAAAAGGTAATACAATTGTCATGGTTACCCACAACCCTGAATTAACTATTCACGCCAGCCGTGTTATTACGATGATAGACGGACGAATTGATACTGACACAAATGACTCTAAAAAATCAATTGCGAAAAAAAAGCCTAAACGAAAAACATCAGACAAAGTGCTAAAGAAAAAAACGAAAAAGAATCCAAACAAGAAAGCGAAAAATAAATGAGATTTTTAGTATTCGAGCACGTGCACAACGCCAGACAGTCGCTGAAGAGTAACCGAGTTCGTAGCGTACTAACTACCATCGGTGTGACAATCGGCGTAGCTAGTATTACTGCAATTCTGTCGCTTAGTGGTGGAGCTAGCAAAGTAGTTAGCGATCAAATCGAGTTGCTACGCGGAAACATTGCAATTATTCGTCCTGGTGCAGCAACTGATAATCTAACAAATATTACTCAGTCTAATCAGGATTTTTCAACCAGCAGCCTATCAGAAGATGATATAGCCAGTATAAAAAAGGTTAATCATGTGAAATCAGTTGCACCATTAATGAAAATTGGTGGCGCTATCAGAGGTGATTTGTTGGCCCCCAGCAACTCACCCATCGTCGCTACTGAACCAAGCCTAGCAACCATATCTAATCTAAAAATAAAGTATGGCCAGTTTATTAGTGACGCGTCGGATGAACACACTGTTGTACTTGGGCCTCAACTTTCCATAAATGCTTTTGATATGGCGTCTTCGGTTGGTAGAACAATCACAATCCGCGGTGAATCTTTTACGATAATTGGCGTTTTAGAGCGCATGGACAATCCCCTGAATTATAACTCGGTTGATTTTGATAACGCCGCAATTATTAGTTTTGCCGCAGGTAAAAATCTAAATAAGAATATTCCACAAATTCAGCAAATCGACGTTAAAGTTGATATGAAAGAGAACTTGGCTACAGTTGTTAGTGATATTGACAAGCAACTATCGGCAAATCACAAAGGCGAAAATGATTTCTCGGTTTTGACTGGTGATAAAATCTCACAACCGACAAGCCAAACATTTTATACGGCCGCTGGGCTGACAACAGCGATTGCTGCTATTTCACTAGTCGTTGGTGGTATCGGTATCATGAATATAATGCTAGTAACGGTCGCTGAACGCACACGCGAGATTGGCATCAGAAAAGCGCTTGGTGCCAGAAATACTGATATTTCATCGCAATTTTTGATTGAGTCGGTTGCAATAAGTATAACTGGTGGGATTATTGGCTATTTTATAGGTTACATATTAGCATTTGGCATCAGCTCTTTTTTGACATTTGACCCAATTGTTACGTGGGATATTTTCGGAATAGCAATCTTAATTTCAATAATTATGGGAATGTTATTTGGGCTGTATCCAGCTTTTCGCGCCGCGCGAAAAGACCCAGTCGATGCCTTGCACCAATATACATAAATCCCTGTTGCAGTATCCGTGACCTACTCTCATAATAGGCAGTGATGGCAATCACCACCAACATACCTGTCATTGTACTGCGAGACCTTGAAAAAAGGTTTGGGATTGGTGATGCTGAGAACCTAGCTCTTATGGGGATAAACCTTGTCATTCATAAGGGGGAATTCGTCGCAATAATGGGGCCAAGTGGTTGTGGTAAAACTACACTTTTAAATATAATCGGCTTACTCGACAGATCATTTACTGGTGAATTCGAACTAAACGGAAAGTCGGTTGATTCAATCTCGCGACACCGACAAGCCTGGATTCGTTCTCAGCAAATTGGATTTGTTTTTCAAGATTTTAATCTAGTCCCACGTCTAAATGTGCTCGAAAATGTTGCGCTTCCCCTCATATATAAAGGTGTCTCTAGAACCAAGCGTTTGATAATTGCTAGTGACATGCTACGTAATTTTCATTTAAACGAGCGTGAGTATTACATGCCATACCAATTGTCCGGCGGTCAGACTCAACGAGTTGCCATCGCTCGGGCACTAGTGAACGAACCTTCGATTATTTTGGCCGATGAACCAACGGGTAGCCTTGATTCCCGCGCCAGCCACATTATTATGGAAGAACTATCCGAACTACATAAAAAAGGTAACACAATCATTATGGTTACCCATAATCCAAACCTTACAACATACGCCAGCCGAGTAATCACGATGCTAGATGGTCAGATTGATACAGACTCGAAAGTAACGGCACTAACACCAAGAATCGACATAAAACGTCGTCGTAAAAAAAATAGCAAACATTCAGTAAATATGAGTGTAAAAGCAAAGAGAAGAAAAAAATAATGCGCTTTCTAATGTTGAATCATATCCAAAATGCCTATCAATCTCTTCGCAAGAACCGTTCTAGAAGTGCCCTGACAATGCTGGGAGTAACAATCGGGATTGCTAGCATTACAGCGATTCTGGCACTAAGTGGTGGTGCTAGCATAATAATTAACAATCAGATCAATTCACTTGGTGGTAATCTTGCTGTAATACGACCAGGTGTTACAAAAAATGCGATTTCAAATATAACTCAAGCAAAGCCGAGTAATGATTATGCAACTAGCACACTAACTGAACTTGATGTACAGACGCTAAATACAATTAATCATGTTAAATTTGTCTCGCCAATAATGGTAATAAGCGGAACAATCAAAGCTGACTCGGAGGCGCCTAAAGATTCGGCTATCGTCGCTACTACACCGCAACTTTCAGAAATATCAAACCTAAAAATTAGAGAAGGTCAATTTATTGATGATAGCATCAATCAAGATACTGTAGTCGTCGGCAAGCAATTATCCATTAATATTTTTGGCAGCGAGTCATCAATTGGCAGGACTTTAACAATTCGCGGGCAACCATTTATAGTTGTCGGAGTTTTAGCCTCTATAAACAAACCAATTAATTATAACTCGGTTGATTTTGACAACTCCGTAATTATGAACTTTGATTCAGGCAAAAAAATAAATTCAGATGTTACACAAATTCAACAGATAGACATTAAAGCTGACTCTGTTGCCAACCTCAAAGCAGTAATCAAGCCAGTCAATAAAGCTCTACAATTAAACCATAAGGGCGAGAAAGATTTTTCTGTCTTAACGGGCGAGCAAATATCACAACCGACTAGCCAATTCTTTTATATGATAACTGGTATAACAACAGCCATCGCTGCCATATCGCT
Organism: bacterium; assembly: GCA_043743855.1. GTDB lineage: Bacteria > Patescibacteriota > Saccharimonadia > Saccharimonadales > Saccharimonadaceae > UBA1547. Next base: position 16,605 of record JAYTVU010000036.1, read on the forward strand.
GGTGGTTGGAGGTATCGGTATTATGAATATAATGCTAGTAACAGTTGCTGAACGTACACGCGAGATTGGCATAAGAAAAGCTCTAGGGGCCAACAGCACAGACATTGCTTGGCAATTTTTGATTGAATCGTTAGCTATTGGAGTTATTGGTGGAATAGTTGGCTACTTTTTAGGATACGCAGTCGCTATTATGATTGGTAAGTACTTATCATACTCACCCTCCCTTAGTTGGCAAATTACTTTTATCGCACTATTAATATCAATCGTGATGGGTATGTTATTTGGGCTATACCCTGCTATTCGTGCCGCTCGAAAAGACCCAATCGAATCGCTGAATAGACACAACTAGGTCAAATTAGCTTTGTGCTAACTCTTCTTTTAGCTTTTCGATTAGTGGAACCGGGGTTGGATCAACCCCATTTAATATCGCCAAATATATACTAACGAAGTCAGCCAAGATACAGCCCCATAACATTTGCTCAATTTGTGAATCGCCCACAAGGTTGATTACTGTAGATTTTGGTCGCATGCCACTTAGCAAGCGATCTGAAACTTCAAATCTTTTTAGAATCCGTGGGTGCTCGAAGCTACTAATAATATCAAAGACAGCGAACGGTTTCTCGACAGGATGAGATGTCCAGCCCATGAACTCATTATGATTAAACTCTGGCAATTCATTCCAAAATGCCACATTCTTGGCATTTTCATTCCAACTTATTTTCCATTTGTATGCGACTGGCGCTGTTAAACTACCACCGTAAAATACAGCCGTTTTACCAACAGCCTGAAGTGCCAGTTGCTTGGCATAGTTATTTTCCGTCGGTACATTAGCCTTCCATTTTTCACATTCAGACCTTAACCACGCTGGATTGTTAGCAATTTCGACTAATTTATTATCGTCGAGGATTCCAAAATTTATCATCAAAGACACAAGCGCACGAAGATTATAGAACATAGCGATTCTTGGTTGTAGCCCGGCTGGAAGCGCTGCATACGTAATTTGGTTCTGATTAGCCTTTTCGAGCAATTTACCGCCAGCCGCAATAATAGCAATCTGCGAACCTCTCGATTCTGCTTGGCTTAAACAACTGAGGGCTTCTTCGGTATTGCCAGAGTAGCTACTGACAATCACCAATGTGTTTTCATTGACATAGGCAGGCAAATCATAGGTTCTTATGACATCAAAAGTTATCGAAAGCTCTGGTTCTAGCCATGATTTCACCAACTTCGCCGCCAAAGCCGAGCCACCCATGCCGGCAATAACAATATGCTTAATTGGTCTGCCATCATGGTCACCATTCCTAAGTTCAACCTTATATTCGGCTTGCTCGTACTGTGAATACGCCAATGCTAATGCCCCGCTCGGATCACGTTGATTTAATACATTTACATCGTCTAGCATGCGTCCCTCTTCCTTGCTCTAATATATGTATCTATGATACAGTATTTATTGAATAAGTATAAGCATTAAATCAGGGGTGGGTAATGGATACAGATACACAACAACAGTCAGCAAAACCAATCAGCGACGACCAGGAACTAGCTAAAGTTCTAGCCGGAGTGTCCCAAGATGTTGACAACTTGAGTTACGAAGAAACTCCACCAACAGTCCCAGATACAAAGCCTATTATGGGCCCAGCCCCCATCACAAATTCAGCCGACCAGACTCCGCAGGTACCAGTACTGAGTAAAGTTACTAACGATTTAGATAGTATAAAGATGGATGCCTTGACCGAACTACGACCATTGGTAGATAAACTCGAATTAGAACCAGAAGAGAAATTTGACATTTATCTGTTGCTTCTACGTAGCACGGATGATAAAACGTTGATTGCACAGGCACACGAAGCAGCTAAAAGTATCGCCGACGAAGCAAAACGAGCTCAGGCGCTTCTTGATATCGTCAAAGAAATTGACTACTTCTCTGCAGCTCAACAAACTGCTTAGTATTTTATATAGCACCTGTTTAACGACGGGTACTATTTTATTTGATTAAAGCTTACAATAGACGACAATGAGTATCCGTTTCGCAACACAACTAGAAATCGACGAATGGGATAAATTAATATTGTCTAACCCGGACGGCGGTAATGTGTTTGCAAGTTACGAGTTCGCAATGCAAAAAGAGGCTGGTGGTTACAAAGCTAATTTTGTAATAATAGACGAGCTGGCTGTAACTATTCTCGAAAAAAATGCTACCACTCTGGGTAAGTTTTGGTATATCCCAAAAGGACCAGAGGTAGTTTTGACCAAGACACTTTGGAATGTGTTGAAAGAACTAGAACTATTTGCTAGTAAACATAATGTTTTTGCGATTCGTATTGAATCTGAACTCAATCGAAATCAACGACCAACACTAGCTAGACATGGCCTAATTAAATCCAAACCAATCATCCCAAATCCTTCAACAATAACTTTGGATATTAGTGATAAATTAGAGACGATACTGACTAATCTGCCACAAAAAGGCCGCTACGCAATAAAACGTGCCTTGCGCGATGGAGTAACAACCGAACTTGTTGATTCCAACGAAACAAATTGTAAAACCATGTACGATTTACTTTCAAAAACTGCCGAAGGACAATTCGGTATTCGTAGTTACGATTATTATCAAACTTTTTGGCAACGATTCGAGCAAGCGGGCTATGGACAAATGTTCTTTGCCTATTATAATAATCAGGTCGTCGCTGGTGCGTATGCCATGGCGTTTGGCAAGAAAAGTACATACAAAGATGGCGCTAGTGTCAGGAATCGAACGGTTTATGGATCCAGCCACCTATTACAATGGGCTGTTATAGAATGGGCAAAATCCAAGGGTGTCACACTTCATGATTTTTGCGGTTCACCACCAAGCGACGAGATAGACAACCCCAATCATCAACACCACGGAATTGGTTTATTTAAGACAGCGTTTAACAAAACCGTAACTGACTATATCGGTTGCTACGACTTAATAATTAATCCCACAAAGTACAAAATATGGACAAACTTTGCCGAGAAAGTTGCAAAGCGTCTACATTATTATCGACACCACGATTCGTATTACTAGGATTTAAGTAATTTACGTGCAATCTCAATTTCATTCCATGGATGTTCACCATCGGCGCGTTCAATAGTCTTTTCGTGACCTTTACCCAAAAGAACAACTGTATCATCGGATGATTTTGCGCGACTAAATGCAAACTTGATTGCAGATTCGCGGTCAAGAATTAGAAACATATTATTATCAATAATTTTTCCGGCTTTCTTTGCACCCTCGGAAATTTGTTTTAGGATTTCATTACCATCAATATCACGATCGTCTTCTTCGGTTAAAATCATCTCATCACTAAATTTAGCAGCAATCTCACCCTGAACTGCACGTTTTGTCTCGTCACGACGGCCAGCCGAACCAAACACCGCAATTAGCTTACCTTTTGTGACTGGCCTGAGGTTTTCGAATAACCTGACGAAAGCATCCGGCGTCGATGCAAAGTCAACAATTACCTTAAAT
>JAYTVU010000037.1:0-7957 GCA_043743855.1 bacterium
CCCACCACACTATCCCCTTTTTTGAGGGGTATTTTTTATTCCAAATTTTTATAACTAGTATGTTCTAATGTATCTTTGACGAATTGAACAATTAATTTAGTCGCTTGTGGGATTATAGTCTCGATTAATTTGGTTAGTTCGGAATTATTAAATTTTGCCAATACGAAGGCAGCGTCATCAATTTTTTCGTCCTGGTTACGGATACCGATTTTAATGCGCGTATAGTCCGTGTCGATATGGCTATTGATAGATTTAATACCGTTATTTCCAGCATCACTTCCCTGTTTACGAATACGAATTGTGCCAAATGGCAAACTCAAATCATCATGAATAACTAGCAAATCAGTTGCTGGGTTAAGCTTGTAAAAGTCAATTAGTTTTCGCGCTGAAAGGCCAGTTTCATTATAGTAAGTGGTTGGTTTGGCTAAAATTACTTTTTCGCCGTCAATTGTAGTTTCGGCAATCAAAGCGTTGAGCTTACTTTTACCTACCCATTTTGCACTATGCATCGTAGCCAAGGTATTCAGTATCAAAAAGCCAACATTATGTCGAGATAGTGCATAATCTGGTTCTGGATTACCCTGGGCAAAGACGAGTTTCATTTACTTTCCTTTTTTAGGTCGCAAAATTGTTGTCGTCTCAGTCTTATCAGTGCTCTTTATTCGTGTCGGCTTTATACCTATGATCTGCTTTTCGGCTTTTTCTTTTGCTAGTTGCTCTTTTTCACGATTGGCTTTTATTTGTTTTTCGTCGCGGAAACTGAATTTTATCGGTGTACCGGTGTAATTATAGGTTTCGCGCAACTGGCGTTCCAGATAGCGTTTGTAGCTCCAGTGTAGAAATTTTAGATTCGATCCAAAGATAACAAACCAAGGCGGTGTCGTGTCTGTTTGAACCATGTAGCGAAGTTTAGGATGTGTGTTTTTAAGCCCAGCCGGTGGATGGCGTTGAACACTTTTTTGTAACAAGTCGTTAAGTACACGGGTTTTAGTATCTTGTTTTCGTCTAGCTTCGATATCTAGGGCTAGGTCGAATAATTTTGTAACGTTTTGTCCAGTCACACTACTAGTGAAAATAAGTGGCGCCCAAGGTGTAAAATCGAATGTCCGAACAATTTTAGGGGCGATTTCGTCGCGCGTATAGGCATCTTTACCTTCGACACTGTCCCATTTGCTGATTACAATTACCATCCCCTTGCCTGCCTCGTCGATGATACCGGCGATGCGTTGATCAAGTTGAGTATTCATTTCGTTGACGTCCATAATTAGCAGACAAATGTCGGATTCTTCAATGGCAGCTAGGGCCCTAAGGACGCTGAATTTTTCAATTCCAACCTCTTGTTTACCCTGTTTACGAATGCCAGCAGTATCCAACAGTTCGATATCGCGGCCACCGTATTTAACAGACACGCGGTTAACATCGCGGGTAGTACCAGCCACATTTGCCACAATCGCCTGTTGTTTACCAGCCAGAGTATTAAATAGATAGCTTTTTCCGACATTTGGTCGGCCGATTAAGGCGATTCGTAGGATATCGTCAGGAATGTATTCACTCTTGGCAGGAATTAGTGTGATGATTTCATCCAGGACATCGACAATACCCTGATTATGTTCGGCGCTAGTTAGGATTATATTTTTAATACCAAGACGTTTAAACTCGTCAATCGACAGACTGTTCTTCAAATCGGCCTTGTTTGCCAGTAATAGTACAGGTTTTTTGCTCTTCAAAGCTTTTTTAGCGATTTGACGGTCTTCGTCACTGGGATATTGGCTACTATCGACTACAACTAGAATAATATCAGCGGCTTCGGCTGCCTCGGTAATTTGCTCTTGAATCGAGGCCTCGAACTCGTCAGCCGCATCTTTGAGGCCAGCAGTATCAACCAGCCAAAAGCTGTGGTCATGGTATTCTACGCGGCCCAGAACGTTGTCACGGGTTGTTCCGGCTTCACGAGCTACAATTGCTTGGTTATTGCGCATGAAACGATTAAAAAGCGAACTTTTGCCGACGTTCGCTTGACCGATGATTGCTACTGTTGGAAGTTTTGAGGCCATAATCAGAAGCTATTATAACAGAGATAAGCCGGAGTTGCGAGCATAAGCGTGTCTAATCTAGATAACTTCTATGACCTTGAACTCACCAAGTTTTATATCACCAAGCGCATAGTTTCCGAAATTTGTTCTATGTAGTTTTTCGACGGTATAACCAAGAGAGCCGAAGGTTCGGCGAATCTGTCGGTTGCGGCCTTCGTGCATGGTAACAATCCAGCTTTTTCTATCTGTTTCATTCATTCGCTCTAGCGACAATTTACTAACTCCGTCGTCTAAAGTGATACCGTGGTCGCTTATCATCTGTTGGTGAAGCGGTGCTAGGTCCATTTCAAGGCGGACATTATAAATTTTAGTCTTTTGGAAACTGGGATGGGTCATCTGATAGGCAAAGTCACCATCATTAGTAAGTAATACAATTCCACTACTATTACGGTCTAATCGTCCGACGGGCTTTAGATGATGATATTTAGCGGGCAATAGTTCATAGATAGTTGGATTATCACCTTGTTGTCTGCGGCTGCACACATAGCCTACAGGCTTGTTAAGGGCGATGTATTCATATTTAGTTGTGGCAATTAGTGGTTTACCGTTGACTGTAATATTATCACCTTCGGAAAATCTGGCACCTAGTGTAGCCTTTTCTCCGTTAATCATAACGTCTTGTCCATCGATTAGATTATCAGCTTCACGTCTTGAAATACCTAAATGTAGGGCTAAATGTTTATTAAGACGTAATAAGTCGGGTGTATCCAAAGACATTACAACTAGTATAACAGATTAGAATTAGAAACAATTCAAATTTGTGGAGGATTTTGTACTGGAGGAATCGGTGCTGCAGCTGGATTATTATTTAATTCTTGGTTCATAAGTGCAGCAATATCTTGGGTTGGCGCGGTTGGAGTAATTGGGTTAATTATCCTATCCCCTAATGATGCTGGTGCAGCGGTCGAAAATGGCGCCGTTGGTTGAGGCAATTGCGAAGAAAAATCAGGTTGTAGAGTAACTGGTGCAACGGGGGATTGGGGGATAGCCTCGGCTTGAGGTGTGTTTACAGTAATTTGAACTGGCGGTTCAACTGTGACACTTTCATTAGGCGAAAAGGCTGGTTGAGGGATGACAGGTGCTGGATTATACTCTGTTGAACGAACAAAATCAGGTTCCATAATAGGTTTCAAATCTGGAACAGGAACTGGTCCAATTGGTGGTACAAAATCTGGTTGAGGTGTAATTGGTTGCACAGGTGCAGGTGTTTCTTGTGGAGTTTGGGGTTCTGGTTGAGGACTAGTCTCTGTAATTGGCTCAAGCCCGCCAAACCTTTGAACAGGTGTAGCTATACTGACAGGTGTATCGGCCATTAAATCATGGACTGTTCTAACGACATCTTCGATACCGACTTGGGATTTAACTAGGTACCGATTGGCACCAAGTTTTTCGCCCCTAGCACGCTGATCTTCGCTACTTAGTGCAGTCATCATGATGACTTTGATGTCTTTGGTCTCTGGTGTAGCGCGCAAAATATCAAGCATATCAAAACCACTAATTTTTGGCATCATAACGTCGCTTAGGATTAAATCTGGTTTTTCTTTGACGGCCATAGCCAGAGCCTCTTCACCGTCACCGGCCGAGATTATTTGATAACCCTCGGCAAGTAATCTGACGCCATAAATTTCGCGTAGACTTTTGTCATCTTCAACTAACATTATTTTAGTCATATTTACCTCCATTGTAACCAAGTACTGTTAAAAATGCCATAGACCTTGTGGTTATTTTTGTCATTGTATTTGGGCTCTTACTGGAACAGATACGGTTCGTGGCCGAACTGTTCCCTGCTGTATGCCAACTTGGGCTATTGCTTGCTGTTGAGCAAGAGCTCTTTGTTTTGTAACATAAGCTGCTATTTGATCTGGGGTCAAGGCTTGCCCACGCGGGACTGAGTTTACGGGTTTAATAACCTGTTTTACGGGCTCCATCGTTACGACTGGCACAATCGGTGCTTGCGCAACCGCAGCTGTCTTATTTGCCTCATTTTGGATGTTAATCGCATCTTGCTCGGCTATACGTGTTGCTTCTTGGCTGCTGACACGCGGTAGTTCGACATAAAAAGTGCTGCCACTGCCATAAACACTTTCAGCCCAAATGCGCCCACCCATTATCTCGGTTAAACGGCGACACAAATACAAGCCAAGTCCAGTGCCACCGATATCTCGGGTGTCTTTGTTGTCTACCCTATAAAATTTTTGGAATAAGTGTGGCATGTCTTCGGCAGGGATACCTATTCCACTATCCTTAACACTAATAACGACATGGTCATCATCGCCATTTACGTCAACAACTATTTCGCCTTTCGGTGTATATTTGATAGCATTTTCAATCAAATTGTTAGTAATTTCACGAATATGGTCATTATCTAAATTTACTGAATATGCTGGCGCGATATGTTTTTCGGTCGAATTGTCCGGCATTGGTTTATAGGTTAATTGGAGTCCTTTGGTATTCGCCTTCTCTTTTAAGCCTTGGACTACATCGTGGACAAATATCACAAGGTTAACCACATGAGGTTTATTCGACATACGTCCATCTTCAGATTTTGAAACATCCAACAGGTCCTGGAATAAATGGCCTAAATGTTCGGCAGATTCATGAGCCTTTTGTATGAAATCGCGTGCTCTGTCGTCAATCTGAGCAGTTTGAGGGTTCAAAGTGAGGCCTAAGTAGCCTTCTATTGAGGCGACTGGTGTGCGCATTTCATGGCTGGCAGTGCTAATAAATTCGGCTTGTTCGCGCTCTTCGGCCTTCTCTTTGGTTACATCATGAAAAACCGTGATTACCCCTGACCCAGATTCACCGGCCGGAGAAACGACCAAAGAAATCATTAATTTTTTACCACTTTTAGTCATAAGTGTTAAATGGTTTGTTCGAATCTGAGAATTAGTGTTCAAGGCTTGCTGAATTGGGTCATTTGCTATGTCTAGTGCTTCGTCCTTTTCATTAACAAGCTTTAGTACAGATTTATAGTTTAAGGCTATGGCATCCTGTTTACCCCAACCAATTATTGCTTGCGCAGCTGGGTTAATTAAACGAATAATCCCTTGGCTATCAATCGCAATCACACCGTCACCAATGGCATTAATTACAACTTCAGATTGATCGGTGACTTCACTAAGTTCGTTGGCTAGACTGCGATAAGCTTTGTTATCATCATCAATTTCGTCCTTATCAGATTTTCCATGCCAGATAATAAAGCTAGCGATTAGTGGTAATATGCTACTAAAAATTGCAATAATTAAAACTGTAGTCGTTAGCTTGGTCGTAATATATTGACTGGCGATAAATAAACTAGCGGCAATTAATATAGGGATTGAACCCCATAATCCGAAAATACTGGCAAATACACCAGAGAACATCCAGAGTGCTATAAACGGTGAAGCAGTTGCGCCAGTGCTAATTACTAAAGTCGCTATAGTCGCAATAAATAATAGATAAATTGTCAGTGAAATTGGAAAGATTATCTTTTTTGGTATCCACAAATAAGATATAAAACAGATTGCGGATGTAACGCCAGCCAAAATAACGACTGGTGAATTAACAACTAACGTTTCGCCTATCGGTGCCTTTGAAAAATAAGTATAAAAATATAATGCAACAATAGAGCCAGCAATCAAGAAAACAACCTCGCAAATACGGCGATGCCAAAAACGGGTTAACGCGATTGGTTTAATGTTGCCCCCCTACTCTTAATAACCTGGTGGATATTATGACGATTGTGGTTATTTTTTACAAGTAGTAAAAAGAGAGTCTTTATTTTTTTCGGTAAATTGTAATTGATGTACTGAGTGAAATAATAGCCACAACACTAAGTAGGACTACGCAAATAGCAGATAAGGTTTGGTCAAATGCAATTGGTTGAGTTGCGCCCATAGTTACCAAAGTTATCACAACCAATGCCAGTAAGGCGACAATCAGATGTGCTCTGGCAAGTTCTACTCGTACCTCATTAAGATTTTTCTTAGATAATTTCTTGAAAAGTTTGTTCATTATTTTTTACCCTTCTTTATTTATGTTTCTAGATTATTATGCTTGTGGTTAGTTGTCAAATTAATAGTTGAATTTAAAAAAGATTACTCAGTTAGTGCGGGTAATCTTTTATTGGTGTGACTATAGCTTTAATGGTCCACCAATTGTATATATTATGCCTAATGCTTCCATTTGCTTTATTGCATCTGGCGTTGGCAAAAACATGCGATTCATCACCTCTTTGCCGAAGTTAATAACTCGATCAATAGGTCTTGGTTCAACTATTTCAATTGACTCTTTTTTAGAACATTGTGCTTCGCTCATTGCGTCAATTTCGCCTTTATCATAAAACATCGATTAATTTCCTCATATAAAAAGTTATAAATTTACTATCTATATTATACATCTAATTTATGTTTATGTCAATAGTAAATGGTGATCTCACCGGGAATTGAACCCGGATTGCCAGGATGAGAACCTGGTGTCCTAACCGTTAGACGATGAGACCATAGGTTAATTGTAAAGCATCCCGCATTCATTAGTAAGTCGAGATATTTTGCCCGGACAGCCTGGTGACCCCGACTCAGCGCTGTCGCGCTTCCGGCCTTGCGAACTGCCGTTTGGCAGTTCTCACTATAGACAATGAGACCTAACTCGCCTACTTTAGCAAATAACAGTGGTGATGTCTAGTGGTTGTTATTATTTTTCATCGAGCTTTTCAATAACTGAAATCAGTTTTTTCGGTGTTATTTCGGCCTTGATTAGATATGCGTCAGCATGTTTTTCCATGGCAACTCGTGATTCGTCGTCTTGCTGGAAATTAGTTAGGACAATAACGTGAGATTTAGGGATAAGGTCTTCTTTACCGCCTCTTAAGGCGTCCAGTATTTCGGTACCACGTCGTTCAGGTAACATAACATCAAGCAAAATGACGTCGTACGGCTTGTTTCTGGCTGCAATTAGACCGTCGTTGCCATCTACTACCCAGTCAACCTCGTAGCCCGCTTTTTTTAGACTGCGAACATACATTTCACCAATAAATCGGTCGTCTTCTATGCATAAAACTGTTTTTAATACCATGACTTAACCCCTATACATTGAATGATTTTTTATCCAGCCGTTGCCCTCGCTAATAAGGCCTTCGTTGCTATTATCCCCTGCCCGTAGTTTATCTGCAACTGTCGAATAAATTGGCAACGATATAGTGAAAGTTGATCCCTTGCCATCTTCGCTGCGAACGCCGATTCTGCCACCGTTAGATTCAATAATCGCTTTGGTTATATATAGGCCGATGCCAGTCCCGGCGACAGTCTCGCGGGATCGATGTGAACGATAGAATTTTTGGAACAAATTACTGACTACATTTTCTGGCATGCCGATGCCATTATCGGCAACTGATACATCAACAAACTCACCGTTAACTTTAGCAGTCACATTTACTGAACCACCCTCGTTACTATATTTAATAGCATTGTCAATTAGATTACCTAAGGCCTCACCGATACTAGCCCTATCCGCAGCAACTGTTGGCAAGTTGTCTGGTAAATCAATCGACAGTAGTCGGTTTTGGGCGCCAGCACGTAATTTCATGTCGTCGCTAATAATGTCATAGATTGCCGACATCTTATCTTCGACTAGGTTCATTTTTAGGTGTCGTCGGTCGTAGCGCGACGTATTAAGAATATTATCAATATAGCCTGATAATCTGTTTGACGATACGATTAAACGATGAAACAACTCTTGTTGATCGTCAACTAAGACATCAGATAATTCATCATTCAATACGTCTAGATATCCCCTAATGACCGTAATTGGTCCACGTAATTCATGAGCGGCAAATGATATAAAGTCTAAGTTTTCTTCATCGACAATATATGTACTAGTTCTGTCAA
>JAYTVU010000038.1:0-19556 GCA_043743855.1 bacterium
TTGAGTTACACCTGTATACGACACTATTGTTATAGCAGCTAGGATACCAATTACTACTATGACTACTAGGAGCTCGACGATGGTGAAACCATTCTTAAAATAAGCTTTTATCATAATAGCCATTTTTAAGCACTTGCGTTATGAAACTGCAAGTTTTTACCTGTTTTTGATTGCGGGCACAAGACTTGGCAAAGAGCAACTCGATTAATATTAAACTAGATAATATCGTAATGATTTTTAAGGCAAGGAATTTACGGCAACAGGTATTAAGCTACCACTAAGTGTACCGTTACCTAATTGACCGGCTACATTCCTTCCCCAGCAATAATTATTAGCATCGGAAGTTACTACGCAAGTGTGAGCTCCACCAGCCGAAATTGATACAATCGTCTTACCACTTAAGACACCAGTTGTGTTGACGGCCACTGGGACAAGACTACGTGTGGTTGAGTTATTACCAAGCTGACCGTCTGAGTTAAGCCCCCAACAATAAGCTAAATTATCAGAGGCAATGACGCAGGTATGATAACTCCCAACATATATAGATTTAATCGTCTTGCCATTTAAGGCAACGGCTGTATTGACGGCCACCGGAACAAGTCTTTGGGTAGTTGAGTTATCTCCTACCATGCCGTTAGAATTAGGGCCCCAACAGTAAGCCAAATTGTCAGATGCAATGACACATTTGTGACCTAAGAAAGTCGATATAGATTTGACGGTCTTACCACTCAGGACACCGGCAGTACTGACGGCTACCGGAACGGTGCTAGCAGCAACCGAATTATTACCAAGCGTAGAACTACCCCAGCAATAAGCATTATTGTCCGAAGCAATAGCGCAAGAATTCCATAGTCCCGTACTTATTTGTTTTATAGTCTTTCCACTCAATACACCAGTGTTATAAACAGCTACAGGAACGGGTCTGTCGGTATATGAATTGTCGCCAAGTTGACCGTTGCTGTTAGTGCCCCAACAATAAGCTAAATCATCAGAGGCTATTACACAGGCGCTATCAGCACCGCTAGCCGTGATAGATTTAATAGTTTTGCCACTCAAGACGCCAGTAGTGTCGACAGCTATTGGTACAGTGACAGTGTAACTTGAACCATCACCAAGTAAACCAGCACCCCAGCAATATGCATTGTTATCAGAGGCTATGGCACACGTACGATACTGACCTCCAGTTATAGCTTTGATTGTCTTGCCACTTAACACTCCACTGTTAAATACTCTTATCGGGTTAGAAAAGCCGTCATAATAATCACTTGAGTAACCAACTTGGCCTGAAACATCCTCGCCCCAACAATATACTTGATCAATAGAGTTAAGTGCGCAAGTATGATTAGCGCCAACTGTGAGTGGTTTTACTGAAACAACTATCGTTATCACAGTTGTCGCTGAACTGGTCTGAGAACCGCTGTAATCACCCATGGCTGTCGCTTTAACTTTTAGGAATTTTGTAGCATCACCGGAAACTGGTGTGTATGTTATTGAAGTTGCACCTGATATGTTGGAATAAACGCCATTCGATGTAGTTGAGCTTTGCCATTGGTAAGTTGCCGTAGCTGATCCAGGACTTAAGGCGCCAGCAGTTAATATTGAACCAACCTGTGGCGTACCGGTTATTGAGCCAATAGCGGTAATAGGAGTTAATTCGACTAAAACCGGTGGCGTATTGTTAGTAATCCTATATTTTGCTGCACCATTTGCAGCATCTAAGGTAAAGGTCTGCGGGCTAGGACCACCTGCTGGAGTATAGCTAAATGTATTACCTAGTGATGTTTTGACGCAATATCTTGTATCTGATAGAGCTGGACAATATGTGCCACTACCCTGGCTAGTCTCATCCATAGAGGTTGGATAAGCACCATATTCGACTTGGTATAACTTTAGTTGAGTTGCAGCGCCATTGAGATCTGACTGCAACGATGCGGCTATAGCTTTTTGATTAATTCCGACATAGGATACAACGCTAAGAGCCGCTAGTATACCAATTATGACTATTGCGACAAGTAATTCAACGATAGTGAAACCAGAATTCTGAACAGAATCTAATTTTTTCATGTACTTTTGATTATACCATTAGTAACATGGTATTTATAGGGGGCAGGCAAGGCAAAAAGTCTCAGGTTCCAATCTGGCCACGCAAAGTCAAATTAAAATACCCATCAGCCGATGGGTATTTTAATTTGGTTGCGGGGGCAGGATTTGGCGCAGTGAAGTGATGAAAAATGTGTTTACATATTTTTCGAACGAACGGAGAAGCGGAACAAAGTGTAGCGCTACCTGCGAACTTTGTCAAAGACAAAGGCGTAGGTTCGAGTTCTGCATCGCAGATCCAAATAAATACTACCTATCTTTCGATAGGTAGTATTTATTTGGTTGCGGGGGCAGGATTTGAACCTGCGACCTGATGGTTATGAGCCATCCGAGCTAACCAGACTGCTCCACCCCGCGATGCACATATGATATTAACAGATACGATTGACTTTTGCAAGGGGGAACATGCAAGATAAGAACCTAACTCTCCGAAAGTAGAAAGGTACATCCAAGCGCAGTTCGGCTTAATATCTTATTAGTCTGTCTATGTGAAACATCGACTAATTCTGAAGCAAGTTGGTAATCAGTCGGAGGGATAATAAAATCTTTATTTGATAAATTTGCACCCGCAAGTGCTTCCGCCATGTCATGTATAATTGATGACTCCTTTGAAGCTTCATGTATTGTTAGTGGATTCGTGGTCCCCTTTTTTTCCATATCATTGGACTATACCATTTACGTAAGATTGTTACAATTTTACTTGGAAATATTTTTGTTGTTATTACCAAACAAAAAGTTAATCCACTGGGTAAAATTACTGGTTGGTGGAATTTGAGGAGACGAAATAACCGTTGTAGCTTTGTCCTCGTCTTTAATTTTTTGAGAATTTGGGGGCAAGATTAAAACACTTTCACCTGGCGTAACCAAACCTAACCGTTCACGAACGGCTAGCTCTTTATATTCATCAGTCTGGTAATAACGCTGTTCTAATTTAGCGTTTTCGTTATCTAGTTGAGAAACAATTAGTTGACGTTTCTTGTCATCCAACTCTTTTTGAAGTGTAAAATTCTTTTGCATAACACCCAACGATCCCCAAACCCAGTTTGCAGCAATTATAAAAGCAATCAAAATAACGGCGTTATTCAAATTGAAATAATCATTTTTTATTCGGTAGATTAGTCGCCTGATGTTTATTTTTTTCATAATTACCTATTGATAGTATAGCTCAACAGATTGATATAGGCTATAATAACTGAGTCTGGGGGCGTAGCTCATCGGTTAGAGCAGGCGGCTTAAGAAGTTCATTCTAAATTATGTTGTGGATTGTGTAACTCAGCGTGGCAGTTGCTACAAATAAGAATACATTTACTAATTTCCTCATCAATCACTGATTGTTTACGATTAGATAATGACCGTAAATCAAGTCCGAAGGTTTTTTCATTCGGGTTTGAGTGATGAAGATGTAAGGCAGATGAATTATTTTTGTAACCACAAACTGAACATTTTCCTCCTAGTATCTGGATAAGAGAAATTTTTCTTTCTAGTCCCCGGGCTTGTTGAGCTTGGTAAGACTGGTGAAAGTAGTTCTTACAAGATATTGAGCAAAACATTGTTTGTTTTCCACGGAGAGGCTTATCACATTTAACACAAGTTATGACTTTGTTCATAACTCCACTATAACATGAATGAAATTACAGGGCTGCTTGAGAAGTAATTCTCAAGTGATAATCTGTCAAATTCGGGGAAGTCTCACTTTACTAAACATAAATTGATAATCCCGAGCCAAGCCTTCCCTTTTGGGGAGGAAGGTGTAGAGACTAGACGGCAGACATCCTATCGACGGATGAAGGGATAGTCCAGCTTACAAATTCGAAAGATGTTGCGAAAGCAATAGTAAGAGCATAACCACTTGGTAGATGGTTCGATTCCATCCGCCCCCACCATAACGCTTATGTTATTATTAATCTATGAAATACATAAGAACTGCATCATCAGTAATAATTTTTATATCGATATTCATCGCCTCTAACTTGATAATTTTTCGACTGACTAACTATTGCCCACCATGTACAGGTCCAGGGTCAACCTACCCACCAATCATTTGTTCCGCATGCAACTATAATTTAGCAATGCTGATATTTGGATTTTTGTTGTCAGTATTGTTAGCTGTATTATCCGCAAGTTTATTCTTACATATTACAAAAACTTATAAACAGAATACGAAAAAGATTAGTAAGTGAAACTCTCAAGTTAGTTAATAGTTTAGCTTCAATCCCCGTCGCTTACTTACGGCAACTGTTTATTTTGAATTAACAAAACCACCTCAAACCTATCTACCAGTTTATTATTAATTTGATTTCATCCGCTAAAAGCCGAGCCCACCAAGTATAATTATTAGAATAAGAGGCCAGTTAGGCCTCATATTTTTTTATACACTGTTATTTCTTTTCAATACTCAGCAATAATCCAGATAACATATCCCTATCAGCGACCTGAACACTAATATCTTTGCCCTCATCACATGCCATTTGTGCAGGGTCTATATAATAGTTAAAGGATCCAACTTTACTAGATGGTTTAACTGGACCGTTTGGATACAAATTATCTGAACCGATAGTAGTCGTAGACCTAAATAAAACCACTAGACCAACGTCTGATTTTGCACATGAACCACCTAAGTTTTGAACTTTCTTGGTAGAAAATGTGTAAGAGTCTTCAGACCTGTAACTACTCCCTTTGAAATAAGTAACCTCATTATCACCCAATCTTGTCGGAAGCTTGAATTTTACACCCCAATCATCTAAAACCAGATAGCCCTTTGTTGAAGATGCGGCTTCATCTAAGCCGCTATTGGTATTCACGACTTTACTTTTGTCGTCTAATTTTTTCACATTATCAACTACTTTGCCATCAGAAACGTTAGTTTTAGGCATCATAACGTTTTGCCAAAACACGAAACCCAATGTCCCGATTAAAGCGACCGCTAGAATTACAGTTAGTACTATAATATGAGCGAAACCTGATTGCTTTGTAAGTTTATTCACGAGATACCCTTTCGTAAAAATGAATGTTGACTTAATATTAGCATAATTTTGATTAGTACAATTTATAGTTGCTTCTACCAAACATATACCTCCCCAGTCTTGGTAGGATTTTTTGTTTTATTGACTACCTATATTCTGGGTTTTCAAAATCGAAACGACAACCGGCCTCCCACTCGGACCGTTGGTTGCCGTGGGCAGGTATCCCACCGTTATCTTTCAGCATGCGAGCCAGATGAAGCAAATTCCAGCTCATAAATGTTGTATTCCGATTTGTGAAATCATTTTCAAAAGCGTGGGATTCCTTGTCGAGGTATGATGGCCCCGGTCCGATTGAGCCCAACCAGGCGGCGTCAGCCTGCGGTGGTATCGTGCATCCAAGGTGTTGCAGACTATATAATATATTCATAGCGCAGTGTTTGGCACCGTCTTCATTGCCGGTGATTATTGTGCCGCCAACCCTGCCGTAATAGGCGTATTGACCTTTGTCATTCAAATTACCAGAAAAACCGTACAGCCTTTCTATGACTCTGGTGCAAATGGATGACTTGTCCCCCAGCCAGATTGGCGTAGCAATTATAAGGATGTCAGCGTCCATTACTTTCTTTTGAATTTTAGGCCACTCGTCTGTTTCCCAACCATGTTCTGTCATGTCTGGGTAAACACCTGGGGCAATATCAAAGTCGACAGCTCGGATGACTTCGACACTTACGCCTTGTTTTTCCATAATATTCTTAGAAACATTAAATAGGCCCTCAGTATTAGAGACTGTTGGTGACTTCTTTAGTGTGCAATTGATGATTACGGCTTTAAGGTCTGAATATGTTTTTTCCATAATATCCTCCTATGGGATAATAACACCTGATTGACTAATAGAGAATAAGCCTAACTTCGGCTTTTTTGGGATTTAAGAATATTTACTAACTCTAAAAGCTCTGTTTGACGTTTGGGATTCGTTGACAAGTCACGAAATTCTTTTACTTCCTCGCGTGCGCCTGCTCGAACTTGTATAGAGTTAAAACCAGCCTTTTCTAAATCCTTGACCCTATTGAGCCCACCAATAGCAGAATCACCGGCGTTCCTGTGAGTCATTGCATCAACTGTTGCTCTATCGACTTCGTTACTGTCGGCGCCGGCTATTAACAAATCGTTCATTTTAGCATTAAATTTGACCGATTCCCTATAATCGTAGGCGGCAGCCATTAACATTGATGCTCGTTCGCCAAGTAAGGTCGCCACTGGTTGTTTGCCGCGCCTTGGACGCTTTTTCTCGGTTAAAGTTTGACCGTCTTCGACCCGGTCTTCCGGTGTGACACTATAGTGAGTAAAGGCTTCGTTTAATGAGCATGGGCGTGTATCGGAGTAATGATCAATATCGATTTCGCTAATCAGGTCACCCGTTTTGGGGTTACGATAAAACACTTCTTTTTCACGAGGTGACTCAATAATATCAGCATCAACCTGGTCAGTTCCTATATCAAGACTTAGTTGGTTCGGGTTAGAGTCGTTCATATCTATATTATAGCATAATAATTATAAATAATCAATACAGAGAGTTACAAATGAAACAAAAATGCCCCCGAAGGGGCATTCCTGGCACCTGTTTGTTTGATATTATCATACTACCAAACGTGCTTATGGTGCAAGTCTATTTTATAAGACTATTTTTTCTTAGAAACTGTCAAGAAACCATTGCGTGGGTTTTCTTTGACAACGCTACCTGCAGGAAGATCAACTGGGTGACCCTTTGCATTCTTTTCTACCTTTGCAAAAAAGTAGATAGTTTGTTGTTTGCCACCACGTAGGGTTACGTCGGTGCTATGCAAGTAATACGTTACACCCTTTGAGTTTGTGTGCTTGTAAGCCATAATATGCTTATACCTCCTATTAGTACTATACAAGAGTTAGAGTACACGGTGTTGAACCCTGTGTCAACGGTTAAATGCTACCATAACGCCTTCGAAGTAGTAATCTTAAGATAACAACACTGATAAAACGACTAATAATCATTATCAAAATTACTACACAAATCAGTAGCGACCAGCCTGCAAAATCCGGTGACCAGAGTGGTGAGACAAAGGCATGATTATATACATTAGGTGACACTTTTACCTGGTTAATTAAACTATCAGATCCTGGGTATTTAGATAGCTCATTATAGGTACATTGCACGTAGCCCTCAGACCAACTACTAAATCTTGGCGCACAAACCTGCTGGGCTTTTTTAAAGATATTGCCATTAGGGTTGGTATTGGCAGAAGCAGCCGTATCTGCCGCCTGTAGCGCACGTTTATAACTGGAGTCCAAACCCACGCCTTTGCCCATATCAGTGTTCATATGAGTCGTAACATAGCGCTGAAGGTCATACAGCCTTGCCTGAGTTATCGCTTCGTTACCAACTTTATCAGCCGAAATTACCGCCTCCCGTCGTTCGACCATGCCAATGTTATTTAATCGTAAAAAGGTAGCAGACACGAAACCTGATAGTATCAAAAGAATAATCAATTGCCATGTCTGTACACTTTGTAATCGATTGAGTCCTCGTTTTAAATGCTTTTTATTAACCACCCTATTACCCCATATATCTATTAACAATAGTATACCACGCGCATTATTTTCGGTAGATTGGGAAACGTGCTGTGGCGACACCCATGATTGCAAAGGCAGCAATAACAAAGAATAACTTGAAACTATTAACACCACTAAGGCTTACCTCGCATAAGATTAAAACAAGGCATGCCACCATCGCACCAAAACTATTCATAGCATCTATGCAAACCAAATACATTATGCGATGACCTGAAATATCAGCTGTATCAAACATACCGCGCAGAAATGCCATGTTTTGAGCCGTTGTAGCGGCTTCATTAAGGATATTGACCCCTACGGCGTTAACTGGCGTGGTAACAAAGACACGCGACAAATGGACTAGAGCATTTGATCCAACGCCAATTTTCAAAAGGTTACCACCCTTGTTTCTGTCGATAATTTTGCCATACATTATCGAGGTTACGATGGCTACCACGACAGTTACAGAGGATAGGGCGCCAATTATCACATATATGTCGTTGCCAGCCCTAGGAAACACAAAAATAACTATGAACAGCCCCCAGACGATTGACGTAGCGACGACGTCAAAACCTTCGGCCGACTTAGCAAGCATACTGTTAATTGCAATCCGCCAAGGAAAACCGCGAATGTTAATCTTTTGACGAGTTTCTGAATGGGCGGCTTCCTTAAAAAGCGGGACAGCGGCAAACACAAAGAGCAGACTGGCGACCCACATAGTTACTTGGACCCCAAACGTTAAGGCAATAAACCCTCCAATTATTGGGCTGACGGTGAGTGTTATTTTTTCTAGGATGTTCATAAAACCAATTTCTTTACCGGCATGTTCGGGATTCTTGACAATCGAGAACTCGACAAAATAACATACTTCGTAAAATGTTCCGGATACACCCATGCAGACTGCAAAGATAATAATCGAGATAATGCCCAATTCAGGCATAAAACCTAGTGCTAACATGGCAGGAATATAGAGTAAATTACTAATAAGTGTTATATGCGCAGTACCAAACCTGGCCACCAAGAAACCAGCCAGCGGTGCGATAACTGTCTTGCCCAGATAGATTAGCGCCCAAAAAGTCATAATGAATATCACACTGTAGCCTGCTTTGTACAGAAATACTGATGTGAAACCTGCACCAACATGTATGGCGGCAATCCGAAGCGTTCTGGAAGCATACAGGTCAGCAACTTCGCTAAAAGTTGCATCACGCCAGAAATGGCGCCTTTGAAAAATTCTGGATATAAACAATTTAATCATATTTTTTGATATTAGTTATGCTTTAGTCTATTACAACACAGTTGGCCCCAAAGATGAAGTGGCTACTCGACTTTAACGAAATTCAGGTATACTGGAACCTATGAATATTTACTTTTCTGGTATTGGCGGAGTTGGAATTGGACCGCTTGCCGAAATTGCACTTGATGCAGGTTATGAAGTCACTGGATCAGACCCCGAAGATACTTTAATCACCAAAGAATTATTACAAAAAGGTATTTCTATTAGCAAAAGCCAAGACGGTTCATTCTTGAGAGAATGCCATAAAATTAAAACAATTAATCTATTCGTTTACACATCGGCTTTAAAAGCCGATCATCCAGAGTTATTGCTGGCGAGCGAACTTGGCATTAAAACTGTAAAACGTGATGAATTAATTTGCCAAATCCTAAGTGATAAAAAATTAAAGTTAATCGCCGTAGCCGGGACTCATGGCAAAACAACAGTTACCGGCATGTTTATCTGGGCTATGAAACAACTTAACTTGCCTATTAGCTATTCGATTGGGACTACAATAACTTTTGGGCCTAGTGGAAAATATAATCCCGACAGTGAATACTTCGTCTATGAATGTGACGAGTTTGATCGAAACTTCCTCAAGTTTAATCCATATTTATCTTTGCTGACTTCGATTGACTACGACCACCCTGATACCTATCCAACCAAATATGAATATTTAGAAGCCTTTCACCAATTCGTAAAACAAAGCAACCAGGCTATAGCCTGGGATGATCAACATGAAGAAATATATAGTGATACACCAAATGTCACATTAATTGATCCGACAGCAATTAATAACGAGCTACATGTACTAGGTAGACAGAATCGCCGTAATGCAGCCCTTGTCAAGGCCGGGCTCGATAAGCTAGGTATTACAGATAACGTTTACGAAATACTGACAGCCTTTCCTGGTACTGATCGTAGATTTGAAAAACTGGCCGACAATCTGTATAGCGATTATGGGCATCATCCGGTAGAAATAGCAGCTACGTTGCAACTAGCTAGTGAAATATCAGACCATATAGTGTTAGTCTATCAACCCCACCAAAATGTCAGACAACACGAAATCCGCAACCAGTACATCGATCAGTTTGAAAAAGCCGAGGCTATATATTGGTTACCAACCTACTTAACAAGGGAAGACCCAAATCTACCAATTCTGACTCCTGAGGAATTGACAAGAAATATCACAAACCAGGCGAGTGTCCATTTGGCTGATTTTAATGACGATTTATGGACTGCCATCCAAACAGCTAGGCGAGACGGCAAGTTAGTCGTTGGGATGGGTGCTGGAAAAATTGACGAATGGCTACGAGAAAAACTTGCCTCGTCTAGTTAATTATTGAACTGAGTTTGGGCTAATTCCCAACGCATCTGGGCTAAGTGGATCACTAACAAAGGCATCAACATCTTTGATTTTCTTTGATTGCTTTTCGTATAAAGCTTTGAACTGATTAATTATATCTTTACTAATCTGCCCTGATGATGAAAAGCTTTGAAAATCATCCTCATTTTTTCCAGCCATGGAACGCACACTCATATAGCCAGGCCGGCTGAGGTCCAGTTGAGCAGCACCACTGCCGTTATACATCTCCATACTAGCTAAGACAATAACGAACGATATTAAAAGTGATCCACAGATGAAAATCAAAAATCTATGTTTACTCGTAAAAGTATAATGCTCGGCTTTTGAATCCTGGTTATGGTCTTCCATATTATTGTTTCACTCCATCAGTTGCAACTTGATAATCTTTTTCGAATTGATCTAGATTGGATTTATATTGATCAAGATACAGGTTCAATCTGACTATGTCTAAGTGAACTTTATCGCGTTGTGTGCGAGCAGCGGCGATTGCGTCATAAAATGCGACAGGCTGGGCCTGGCAGTTAATATTTATGACAGCAAATAGATGTTCTTCATAGTTTTTATACTCAGCCCTAAAGGTATCGAGCATCGAATTATAGCTATTCATCGACGAGACTAAGGTTGAGCTATCGAAGTGGTTGCCAGAAACCCTGCCATTAAAACCATCCATCAGTTTAGTTGACATCGATTCATAGCGTTGTCCCATATTAACGCGTAAAAGTGCATCACTAGCGTGAAGTTGGTTCAATGTGTTTTTAACCGACACACAGTTGCTACGAATTATTTCAATCTGTTGAGTTGTCATTGGCACATCTTCGGCAGATACGTTGATTAAAGCCGTTAAACTTATTGCCGCCACTAGTGTGAGGCTGATAGCTAGTAATTTTCCGGGAAATTTCATACCGTTCTATTATAACCTGTTTGGTCAAATGAAATCTATGGTGTTAATCGGTTAATGTCGCGCGGGAATAAGCAAGCTTCTTTGACGTTAGCAAGACCGATAGTCTTTTGGACTAAACGATCGATACCAAGGCCACAGCCACCGTGCTGCGGTAAACCATACTTAAATGCTTGCAAGTAATATTTAAAACCCTCATGCTCGATATCCAGTCCGGCATTTTTCATTTGCTCAATCATTTTTTCATAGTTATTTTCTCGTAAAGGAACCGTAGCAATCTCTAACCCACGGAATAACAAATCGCCCCAAAATACCGTTCCGGTAGCCTCGTCCATCTTGTGATAAAACTTGCCTGCCTCAATCGGAAACCTTGTAGCATATACAAGGTCTGTTCCCATCTGCTTGCGTGCGTAATCACTAATCCAACGCTCTTCATCTGGTATCAGGTCCTTTTCTTTGGTAGTATCGGTATTTGTGGCCTTTGTGTACATGTCATGTATCTGGCTGACTGTGAACTGTGGAACTTTACCGTCCTCTGATAGTTTTAATTCTGGGGCGTTTAGACTCTTAAGGTCGACTGCGTGTTCAGCATATACCCGTTTTAAAACAGATTGAGTCATATCGCCTACCATGTCGAGAACCTCGTCGTGGTCACGAACAAATCCCATTTCGATATCCAACATACAAACTTCAGTTAGATGACGAGTCGTCGCACTTGGCTCGGCCCGATATGAATGCCCAATTTCAAATACTCGTTCGAATGCACCAACCATAATTTGTTTATAGAACTGTGGACTTTGCGCTAGTGTGGCAACTTTACCAAAGTAATCCAGTTTGAAGACTTCAGCACCACCTTCGGTGGGTTCAGCTAATAGTTTTGGCGTATCAATTTCGATAAACTCTTTATCGCGCAAAAATTCACGGATATAATGGGTTAAGTCCGCCTTAATCTTGAAAATCTTTTGCTCTTGCAGGTTACGTATATTCAAGACGCGACTTTCAAACAACATTTCAAGATGTTCTGATTTATGTGATATCGGTTTGTCAACTTCGATTATAGGTTCGTCCACAACTTGTACCTCAACCTCAACCTTGACATCATGAATCTCGGCACCACCGGGGGCGCGATTGTCAGCAACAACATTGCCAGTCAGCGCCAGGACTGTACCAATCTGCATACCACGTAACTTTTCAAGTTCGACTTTGTCATCAACCAATGTTTGCACCAGACCACTACGATCGCGAATAGAAATGAAGTTCAAACCGCCCATAAGCCGTTTTTTATGTAACCAACCATTAATAGTGACCGTCTCGCCAATTTTAGATGCTAATTCTCGGGCTAGTGTTCGTGTCATAATTTTAATCCTTTGCCTCATTCTAGCATCTGTACCCCTATAAGGCTAGATGTTTTTACGCTCGGCAACCTCGTGCAAACTATTATAGCCCTTTGTATTGCCGACGACTTCATGACCAGTTAACGCTTCAATAACATCCTTTAGGGTAATTAGCCCGACTGTTTCACGCTCGTTATTAACGACGATAAACAGATAGTGATTTGTATCCAGCATAGCAGTCAGAGCTTCACTAAGGGGTTGGTCTTGACGAACATAAAATACCTTTTGCTCCATAGCCTTTTCTACTGTGGTCGAGCGTTTGACATCAAGTGCCAACAGGCCTTCCAAATGTAAAACTCCAACTATGTGGTCAAGATTGGTGGAAATGACCGGCAAACGACTGTGTCCAGATTTATACAGCTCGTCAAGCGTTAATGGCCCCAAGTATTCGGATTTCTTGATACTTATTATCTTGTTAGATGGTGTCATAATGTCACGTACTAATTGGTCATTGAACGACAGGCCGCTGACGATTATCTTTTTCTCTTCCGGGCTTAGCACCCCGCTTGATTCCGCTACAAGATGCTGAAGTTCTTGGCGAGAGTCGATATGTAACACATGAGAGCCGCTACTCATTGGTGCACTCCGTAGGAATTTTACAAGTATTTTGGCGCTTGGAATAAATTTTAGTAACGACTTTTCAATCGACCCATACAATTTATGCGCCAATTTCTTGATAATTCCTAATCTGGCAATCGAACCGTAAACCAGAGCAACTATTAGGGCTACCAGAATACCGATATATATACCAAATGTGATTTCGGATAGAATAACTACTGCAACCTGCAAGATGGCAATCAGGACTCTCTGCAAAGATACTACGTCACCTAACATTTTTTCACGGGCTAGGGCATGTTCAGCTTGTTTGTCCCCCAATTCCGACCTACGTTCTAGCTCGAACTGATTAAGCTCACTATGGTGTGGCCTAATTGCCGCTACAACTAGTAACAGAATGAAAACAAGTGTAGTGATGACTAATAAAAAATAAAACATTCCTCCAATATTGTACCCTATACCATCTCGCTTTACACTGTCGCCGTTTTGTTAAATTTGTTATAATTGATGAAGTTAATAAAGGGGAGAATTTTTTTGAACAAAACATCTTGGATCATATTTTCAGTCGTAACAATCGGTATTTTGGCTTTTTTGGTCATTTTTTCAAGCAAGTCGGGGCTAGATGTCAGCAAAGTTGATGCCAATGCTACCCAGTCAGCCAACGCTCAAGACGGCAATATCGCCGATCATGTTTTTGGTAAATTAGGTGGTAAAGTTACCTTAATTGAGTACGGCGACTATCAATGCCCTGCCTGCGGTACTGTTCACAGCACAATAAGGCCTATAGTTGAACTTTACAAAGATAAGTTACAATTTGTTTTTCGTAACTTCCCACTTACATCTATTCACCCAAATGGGAAAGCAGCCGCAGCTGTGGTTGAAGCGGCTGGATTACAAGGAAAATTCTGGGAAATGCACAATAAAATTTATGAGTCTCAAGAGGCTTGGAGTAATTTATCTGGTACCGAGCGAACTAATTTCTTTGACGGTTATGCCAAAGATTTGGATTTGAATGTAAAGAAGTTTGATACCGATATTGCATCCAAGGATGTCAACGATAAAATCGCTTATGACGCGGCTATTGGTTTCAAGATTGGGGTAGACGCAACGCCTACTTTCTACTTAAATGGCAAGAAACTTGACATAGCGATGTCCAGTAGTGAAGCAAAAATGAAAGCAGTTATCAACGCCGAGCTGAAAAAAGCCGGCATCGCCCTGCCTCAATAAGTTCAAAATAAGTAAAAACACCCCGGTGCCTTGGGGTGTTTTCTTTTTTGTATCCCTCACTATCTTTCAAAGAAAGTAGCGAGTGACGGATTTGTGGTCAAACGACCATTACTGTGCAATATACAGTTGCCATTCGGCAGGCACCACATCCACTGCTATCTTTTTGCGTCGTGACGACACAAATTCGATGGCTATTGGCATGTGATTTTTTCACTCCCTTTACTATGTACAGCCTCACGCGCTTCGACCTTTAAAATATAGTTTTGGCGCAAGACACATCATTAATAGTATCAATTTAAGAGCGAGACGTCAAGACTGCGTTATTACGATAACGCTTTATGAATGTATTATAGAACGATTTTTTTAATAGCACAAGGGCTTTTTATCTAGAAAATTTATTAATATTTACAAGGCTTAGAATGCGATTATTTACTGCTGGATGACTTTTTCAGTGATTTTAAGGACTCAACTTGCAAATTCATATGTTCGATAAACTTTTCCAACGTGTCCTCTTGCAATATCATCAAAGCACCTCTGTCGTGTGAGCCAACAACATATAATCGGTCACCAGTTTTGATACCAATATCTTCGCGCGCTGATGCCGGGATGACAATTTGCCCCTTAGTACCAACAGTTGCTGTTCCGTATAGCTTTTTATCGTGCATAATCTACATTTTACTAAAGTATGAAAAGTATGTCAAATATTATTATAGCCCGACAGGTGTAATCTGGTATTTAAAACTATAGCCATTGCTAGTTGCCAGGGCCTCAAATTTGGCTCGAGTCGCTTTGTAATCGAATTTATAGGTATAGTCTTTTCCAAACAAACTGGATTGTTCTTCGATTGTGCCTTCGCGACCACCTTTTAGGGTGTTGTATGATTCGGTTTTAAAACCAAAGCCAGGTGACATATCGACATCAAAACCACCACCACTAGACAGGCCAGAGCCTGATTCGGCCAACATCTCAGTAAATTTTAGCTGCTTGTTGTCATCATCAATTCTAAATTTTGCAATATATCGTAATTTCTTTTTAGATAAAAAAGCTTTGCGCTCGGCAATTTGAACCTCAATCGTGTAAATCCCTTTTTTTTCGGACATATCTCCACCAAGTTCGTCGGAGTATTTGTCAATGTCACTTATTAAACTCATTTGAATTTCCTCCTTTGTTACCTGTCTTCATTATACGCCCTCCCAGGCTTTGTTTAATTTAAGATAGACAGATGTTAGAATAGATACGCTTTGAAACAATTACTAAACAAAGGTTTAAAACAAATCACGGCATTTGTCTGTGATCAGTATTTGGTGTTGCTTTTCATGCTAGCGCTAGGTGTAAAATTATACTTTTTTAGCACCTACATAACAAAAGTGACCTGGTCGGATCAATATGCAAATGGCATTACTTGTGGGTATTTAAGTGCGGCTTTTGTTTTTTTGCCACTGTTGTTTGTACGCAAACACAAAAACAAATTGGCGATTATTGTGGCACTATTTTTTGCATGTTTACTATTAATTGACACTGTCTATTATTCATATTACGATTCGCTACCTACGATTGGTCTATTAAATATAATCGGTCAAGCAGACAGCCAGGGGCCGGCTATCCTTGGGCTATTAAGGTTGGGTTATTTATGGTACTTTGCCGATGTTATTTTAGCTTTGGTATTAATAAAACCAATCGGCAAATTAATTAAGAGGCTAAAAGACAGATACAGTCTAAATAGGGCAAATGTCATAGGCAGTTGGGCTGTAGTTATCGTAATATTAGCGGCTTTCCTGATGAGTCTGGCACCAGTCGGAGAAGGAAGTTTAAATATTGCGATTGATAAAGGATACGACACTGCCACTTCATCTCAGTATTACGGAATTTTAGTTGCTCACGCGGTTGATATTATCCGTTTTGTCGAACAAGAGACGGCCCACCTATCCAAACAACAAGAAAAATCGTTGGTTGAATGGGTGAAAAATAATAAACCAGCCCAAACCACTGACAGTTTATCAGGAATCGCGAAGGGTAAAAATATTATTGTTATACAAGTAGAATCACTTGGTGGATTTGTCATCAACCAGAAAATAAATGATAAAGAAGTGACGCCGACACTCGACAAACTAGCGTCACAGTCGCAGTTTTTCCCAAATGATCAATTCTTATTGGGGGCTGGGCACACTTCTGACACAGATTTTGTGGCCAATACATCATATTTTCCATTAAGTGATGCTGCGATTTTCGTGCGCTTTGGTCGTGATAACTTTACTGGCCTACCAAAGGCCTTGATACCTAGCGGCTATAGTGCATACGCCTATCACGGCTTTACTAGAAATTTCTGGAATAGAGATGTGGCCTTAAAATCCCTTGGCTACCAAATGTTTTATGCCGCCGATAATTACCCGAAAGGTGAAATTATAAATATGGGCCTAAACGACGGCGACTTTTTGTCAAAGACAGCCGAGTATATTAAAAATCAACCTAAACCCAGCCTTAGTTATGTGATTACTCTTTCCTCGCACGTTCCATTTGCAACGACTGATAAATCAAAAGCTTTAGGGATTAATCGTCAAGACTATGATGATCAAGTTGGCGGTTATATGGAAACTATCAACTACACCGACCGCATGCTGGGCAAATTCTTTGAAAAACTCAAATCAGAAAACCTGTACGATGATTCCTTGATTTTGGTTTATGGCGATCACACGCCTGTTTTGCCGGCCTTTAGTATCGGGACTATAAAATATGACCCTGAAACTGTTCAGGCAAAAGAAGTGCCTTTAATCATTAAACTTCCGAATTATAACATTGGCAAAACCTTCGAAAAGCAAGGCACTCACATTGATATTATGCCGACCATCCTTGACCTTGTAGGTATTAAAACCAATCAACTAATGTTTGGACAAAGTCTGTTTGCAAGCAGTGATAAAGCCCTGAAGGTCTGTTCGAATCAATTGATCGCCTTCCCTACTAAAGGCGGCTGCAAGACAATGCTGACTGACGAAAAAGATAAATCGGCCACTATTATTAGGTACAACCAATTCAATAATTTATAAAACTAAAGATAACTGCCAAACCGGATGAAATGACAGGTATAGCCACCAGGATGTTTTTGCAGATAGTCTTGGTGATAATCTTCGGCTGGATAAAATTTTTTAAATGGCTCAAGAGTCGTTACGACTGGATTATCCCATCTACCCGACTTATTGACGATATTGATGAATTTTTCGGCTTCAGCTTTTTCACCCTCACTATTATAAAAAATTACCGAACGGTAAGACGAACCTATGTCGCCGCCTTGTCTATTGATAGTTGTTGGATCGTGTATTTGGAAAAAGAAGTCTAATAAATTTTTATGCGATGTAACATTTGTATCGTATTCAATTTGCACAACCTCGGCGTGGCCTTCGTGATTTTGGTAAGTTGGATTTTTCACTAGTCCCCCGGAATAGCCGGCAGTTGTCTTTATAACTCCGGGTTGTTTACGAATCAATTCTTGTAGTCCCCAGAAACAGCCACCACCAAGCACGGCTTTTTTAATCATTTCTTCCTCGGGATAAACTTCATAGACAGTGAATTGACACAATACCGCGCGTTTTTATCGGTAAGGTGTTCACCAAGAAATAAATGCCCCAAGTGACCACCACATCTAGCACAAGTGATTTCGGTGCGGACCTTGTCTGCGTCAAGCATCTTTTTGACCGAACCTTTAATCTCGTCATCAAAACTTGGCCAGCCACAACCTGAGTCAAATTTATCATTAGAGTCATAAAGTGGCGCACCACATTGACGACAAGTATAGATGCCACTCCGTTTATTTTTTTCGTAAGATCCAGAAAAAGGCACTTCAGTCCCTTTGTCTATTATTACAAATTTTTCGTCCGGGGTCAGTTCATTCATATATCTATTATAAACCTAAAACTACCCGGTTTTACTGAGCCTTTTTAAGTTAATGTCAAATTTCTATACTAAATCCGAAGGTTCTGTCGGTTCAGAAGGCACAGGAACTTCAGTTTCAACGCTAGCTTCGGTTTCAACAGGTGCAGTCGGCACATATTCGCTTGCGACAGCGGCTGCCTGTTCACCAACTTTGTTGAATGAATCCTGAACAATGGCCTGGCCGATATTACCCAGAAGGAAAAGTACCAAAAAGGCTATGATACCAGTGATTTTTTCTTTGGTGACATGTTCTACACCTTCGGAATATTTCCACATCCACCAAACACCGCCGACAAATGGTATTAACCAGATCCAGGCTGTTGGAATGTCTTCACCAAGCTTGTTCATTTCACCCTTTGTTTTGACTGCCCAATACCATGAATAAATACCGAATGTTACAAACGGTAGTAAAAAAACCGCTA
The DNA here is from genome assembly GCA_043743855.1 of bacterium. Taxonomy (GTDB): domain Bacteria; phylum Patescibacteriota; class Saccharimonadia; order Saccharimonadales; family Saccharimonadaceae; genus UBA1547. The sequence continues at coordinate 18,712 of JAYTVU010000038.1, forward strand.
TTGGACTTCGCTTTTGCATAATGAACTCCTTATTTAATAATTTAATACTAGACTATTAATGTGCTAATGGCAATTTAAACACTGGCCTAAAGACTACTTTATTTTTTGGCTTTTTTATTTGTGATTAGATTTTCTTCGAAATCGACATTAGTGCCACTTGGCAACCAGATAGTCGATATAATACCAACAACACCAAACCATATCGCGTAAGATAGGGCTTCTCGGTTGGCATCAGTGATAGCTTTGTGACTGATTACAGTAATTTCGCTACGAATAACAGCTGGAACAGTTTTAGGAATATGTGCGCCACCACCAAATTCCACATTAGAGGTCTGCTGGTCAATCGTTTGATTGACTGTTTGTTTAAAAGCACTTGGAATTACGTTGCTGCTATTGACGCCATTTGCCAGATTTGTCGAAATCGCCGTTAACATAACTGCACCGATGATAGCGGTTCCCAGGGTCGCACCAACCTGACGCATTGTGTTATTAACACCCGAAGCTTCACCGGCTTGTTCTGTTGAAACGGCTGAGAGTGTAATATTGCTGATACTGGCCATCATCGTCCCCATACCAAAACCAATAACGATAAATGGCAAAATTAAATCTTGAGCAGCTGTATTAACGTTGAGTGTAAAATAAGCGATTATATAGCCGATAACAAAGGCAATCAAACCAATCTGGACTAACCTCTTTGGCGGAATTTTGTGCGACAAAAATCCACCAAGTGGGGCAATAATTAAAGCCGTTATCGACATTGGCACCATGGCAAGCCCGGTTTCAAAGGCGCTAGCACCCCTAACTGCTTGTAAAAATACCGGGATAGAAAAAATTAGTCCAGCTTG
>JAYTVU010000039.1:0-19263 GCA_043743855.1 bacterium
GACCTGGGAAATACTGTAATTGTGGTTGAACACGACGATGATACAATCCGTCATGCTGATTACTTATTAGATATAGGACCCGGTGCAGGTATAGCTGGCGGTCACATCGTCGCATCCGGTACGCCGGCTGAAGTTGCCAAAAATAAGAACAGTATAACTGGTCGTTTCCTTGCCGGACTTGAAAAGATTGATGTTCCCAAAAAACGTCGCCCAAAGATAAAAGATCACGCGGTTGTGGTGCGCGGAGCCAGGGAGAATAATCTAAAAAGCATAGACGTATCCTTTCCATTAGGACTATTAACGGTCGTCAGCGGCGTTAGTGGCAGTGGCAAATCCACTTTAGTAAATGATATTCTAGCCAAGGAATTATCTGCCCGACTACATCGTTCCCAGGTCATTCCCGGTGCTCATGATAACGTCGAAGGTATTAATTTACTAGATAAAGTTATTGTTATTGATCAGTCGGCAATCGGTCGAACACCTCGTTCCAATCCGGCAACATACACTGGTGTATTCACTGCTATTCGTGATTTGTTCGCTTCGACACCAGAAGCAAATATTCGTGGTTATAAAACTGGACGATTTAGTTTCAATGTCAAGGGTGGACGCTGTGAAAACTGTAACGGTGACGGCGTAATAAAGATTGAAATGCACTTTTTACCAGACGTTTATGTCACATGTGAGGTGTGTAAGGGTAAACGTTATAACCGAGAGGCTCTGGAAATAAAATATAAAGGCGCTAATATTGCCGATATTTTAGATATGACTATTGACCAAGCTGCCAAATTTTTTGAAAACATTCCTTCGATTGCCAGAAAACTGGATACTTTGGTTGAAGTAGGGTTAGGCTATATCAAAATGGGACAACCGGCTACGACATTTAGTGGCGGTGAGGCACAGCGCATAAAACTGGCTAGTGAACTATCCCGACGCGCTACCGGTAAGACCTTATATATTTTGGACGAACCGACGACTGGTTTGCATACTGCTGATGTAAAAAAACTACTGGTAATTTTGCAAAAACTGGTCGAAGGTGGCAATAGTATGGTGATAATTGAACATAATTTGGATGTTATTAAAACCGCTGATTACCTGATTGATATGGGTCCCGAGGGTGGTTTGGGCGGTGGAACGATTGTCGCAACCGGTACTCCCGAAGAAGTTGCTAAAGTAAAAGATTCGTTCACTGGTCAATATTTAAAAAATCTAATTTAAGACTGACTGTGCCGATTAAAAATTAAATCGATGATAATTACTATTGAAAAAATCATTAACCCTAACCCGACAGAAGCTACGACATCCGTTAACCAGTGATAACCCAAATATAATCGACTAAGTGCAATTAGCCCTGTCCCAGTTATTGTCAGTAAGCCCCAACCAATAAAGCGTTTTGCGCTAAATTGACGCGAATATATTAAATATCCCAAAACCAAAAGAAGCACAAAAATACTGATTGTGTGCCCAGATGGAAATGAATAATCCATCTCGAACATCGGCACCATATTGATTTGTGGTGGGCGAGCATCCATAAAAACAAGTTTTAATATAGTTGATGTAGCAACTGTGAGTCCCATCGAGCCAACCAGTAATAACGGTCTCCATACTTCTCGTTTAATAATCACCCAGGCTGTGACACCAATCCCAATTGCCATAACAAGATATACTGGGCTGGCGGTCGAAGTAATAATTTTTGCTATTTCTGTAATAATTGGATTACGATGGTCAACCATCCATGTCAAGATTGGTTGATTAAACACACCTAGACCTGTTTTTAGGTGCATGCCAATATAGGCTATAACAAAAACCAAGATGCCGATTGTCAGACTAAGTAGAACCATAATTATCCGTTGTTTTGCAGATAGCGGATATTTGATTTTCGGGGAATTCTTTATTTCAAGTGCCACTTTAGTAACACTACTCCTTTCGTTTTATGATATGTCGATAAATTTTTTTAATATAATTCCAGGTAGATTGCCTCTGTTTTTTATCCTTTAGCAAATGATAGATACCAGGAGAAACTGAAGCAAGTAATATTACAGCTACTATTGGTAACAGAACAGTATCAATTTGTATCCCCATTGAAGTCAACCACGCGCCGAGGAAGTAGCCCAAGTAAGCAACACCAGCCGTCCACAGTGCACCCCCTAGTAGGTTGAATATTAGGAATGTTTTATATTCCATTTTTGCAACACCGGCTACAATTGGTACAAAGGTCCTTACAACTGGTATAAACCTGGCAATTAGGATTGTTTTGCCACCATGCTGTTCGTAAAAGTCCTGGGCCTTTTGTACATTTTCTTGTCGAAATAACAGAGAATTTGGTCGTTTAAATAGATGCGGGCCGACCTTTCGCCCGGTCATATATCCAACATTGTCACCTAATACGGCGGCTAGGAATAATAGTATAACGACGCTATGTATATTCAGCCCAAAGCCAATATTACCCATACCTTGCAACAAAAAGCCAAGCGTAAAGAGGATACTATCACCAGGTAAGAAAAAGCCAATAAAAAGTCCACTTTCGGCAAAAATAATTGCTGCAACTACGATTATTGCAGTTATCGGTCCGGCGGTCTGAAAAAAGTGTACTAAGTCAAATCCAGGTATCATAATTAATATCCATTTTAGCACGTGGGCCACTTAAATGTTATAATGTAATGAAGTAGTACAAATTTAACGACCGAGATAGGACAATGAGGTGAACGATATTCTATTAAAATTAGACGAACGAACAGCAGAAGGCAAAAAATTAGCAGCTTTACGACAAAATGGTTTGATACCCAGTGTGGTATACGGTGGGCAAGATGAACCGATAATGGCACAATCCCCACAAGTCGAAACTGCCAAGGTAGTCCATGCAGCCGGCAAACATACGCCAGTAAATTTGATAATTGGTGGTAAAAAACGGCTTGCGATTATCAAAAGTATTGATATGGACCCAGTTAAGCATGTTTTGCGTCACGTTGCTTTTCATACAATCAAGCAAAATGACATTATTACAACCGAAGTACCACTTGTTCTGGTTGGACTTGGCGAAAGTGAAGCCGAGCGTGCTGGTCTGGTTATCTTACAAGCAATTGAACATATTGAAATCAAGGCCAAACCAGCCGATTTGCCTGAATCACTAGAGCTATCGGTTGCTAATCTTGTAACTGCTGAGGATAAAATAGCTGTTGGTGATATTAAATTACCATCAGGCGTGGAATTTGCCGATATAGATCAAGACATGGAATTAATCATCGCTAACGTCTACGAGCCAAGTGCCTTGCAGGCTGCGAATGAAGCCGCCGGTGGTGAAGCCGAAGCTGAAGAGGAAAGTGAATTCCCAGTCGAAGGTGAAGAGTTTGCTGAAGGCGAAAAAGCCGCATCAGAGTCAACCGATACCGAAGATAAAAAATAAAAATTTAAAAAATGAAACTCCACTAAATAAATTAATGGAGTTTTATTTTGAAATTTAATCGGTAAAAGTTTATACTTAATTTAATGAAGCAACTTTCAAGGTTGGTGCGTAGGGTATTTAGTGAGCCGAAACTATTTTGGCCAGTAGTTGCGATAACTTTTTTTGTCAGTCGTCTAGGTACATGGCTGTACCCATTTGATAGCGACCACTGGATTTTCTTTTATGTTGGCAAGAATTGGTTTCATGGTGGTTCATTATATTTGACCGCTTGGGATCATAAACCGCCAATCATTTTCTTTATTAATGGTCTAATGTCGCTAGTTACCGATAACATTGTTATTCATCGAATATTTTTTACTCTTGTGGCGATACTGGGATGTTACTTGTTTTATAGGCTACTTAAAAAAATATTGCCAAAATTGCAAATCAAGCAGGTTGATTTAGCCGTTAAAGTCGGTTTACTGACATATGTATTCTGGGTTAATTTGTCACAATTTACATCCAGTGCTAATAATACTGAAAACTTCGGCGTTATCTTTTTGTTGGCAATGTTACTGTCTTACTTGTCGTATCGAGAAAAAGGCAACTTGTGGTGGCTATTTGCAACCGGTATATTTATGTCAATCCTGTTCTTTTTAAAAGGTAATTTTATTTTACTTGCCTTGCCAATTGGACTATATATTATTATCGAAAATCGCAAAGATTTTTGGAAAATCATAAGGGACGGAATTGTTTTTGTGACGCCACTAATTATTCATGCCGGTTTATGGATATGGTATTTCGGTTCACCAAGTAGGATTAATGATTTTGTCATCGCAACTTTACAATTTAGCGCTAAATACTCATCCAGTGCTTGGGTTGGTCAACTGAGTGGGCTGGCGAAATTTTATACTTTAGTTGCAATTGCTAGTCCGCTGTTGATTGTGGTTCCAATTTGGTATTTAGCAATTTACAAACGCAATTTTAAAAAGTTTGAATACGGTTTTATTGCAATGATTCTGACACTCGGGACTGTCGCATTCTTTGCAGTCGGCGTGCCTTACCTTTATTATTTCCTTGTCATGTTCCCAATTTACATGATCGCTGTGGTTTATCTACTATTTTCAAAGAATGGTATTAAAGGCAAATCGAAAAAAATATTTATTTTTATATTTTTCGCAGGCTCACTGTTAAACCTTGGTTATTGTGGCTATCAGTTGTATCAGAATAATCGCGGGGCAACTAGGTCGGAAGCCGTTGAATATCAGCAAATCGCCGATTACGTCGATCAGCATACTGTGACAAGTGATAAGGTGTTCGACTATGATTACGGTGCAACTTTTTACGAGCTAGCTCACCGTGATTCTGGTTCTAGATATATTTCTGCCAGCATCCTACTACTGGATTATCATGGTCGCTATGGTTTTGATTTGGACAAAATATTTATTTCAGATATGGAAAAGTCCAGGACAAAATATGTAGTCATGACAAAGAAAGAAAATAACATCTACGAAGACAACAAGCCAATAGTCAACTATTTCAACCTACACTATAAACTTGAAAAAGTATTTAACACATTTGTTCTGCTTCGTAGAATCGACTAACTTTTGATAAAACCACCAGATTGATGTGACCACAGCTTGGCGTAAATGCCGTTGTTATCCAATAATTCCTGGTGTGAGCCTTGTTCGACGATCTTACCTTCATCTAATACGACAATACGATTAAGCCGAGCGATTGTTGATAGGCGATGGGCGATAACTATACTAGTTCGATTTTTCATTAGTTTCCATAATGCCTCTTGGATGAGTTTTTCATTTTCGCTATCTAGTGCCGAGGTGGCTTCGTCTAGCACTAAAATAGGTGCATCCTTTAGGATTGCGCGGGCAATTGCCACACGCTGGCGCTGACCGCCACTTAATTTAATGCCACGCTCACCAACTGTCGTATTAAACCCATCAGGTAGAACGTCGATAAAATCCAGAGCGTTGGCTTGTTGAGCCGCTTTACGAATTTCTTTGTCAGTTGCATTAGGTTTTCCATAGGCAATATTTTCGCGAAGACTGCGGTGAAATAGCATTGGTTCTTGTGGAACATAGGCGATGGAGTTGTGTAAATCCGCCTGCGTAATATCACAAACATTTTGTCCATCAATTAATATACTGCCACTGTCAATTTCGCTAAATCGAAGCAAAAGTCTGGTCAGACTGGTTTTACCAGAACCGGACTTTCCAATCAAGCCGATTTGCTCACCGGGATTTATTGTCAAAGTAAAATCATTGAACAATGCATCCTTGTTTTGATCATGAGTAAAAACAATGTTATCGAATTCGATTTTGCCATCATGTATTTTTGAAACGGCGGGATTAACAGGGTCTTTTAATTCAACTTCGCCGTCAAGGGTGTCAATCATTGGGCCGGCATCACCAATAATCCTTATATAAGACCTTGTAGTGTTTGAAACTGACCACAGTTCTGACACAACATTTAGGGTATAACTAATAACCAAATAGGTTGCTCCGATAGTTGCGATATGGTACTGCGTTGCAAGAATTGCCGCGGCAAAGGCACACAAGTTCATTATCATCATCAAAACGCCAAATATTCCTGTTATCACTAGGACGTTTTTCATCTCTAACAGAGTTGAGCTTCGCCAATCTTTAACTAATTCAGAGTAATGGTTTAGCTCTGATTTTTCTCTTGCAAAAGCTTTAACAGCGGCGATATTACCAACTACGTCTGCAAAATATGCCGTCATCTTGCTAGATTTTTCAGCAACTTGACGACTGACAGGGGCAATCGAAGATTGCGCTCTGACTATTACAATCGTAATTAGTACCGATAATAACCCCAAGGCTATTGCATACTGCCACAATATAAAACTAAGGGCAATACAAACCGAGATGACGGTTACGGATATCGGCACAAAGTTAAAAATTAACGTATCCCAAAATCGTTCGACAGAACCGTTTAATTTGTTGGCATCAGATACCATACCGCCACTCATACGATTTGAATGAAAGCCAAGACTTTTGTGCGCTAGGTGTTCTAGGGTTCTATTCGCAACCGTTGCTTGCATTTTCGATTCAGCAATAAATGCCATAGCAATCGTAACGCGGATAGAAACAACCTCACCGAAAAACAAAATTAAGGCATATCCGATTAATAACCCGACACTTCCGTTCATTGTCGCGCTGCCGTTTGCAATACTTGTTAATAAACGGGATACAAATATCGGAGCAATTGTTGTTGTAAGAACTGCAAAAAAGATTTGACTAATAATCATTCCCCAGACGAGGCCTGGTGAAATTTTTCTGAGTCCCCATAGAAAACTAAGAATGCGTTTTGTCGAGTGTTGTTCTTTCATTAAAGACTCTCCTAATAAGAGTGTAAATTTTATTTTATGCACTTTCTACTATTTAGCGCATGCGCCTTCTTGGCGACTAGAGGATCCTTCTCGTTTATTAATGGATCATAAGTAAGCTAGATTATACAGTATAATATAAGATGATGCAAAGGGTAAATATTTCGAAGCAATTGGAAAAAAAATTAAAAAACTTGCCAGTAAGCCCAGGTGTCTATTTTCATAAGTCAAAAACTGGCGAAATTATATATGTTGGTAAGGCGGCAGTCCTACGTAATCGTGTCAAACAATATTTCCAAAATACCAAGGATATGGATGTTAAAACCAAGGCTTTGGTAGCAGAAATTTTTGATACCGACTGGGTTGAAACCGAGAGTGAAATTGACGCACTTTTTTTGGAAGCCGAAATGGTCAAGCGTTACATGCCAAGGTACAATATTTTGCTTCGTGATGACAAATCATTAATTTTCGTACGAATTGATATGAAAAGCCAGTGGCCGTATGTCAGTTTTACGCGCAATCCGGCTGACGACGGTGCGGAATATTTTGGACCATACTATAATGCGTTTGCTGTTAAAAAAGCACTTCGATATTTACGTCGAATATTTCCTTACTTCATAAATCATCCAAGGTCCAACCTTGGAAAGACGAGACTAGATTTGGATGATCATCTGGGACTTTCGCCGGTAAATATGACCAATACTGAGTACAAGCATAACCTTAGAAAGTTAATCAGCTATATAAAAGGCAACCGAAAAAGTATAGCTGTTGATTTAGAAAAAGATATGAAAAAGGTTGCAAAAAATCAAGATTTTGAAACGGCGGCTATTTTACGAAACAAAATACGTAATCTTGGCGAACTTCAGAATCGAATTATGTTTGGAGACAAAGAGTTTTTAGACCTCAGCAAAGACGTGGCATTAAGGGATTTGGCTGATTTAATCGGACTTGCCAAAATTCCAGCCAGGATTGAGGGCTACGATATCTCACATATGGGTGGCACCAATGTAGTTGCTAGCATGGTAGTCTTTACAAATGGTGTTAGCGACAGAAGTGAATATCGCAAGTTCAAAACACATACCGAAAAGAATGACGATTATTATCATATGAGTGAAACCATAACCAGAAGGTTTAGCCAAAAAAATCTGAAGAGTTGGGGTAAACCGGATTTAGTATTAATTGATGGCGGAAAGGGGCAGTTAGATGCCGCAATTAGGGCTCGTGATAAATGTAATCAATCGAATATTCCGTTTATAGGCCTCGCGAAACGTGAAGAGCAGATTGTTACTAAAGACATCACAATAAACCTACCAAAACTAACCAAACTTGGTGGAATAACAGATTGCAAGGTGGAACCTTGCAAAGATACAACGGATGGTTTTACGTTGATTGATTTGCCGAATTCTACACATATAATAAAACTATTGCAACGTATTCGTGATGAATCACACCGTTTTGCGGTCAGTTATCACACGGTCTTAAAACGTGCAAAACAAACCGCCAGTATATTAGATAAAATTCCAGGTATTGGTCCTAAAACTCGTTCAAAATTAATACGAAAATTTGGCAGTATTAGGGCTCTTCAGAATATTCCAGAATCAGAAATTGCAAAAATAATTGGGGCCTCAAAGGCGATGCTTGTAACAAACCACATTAAGAGTCTATAATAATAACAATCATATGCGTATTAGAAATATAAAAGCAAAACGCAATTTTTTTAAAGGTTCAGTACAGGCCGTCGGTTTTACAGTTATTGAGCTAATAGTTGTAATATCGGTCATCGGCATCCTGGCAACAATAGGTGTAGTCAGCTATGGCAGTTGGCGACAAACAGCAACAGTAGCTCAGGTAAAAAGTGATCTGAATTCTGTCGCGTCGGCTATGGAGAATTCACGCAATTTTGGCAATGTTTATCCACCTGACGTAAATACTTTAACGACCGTTGCAACGAGTAATAATAATACAACATTTTATGGTGGCAGTTCGGATGGTGGCAAGACATATTGTGTAAGTGCTAATAACTCGCAGTTTCCAAATCTTTACTACCATATTAGTTCAGCCAATAATAGCCAGGGTCCGCAACCAGGTACATGTTTCCCAAGCAACCTGACGGCTACAGTGGCCTCTACCTCGTCAATAAACCTAGCTTGGGATGTAATAAATGGGGCAGACAGTTACACACTACAGCGTGATATTAGTGCGTCTTTCCCGAGCCCTGCAACAATTGCTACCCAGCCAGGCATAAATTTTACTTCAGGTGGGCTAGCTTCATCAACTACCTATTATTATCGTGTTCGTGCAACAGTCTCGGGCACAGATAGTGAGTGGTCGGCTACGGCCACCGCAACAACAAACGCGGTAGTTGTTAATGCACCATCAGCACCAACTATGACTGTTGCTCTGAACGCTGGCAATGTGGTTGCCACAATATCACCAGTTACATGTACGGGCAGCACTGCACAATATATTATTAATAACCGAACCAATAATGGATCCTGGAGCACAAATATAACCTGGTCAACAACATTAACTGATTCACAGGTTGCTAATGATGGCGTTAGGTATGGTTACAAAGCCCAAGCTCGTTGTTGGATTGACAACTTGACATATAGTACGACGGCTACTGGATCTGAATTTACCTACACTGACCCGATTACCACCCCCGCTGCTCCTACAGTTGCTGCATCTACGGTCAGTAACACCACAACTTATTCCTGGAATACAATATCTTGTCCTAGTGGTTCAAGCGTTAGATACCAATACCGTTATACAATTTCACCATCCGGTTTTGATTCCGGTTTGACTGCAATCGCTAGCTCGCCGGTACAATTTACGACGACGACTGGCGGACAAACATACACTGTTGCAGTTCAATCCCAATGTTATAACAGTAATATTTCTAGCGCCTGGAGTGTTGCCGGACAAGCTAGCTATTACAGACCAATTGTCCAAGTCCTTATAGTTGGCGGTGGCGGCGGTGGTGCAACCAACCTTTCTGGTGGTGGTGGTGGTGGTGGAGTAGTATCAACCACATTAACGATGACAACAGGGGCTACTACAGTGACTGTTGGGGCTGGAGGCACCCATTCGGGCAATGCAGCGTTAGATGGTGGCAACTCGGCTTTTGGTGCAACCATAGCATATGGCGGTGGCCATGGATCACAAAGGGATACTCATGATATACCAGGGTATGGTGCAACTGTTGGATCGGGTGGTGGTGCAGCTGGTTTCATGGGTGGTGGCGGTGGTGGTGGCATCACATGGTCTGGCCAAGGAAATGACGGTGGCAACGGCTGGGGTGCAAGTGCTCTTAGTGGAGACCGTGGTGTGAATAGTGGCGGCGGTGGCGGTGGCGGTGCGGGTAGTGTAGGTGGCGGAGGTTCCGAAAATACTGGCGGTAACGGCGGCAATGGTATGCAGTCTTCAATATCTGGCGTTTCTGCATATTATGCCGGTGGTGGCGGTGGCGGAAGTTACTATACCCAAGGCACTGGTGGATTAGGTGGCGGAGGTAGCACAGCTGCAGGCACTGCTAATACTGGTGGCGGCGGTGGTGCTTATGGCGCAGGTAATGGCGGTTCCGGTGTAGTTATTATCTCTTATCCAACAGGTACCATGTCAGCAACCGGTGGTACAATAACGACAAGCGGTGGTAATACCATTCACACATTTACAACCAGTGGAACATTCACGGTACTTTAGCAAACTGAAAGGATACGATTATGACGAATAAGCAAAAAATAACCTATGGCATAATCTCGATGATAGTCGTTATATTAGTTACTATTACCACAATTGGGCTATTAGGATTAATTAGTAACAATAATAACAGTAAATCAAATGGGAATAATGTTGTTACCAAGGTTACTGCCGATGACCTTAAATCTCAGGCTATAAAAGCTTTACAGTCCAAAAATATCGTCAAAGCTAAACAGTTATTTGAACAGGCAAATCAAGAATATAAAAAACTTAATGATACTAATAATGTAATAGACACCGACGCGCAACTATATCTATTAAATCACCCCAAACAATAATGATGTAATATGTTGCAATACCATAAATTTCATAAATTAGTTATAAATCGAAAAAGCATATGCGTAGTAAAAAAAATATCATAAAAACGCAATTTCATAACATATTTCGGCAAGTTTCCGGCTATACGATTATTGAGTTGATCGTTGTAATCACAGTTATTGGTATCTTGGCTACAATGGTGGTGGTAAGCTATGGAAGTTGGCGTCAATCAGTCACAGTGGCACAATTAAAAAATGATCTGAACAATGTTAAATCAGCCATGGAAAGTGCTCGAAATTCCGGCACGGGTTACATCACAGACTTGAATTCTTTAACTAACGTTTCAAAAAGCGACAGCCGCGAAACTCTGGCGGGTGGTAGCACGGACAATGGGATAACATTTTGTGTTACTGCCCAGTTATTAGGAATTTCTTATCATATTGATAACACTCATGAGCCCCAAGTAGGCGCATGTATTGGTGCAAGTCAAGCTAGTGTCGCTACCCTGGCAGGTTCCGGTGTCGGATTTTTTGCCGACGGTCCTGGTGCTAGTGCTCAATTCTTTTCACCATTCGGTGTCGCGGTCGACTCGGCAGGCAATGTCTACGTCGGCGACACCATGAACAACCGTATCCGCAAGGTTACCTCAGCCGGTGTTGTCACCACCCTGGCAGGTTCTGGTGTAGCAGGTTTTGCCGACGCTTCTGTCACTAACGCTCAATTCCACAGTCCCTGGGGTGTCGCGGTCGACTCAGCTGGTGATATCTATGTCGCCGACTTAGCAAATAACCGTATTCGCAAAATTCATTAACGCTATAAAACTTTTGATAATTCTAATAATGTGATTGGCACTGATGCGCAACTTTATTTATTAAATAACCCTGGCAATGAGGATGGAACCAGTCAATATGTTATAATTGACAAAGATATATGAAAGACCGTTTCGCAATTTTTATCGTCAGATGGCTTTTTAACTCACTAGGGCTGTGGGTGGCTGTTCGTTTGCTAGGCACGGTTGGTGATAATGTTGGGGTTAGTGTTGGAATTACTGGGTTTTTACTGGCGGGATTAGTATTCTCGATAGTAAACACTGTTCTAAAACCAATAATTGTTATCTTTTCACTGCCAGCTATTCTGTTGACGCTTGGTTTATTTATGATAATTGTTAACGGCGTACTAGTATATATTTCGCTCAAACTTGCGCCAGGTATTTCGATGTCATTTTTAAACTCGATATTTACCGGAATGTTACTCAGTCTGGTAAACTATATAGTGAGTGCAACGTTTGTATTGCGTTCAAATGAGGTTAATTAAGGATAAAATAATGAGTTTAGATAATATATTACAGATTACTACGGTTGTTTCAGCTTTGCTTATGATTCTGGCAATTTTATTGCAACAGCGTGGAGCATCACTCGGTGCCGGTTTCGGAAGCTCGGGCGAGCTTTTTACCACCAGGCGCGGTATTGATAAAAATTTATTTGAAGTCACAATTATTTTGGCAGTAATTTTCGTGCTATCAATTCTAGTCGGGCTTATTTTGCCGGCATTTCGTTAGGTTACATATGGTGGATGATGAACCCAAAGCTAAGAAGTGGTTATCAAAGCCGAAATTTAGTAAAAAATATTTTACAAAACGCGCACGAAAAGTTGAGGGCGCTACTATTCGACATGCTCACAAATTTATCATCAAGCGATGGATTAATGTTCGTGAAGTCCAGCAACACGTTATTTTTTGGGTGCTAGCAATTGGTTTTTTGATAGCGGCTTCTGGTTTACAATTAATGTGGTATCAGAGTAGTTATCAGACTATAGCCCCAGCAAATAAAGGAACCTACGCCGAAGCAGTTCTAGGGCCGATTGATACTTTGAACCCGTTGTTTGCAAAAACAAGCGCAGAACAATCAGCTAGTTATTTGATGTTCTCTCGTCTTATGAACTATGACAGGACGGGTCATTTGAATTATGATATAGCGACAGACGTAAAAATAAATGACACTAAAAAAGTCTATACTGTGTCAATTCGACCAGACGTAAAATGGCATGATGGCGCCAAATTAACCACTCAAGACATTGAGTTTACGATTAATCTTATGAAAAATCCGAATGTACGAACTGTCGATTATGGATGGGGAGGCATAACCACCAAAGTTATAAATGATACAACGATAGAATTTACTTTACCAGCTACATACGGAGCGTTTGAACACTTTCTAACTTTTCCGATTGTACCCAAACACAAGCTTGGCAATGTTGCATCGATAAGCATTAGAGAGAACATATTTAGTCAAAAACCAGTTGGTAGCGGTCCGTTTAAGATTAATTTTATCCAAAATTCAGAAGGAAAGTCTGGTCACAAGATTATCCATATGCAAGTCAATCCTGATTACTATGGTGGTACACCTAAATTATCTAGCTTCCAATTACATATATATAGTACGACCGATCAGATAATCGAAGCACTATCTAAAAGTGAAGTTAATGCTGCGGCCGGAATCTTATCTGCCGATATTAGTCGGGTAGACACAAAACGTTATACTGTTAGCTCTGAGCCAATTCAAAGTGGTGTATATGCGTTAATAAATATGAAAAGCCCATTATTACAAGACTTAAACCTTAGGCAGGCTTTGCGATCTGCTACTAATAAGAATGCAATTCGCGAAAAACTACCGGCAAAAACCCCTAACCTTGATTTACCATTCACTCAAAATCAATTAATTGGCGACGTACCAAAAGCACCAGTATTTAATCAAGCTGTCGCAAATAAGCTACTTGATGAAGGTGGCTGGAAAATGAATAGTAAAAATGTTCGGGTTAAAGACGGGAAACAATTAAAAATATCAGTAGTAACTATAAAAAATAGTGAATTCGAAAGTGTGCTTGAGACCCTGGCTGGACAATGGCGATCGGTTGGTTTTTCAATTGATACGAAGGTTATTGACCCAAGCGATATTACTCAAAACGTTGTACAAAGCATCTTGCAGCCGCGGAATTTTGATGTACTTTTATATCAGTTAAATATTGGCGCTGATCCTGATGTTTATGCCTATTGGCACTCTTCGCAGGTATCGCCTGGTGGTCTAAATTATTCTAATTATTCGAACGCGATTAGTGATGATGCATTAATTTCTGCTAGATCAAGGATAGAACCAGAACTCCGCAATGCAAAATATATCACTTTTGCAAAGCAGTGGTTGAGTGATATTCCGGCCATTGGGCTATATCAATCAACAACTGAGTATGTATCCGGTCGCACTATAAATTCATTTGATATTACAAATTATTTAGTCTCACCCGTTGACCGTTATAGTGATATTCTTAATTGGTCAGTTGGCGAGAGAGGCGTTTACAAAACACCTTAGAATTGTTTTTTTGTTTTACACTCTTCACGACCTTAATTCAACGAATTCAAATAAATATACGGCCTAGTTGGCCGTATATTTATTTGGTGCGCGAGAGAGGACTTGAACCTCCACGTTCTTGCGAACACTAGAACCTCAATCTAGCCTGGCTACCAAATTACAGCACTCGCGCATAGTAATGTTAGTTTTAGGAAATTATTTCGTATGGTGGGCGCTGAGGGGCTCGAACCCCCGACCCTCTCGGTGTAAACGAGATGCTCTAGCCAACTGAGCTAAGCGCCCATACCGTAGGGGTATTATACACGACCCAAGATGTCACGGCAATATTTGATTTGAAGATATGCTAGTGCTTGAATTATTTTCGTTTTCTGCTATAATCAACAGATAAGGAACCCGGTAACCGGGTATATTTTTATGAAAGACCCAAAATTTATAAGAAACGTTGCTATTATTGCCCATGTCGATCATGGCAAGACGACTATTGTTGACGGTCTATTAAAACAGAGTAATACTTTCCGTTCTAACCAGGCAGAGATGGAACAGACGTTGATTATGGACAGTGGCGATCAAGAGCATGAACGTGGTATTACGATTACTGCCAAGCAAACGTCGGTATACTATGGTGATTACAAAATAAATATTATTGATACCCCTGGGCATGCTGATTTCAGTGGAGAAGTCGAACGGACTCTTAATATGGCTGACGGAGTCCTATTGATTGTTGACGCTCAGGAAGGCCCAATGCCACAGACCAAGTTTGTGCTATCAAAAGCACTTGAACTTGGCTTGCAACCAGTTGTAATTATTAACAAAATTGACAAACCCGCTAGACGGATCGATGAAGTTATTGATGAAATTGCAGATTTGTTCTTGGAACTTGCCATTGACGACAGCCAGCTATATTATCCTATTTACTATGCAATTGGTCGTGACGGCAAAGCTTGGCAGGAATTACCAGATAATCCTAGTGAACATACAGATTTGACTCAAATATTTAATGCAATTATAAATGACATTCCTGCACCAAAAGTTGTAGCCGACGGTACGTTACAACTGCTAGTTACAGCCTTGCAATACGACTCTTTTGTTGGAAAATACGCAATTGGTCGTGTTACCCGTGGAGTTGTAAAAAAAGGTTTGCCAGTTACGCTAGTTAAGCGCGATGGTACACAAATTAGTACTCGAATTGATAAAGTGTTCAGTTATCGTGGGTTAAATCGTGAAGAAGTTGATAGTGCAATTGCTGGTGACATCGTTGCGCTTACTGGCGTTTCGGACGCTCATATCGGTGAAACTATCGCTGACAAAGATAATCCCGAGGCCTTGCCGGTTATTGATGTCGAGGCACCAACAATTAGTATTTACCTAGGGCCCAACACCAGCCCAATGAAGGGTAAGGAAGGTCAATTTAATACCTCACGCCAAATTGGTGAACGCCTAAAAAGAGAGCTTGAAACAAATGTTAGTCTGCGTGTTGCAGATGATGGTATTGGTTTCAAGGTATCAGGCCGTGGCGAATTACACTTGTCAGTATTGATTGAAACATTACGTCGTGAAGGTTTTGAATTTGAAGTCGGACGACCACAGGTAGTTACTATCGAAGAAGACGGCATCACAAAAGAACCAGTCGAAGAATTACTAGTCGAAGTATCTTCAGAATTTATGGGAGTCGTCAGCCAAGAATTGGGGACAAGGCGTGCAGAATTAGTCAAACAAGAGCAAACAAGTAGCGGAACGACTAGAATGACCTATATTTTACCAACTCGCGCCTTGATTGGCCTTCGTAACTTACTACTAACTGATACTAAAGGTACAGTAATAATGAACTCGTTGCCACACGGCTATCAAAAACTAGGGCCAAAGCTTCAAAAGATTCGCAACGGGGCGATTATTGCCTCGGAAACTGGTATTACAACACCTTATGCTTTAGAGATGGGTGAAGCTCGCGGCGAATTATATGTAGGTCCAGGCACCCAAGTCTATCAGGGGATGATAGTTGGCCTGTATCAGCGTAATGACGACTTGGAAATGAATGTTTGCAAAGCCAAACATCTGACAAATATGCGCAGTTCATCCAGTGACGGCACAGTTCAACTAACGCCATTTACAGACCTAAGTTTAGAGCAATGCATAGATTTTATTGAGGACGACGAACTATTGGAAGTTACTCCCAAAAGCCTGCGTCTTCGCAAACGTTTCCTTGATCCAAATCAGCGAAAACGCGCCGCAAAGAACTAGTATTTAACAGATACAATTATTGCGTCTCTAATATTTAGCTTGTATACTTTTGGTATGTCACATAAAATCTCTGTATTGATATTATTTGGTGGCGAATCTTCAGAACACGAGGTTTCGATTTCTTCAGCTCGCAATGTGTATGCTGCCCTAGATGACACAAAATACGAAGTATCATTATGCTACATAGATAAAACTGGTAAATGGTGGCAAGTTGATGGTTTTTCGGATTTGATCGAAACGGATAGGTTTACTCAACTAGTTCCCGTGCTGGGTTCTGGAAAGTTAGTAACTTTAAACATAGCAGAGGAAATATTACCAAATGTGATTCTACCAATTTTACATGGCGTAAATGGTGAAGACGGTACAGTACAAGGCCTGGCGCAACTGTTACATATTCCAATTGTTGGCTGTAAAGTTGCAGCCTCTGCCGTCACTATGGATAAGGTTCTGACAAAACAAATATTGGAATATAACAATATCAAGACAGTACCTTACGAAGTACATATGATAGGGGAACCTTATCAAAGTTTCAAACTACTTTCTGATAAATTGGGTGAGCCACTATTTGTTAAGCCCGCCAACGGTGGTAGCTCGGTTGGTATTCGAAAGGCTAAAAACAATGAAGAGCTAATAAATGCTCTAAGTGAAGCTCATAAACATGATAAAAAAGTTTTAATTGAAAAAGCAATTACTGCCAGGGAATTAGAAGTCGGCGCCCTGGGTAGTGGTAATAATGTACGAATCAGTAGTGTCGGTGAAATTTGCCCTGATCGCGAATTTTACGACTATGAATCAAAATATGATGAATCTAGTACAACTCAAGCCATCATACCTGCCGATATCCCTGATGATGTTAGTGAAAAGATTCGAGCTATATCAGCCGACGCCTATAAAGTGCTTGGTTGCGAAGGGATGTCGCGAATGGATTTCTTTTTATCTGATGACGACGAAATATATCTAAACGAAGTGAACACTATTCCAGGATTTACAAATATCAGTATGTATCCAAAACTTTGGAATCACGTCGGGCTGAATTATAGTGCATTAATCGACGCATTAATCCTTGATGCGCTTGAAAAGTAAGGTGTTTTCACTTACAATAGTTCGGAGTGTGGCTCTTTAGCTCAGTTGGTAGAGCAGAGGCTTGAAGAGCCTTGTGTCCCCGGTTCAAGTCCGGGAGGAGCCACCAAAATTTAGTTCATGCGGGTGTAGCTCAGTTGTTTAGAGCGCTTCCTTGCCAAGGAAGAGGTCGAGAGTTAGAGTCTCTTCACCCGCACCAAAAGAATAATCCCAGTTCATCTGGGATTTTGTTTTTGGCATGTGTTGAGACTCTAACTCTCGACCCCTTCAAATATAAAATAGTCGAGAGCCTAAACTCCCCATATTTCAGTCTGCTGAAGTTCTAGAGTCTCTTAACCCGCACAGATTTCTGATATTATAGATACATAAGTGGAGGAAAATGTATGACCCCAACCGAAAGAATTGATAGTCAAATTACAGCTCTTACCGACTGGCGTGGACCAATGCTATCTAAACTTCGCCAACTAATTCACGAAGCCGATCCGTATGCAGTTGAGGATTGGAAGTATATGGGCGCACCTTGTTGGTCGCATGATGGGCTGATGGTAGTTGGTGGCGTTTTCAAAACTAGTTTGAAACTAGGTTTTTTGTGGGGCGCCAGTCTGCCGGATCCTGATAAAATATTCAATGACGAACTAAAGGGTAACCAAAGGCGCGCGATTAAATTATATGAAGGCGATAAGATTGATGAAAAATCGTTAAAAACTCTAATTCGTTCGGCTGTAGCATATAACCAGGCTAAGAAAGCTAAATAATAAGTATCTAACTCAACCTTATAAGTCAACTAAAGAAGCGGCAATATACCGCTTCTTTAGTTTTCTCCTTTCTTATTATTATGGAGTAGTTACTGTTACCGTGTTAGACCACCTTAAGGAAGGATTCAATATATAAGTTCTGTTTGGTTGCAGTGAAGTTGTTGGCAGCGGGCTATTCGCATAATTCGGTGTTGTTCCAAAGTAGTCGGGGGTAGGTAATATTCCAATTGCGCTAGCATTCGGGATAAAAATATAACTAGAAAAAAATATGAACAAAAATACAAGTATATAAATAGTAGAAAGTTTAGGTCTTGATTTTGTAAATGTAGGAAATAATATCATTTGCAACCTATGTTTTGTCAAGATGAATACATCGCCCAAAACCGTAATTAGATTATTCAAACCTTCTAAATTTGACATACCAAAAACTCCTTTACTTCAAAGCGGTTCTACCCGATTGAAAATATTACCTAAACTCCCAATGTACTTATCTTTAATATTAAAACAAATATTATATAATAATGTTTATAATTATAATCCTCTTAAAATTATTTACAATAAGTATCTATAATTGGCACAATATGTTTGACAGATAAACATTAACGTAATAAAATACAAAAAAGAGGTAATAGGAAAAACAAATACAATGGCAATACAGCTAATGGAAATAAACCCGGAAACAAGCACGATCTATGACCTAAATGAATTAGCTGCTCAAACGGATTTTCCAGTTAGAGAAATTCGCGCCGCAATCAGAAGATTAATTGAACCGATTATTGAAGACCCTCGTGTTGTATCAGAAGTAGATTTCGGTGTCGGAGAGGTTGCAAAAGATGTCTTTGAACACGGCAGAGAGGATTGCTCGAGGACTCTTAAGGTTTGTAGTGAAATGGGTGGAATTGCAATCGAGACGATGGATATCACAAAAGAACACTCTAATCACAATGGTCTCGGAAGGAGAGCACTACAAAATTTGTTTGGAGATGATTATTCAACATTAACCGAAAGAACACCTGATGGTCTGCTCTTTATTAGCCATTTAACTATACGACATGATTTGATTTATCA
>JAYTVU010000040.1:0-18034 GCA_043743855.1 bacterium
TACTTCAGGATGTTCAACCATACGAAAAGCCGTACGTTCAACCCGAAGTCCAGGCACCAACTCCATTTGTCCCAGTAGAAATAGCTCAATCACCTGTCGTGGAACAACCTGTAACCAAACCTACCCCGGGTCAGATTGTATTACAGTGGTTGACTTACGCCTTTTGGGGATGGACCGTACTGGCCATGTCTTTCTTGGTTGTAACTGTATTAGAGTTTTTTGTTAACAAAGCCAATGTAGCCGACGCGCCACTATACGGTATGGCTGCAATCCTGGTGTTATTGCCAATATCTGTTATTTGCGACATCTTCTATTCAAAAAAGGAGCCAACAAAGAAGTCTGGAGCATCAGCTGTAGTAATGATTATTCACGCCGTAATATTTGCACTTTTTGCAATCGGCTCTTTAATAACAGTTGTATTCTCACTTGTAACATTGATGGTCAGCAGCACCGGAACCGAAAATACCTTGGTATTTTTGTACAGCGCCATAATAATCACGTTACTATATGGGCTTGTCCTAGCTCGTACAATTTTACCTAAAATGTTAGTGAAATTTAGGATTTACTTTGTAATTATAATGGTAGTAATCGTTGGAATAATTTGTGGCTTTGGCTTTTTTGGACCAATCGCCGATGCCCAACTTGCCCGTAACGATAAATTAATCGAAAGTGCCCTACCGTCTATTGGTGATAGTATTAGCACTTACGCGACAGACAACGTTAGACTACCTGATACTTTAAGTAGCCTTACTTTGAAGGGAGATGCGAAAAAATTAATATCAGATAATTTAGTAACGTATAAAAAGGACAAAGGCCCAAGTTACAGTGGCTCATCGAGTTCATTTTATTATCAACTTTGTGTAACATATAAAAAAGCAAACGAAAGCCAATACTCTTCATCAAGCTACAAGTCTAGCACAAATGATTACTCAACCAATGTTTCGACGTATTACCATGCAGCCGGTGAAGTTTGTTATAAAGTTGAAGTCGTAAATTACAGCAACCTTGATAAACCTACCCTGTATCAATAAATACTCAGACTTAGAAAACACTCGAAAACTGTGGCTCATAAGCTATAATATTGTTAACTATGCATAGGAAATACCAAGGTAAACTATACTGTTTTTCGCCACCGATAATGCTGGCAACTTTTGTAATCGAGTTTGGCCTTGCATTTTATACTATGTGGCGTTACAAAATCAGCACTGTCAGCCGACTTGCATTTGTCATGCTAGCCTCGCTTGGAATATTCCAATTAGCTGAATATATGACATGTGGCGGGCTGGGATGGTCACATATCGAATGGGCCCGACTTGGCTATATATCAATCACCTTGCTGCCGGCCCTTGGGATCCATATGCTGGTAGCATTATCTGGCAAGAAAATGCCAGCACTCGTCGGCGCAGCCTATGCTACTTGCGCTGCTTTTGTGGCATATTACATCGTTGGCGCCGGAGCTATCAATGGGCAGGCTTGCTATCCAAATTATGCCGTATTTTACACCGATCATACCGTCGCTCAATGGTTTACGGCCTATTATTACGGTTGGCTGATGGTCGGCACTTACCTAGCGTGGCAGTGGGGCATGGCTATGCCAGACAAACGCAAAGTATTACATGCTATGGTAGCTGGTTACCTGGTCTTCCTGGTGCCGACAACGTTTTTTAACATCATCGACCCAACTACGATGAAAGGTATTCCATCAATCATGTGCGGATTTGCCGTTTTATTAGCTTTTGTAATTACGTTTAAAGTTCTACCTGACAGTTGCCCAGATAGATTGGCTACAAAAAGCCCTGGCAAGAAATTATTGTCTAGAATCTAAGAGATTATCTTTCTATTTCTTGACGATGAAAGATTTGTATCGAAATCAAAACCGAGGCAAAAATAACCAGTATCATTAATATAAGCGGCAACAACAAATTACCATTCCATCCGCTCTTTACAACTTCTTGATAGTTAGAAAAAATCAAATTTGGTGAATACTTTTTTAATGGCTCAATCAACCCAAAGACGGTCCCAAACAATATATAACTAATAAAACCGATGCAACCGGCCGCAATTGAGTTATTAACCATTGTGCTAGCAAGGATGGTTACCGATATAATCATCAATATATACAGCAACACATTCCCAGCCATGACTGCAAAATTTAACAGATTGAATGGTCCAAACGTTGATACAGTATATAAATAAAATATTGTTGTAGTTACAACGAATACCGCGGTTAAGCTAATAAAGTAGGAAATAAATTTTGACAGAATAAAAAGCGTTCTTGAAACCGGTTTAGTTAGTAAAATTTCTAATGTCTTTCGGTTCTTTTCATCAACAACCGCACCGGCTACGACGAATACTAACACCAAAAGTGCAATTTGGCTGATATTTTTAATAAACTGGTCCAATGAATCCAAGTAGGTTGGTGGTGGTAAATTAATTGTCAGCCCCGGAACTGTAATCGATTTCAAAATTTCCGGCGTTAGCTTGGCAATTATCGGCGACGAAATCGCAACAAACAATAAAACTATTGCCAGTATCAAAATCTTTTTGGTGCGCCATTGTTCTAACAAATCTTTTCGAATCAGCGTCAGGAAAACATTCATTTCTGTCCTCCTAAAAGCCCCATAAACAAATCTTCGGTCTCGGGCAAGGTTAGACCATATTTTAATATTCCTATTCGTTGGCTAGCTAGGAAATTTAGTGGCACATTTGTCTTGATAATTTTATTATCAACCAGCCAAACTCTCAGCTTATTGCCGTTTTGCTCGACATGGTTTACCCACTTCTCAGATTCCAATTTAGGTACTAAAGCCCTAGGATCACTGATGAAGTCTACCTCCAAAATAGGTGAAGCGTATTTTGCCTTAAGTTCTGACAGCGGAGACGAAACTACCAATTTACCATCCTTGATTATCACGACGTCATCACATATACGGTCAACATCGGATAAAATATGGGTTGAAAAAAGAACAGTTCGGTTGTGTTTAAGTTTCTCAATTACTTCCAAGACTTCTTTACGTCCAATCGGATCAAGCGACGAAACTGGTTCGTCCAGTATTAACACTTGCGGGTCATGTAGTAATGCCTGAGCAATCCCCAATCGCTGCTTCATCCCACCCGAATATGTCGAAATTCGTTTATTTTTGGCATCAACTAGATCAACCAGTTTTAATAGCTCAGCAATTCTCTTTTCCTTTTCAGCCTTTTTAAACTTAAAAATGTCGGCAATAAAACCAAGGTACTCGGGCCCGCTCATCCAATGATACATTGATGGCAATTCCGGCAAGTATCCGATTTTATTATTTGTTTCGGATTTTCCAAAAAATACTTTCGAGCCTGCGATTTCCATCTCGCCGCCAGTTGGTTTTGATAGGCCTACCAACATACGCAATGTGGTTGTTTTTCCGGCGCCATTAGGACCCAAAAAACCAACCACATGATTTTCGGAAATTTCGAACGACAAATTATCGACGGCCTTAAACGACTTGAACTTTTTAGTTAGATTTTTTACCGAAATTGCCAGCATTATTCCTCGCTACGGCCCAATATGAAATATAGTGCTGGACCAATAATTTCACCCGCTACGATGATAACCCCCCATAAAACTGCCGATAAGTTCTTGGTTTTCTTCTTTTTAATGGCGATTAGGTCAACCATGGCATATATTTGGAATGCCACCTGGATTAGTATCAGTGGCCAGATCAATTGTAAAATTTCTGCTAGACTCATATATTTCTCCATGATTACGTAAATATTGCCTACTCAGAATTATACCAACAATACGGTTTTGGTAACAATATTTCGATGATGTTATTCGGATTCTTCGGATATAAACCTTGCCTGCTCGATTTTTGGTAAGTAACGGCACACAAAGCTTGAAAAATTAATCTCATTATTATGCACGTCTGTCAACATATTGTCTGGAATAACTACCATTGACGATATCTCTGCCACTAATGCTGTCTTACCCTTGCTGTCGAGGCCCTCTCTTTTATAAGCTGCTGTTTTAGCATTGGCGGTAGCTATGTTGACAGCGGATACAAAAGCTTTGTCAGACTCGTATTTGCTTATGAAGTTTTCGGTGCTAGTTTCGGTGCATGCCCTAACTCCAACTTTGGTTTCGCTCTCTAACCGTTGGCGTTTCAAACGTTCTAAAAAAGTTTCCGAATCTGCGGATGGTTGTGTCGTGGGGGATTCAAGGCTATTTGTCATCTATTTTTGTGATTTTTTTAGATAATTTAAAGTTATTGTATATCATTTTATGTATTATGTCAATACTTCAGAGAGATCAATCCAGCCCGTAAAATAAACACAAACATTAATTTTCCCAACTTCAAGTATAATTGCAGTATATGAACAAATACGAAGACGGTATAATTTCAGAAATGTCTAGACAATTTGGTGAAGAGTACGACCTTGATCGTATTAAAAATGAGCCATTGTTCGGTGATATAGTTATTGCAATCAGTTGCACCGTACGAGAAATGACTAAGGCCAGATTAGACGGCCATAGTCACGAGGCGGAAGTCTTGAAAGTAGCAAAAGAAGCAATGATGGATTTGGTGAATGGTGGATATTACACTGTTGAAACCGCTGGTGCCAGGCTGGATGACAGAAAAGATTTCGTTTTGAACCAATGTCCTGGGAAAGACAATGAGCAAATATATGCAACATTCGAAGAGGGCTTTAAGCGCGCCAAAAATATTATTTCCAGAACAAAACTTGACGAAAGCGAATCATAAAATATAGCCATCCCTCCCCTTGTCATGCTACAATAAGCAAGTCCTGCACATATAAGTACCCAAGTGGCTGCTGCGTGAAACGCTAATTAAAAGACGGAAACCGTCCCCAGATTTAAGTTTTATACAGGAGTTACGTGAGTAAACGTGATTCCGCGACGAAGTCGCACGTTTTTACAAACCAAGTCTTTGACTGTTTGTGAAAACGAGAGGAGCAATAACGGAACGATGGAGCTTTGAAGTTTACTTCAAAGTGAAAGTAGTGAAGTATATTGCGACGAGGAGGAGTACCCAAGTGGCTGAAGGGGACGGTTTGCTAAATCGTTAGTCTGGGGAAACCTGGAGCGGGAGTTCGAATCTCCCCTCCTCCGCCAAGAAAAATAACTCGACCAAATGGTCGGGTTATTTTTATACCGGTGGTGGAGGGATTCTAACTCCGCGCTGATTTTTGTGACTTTGTCGCAAAAATGCGGGAGTATCGCTTTGGCCAATGCCTTCACTCTTCCGCTTGCTTGAAAAAAATGTAAACACTTTTTTCTGCACTTCGCTTCACCGAATCTTTCGTAAGATACAGTGTTTTTTTACGAATGAGCGGAGGAGGCCAAAGGCCTCTATCTCCCTTACAACCACTTCTTCAGCTCTGCTACAATATACTTATTGGTTTTACACTTGAACACAATTGCCTATTGGTCATTCCTGATGCGCAACTTTTAAATTAATTGAAGACGTTCAGCAGCTATACCCTATCAATATCCCTTTTGAATTCTGTGATAAAAAATACAAATAACTAGGAAAAGTTATCATCGAAAAATTGTAAAAATATTTAGTTCCGAAGAATCCAGAGTTTTTTCGAATAACTTTATTACACCTAACAATATTTAGATCTAAAATTAGTTAGTTTTTTCCGAGGAAATATTATTTACTCTAGTTTGAATTTGAAAAAGCTTTCGTCTGGCAGTCTCGAGCGCAGCAACAACAGCAAACATCAAAGCTCCAAATAGTAAATACCCAGACAATAATACTAAGAATTGGTTAGAAATCATTTTACCCAGCAGAAAAAATCCAATACTAAAACTTTGTAAAATCAACTTTATCTTGCCAAATACATTTGCACCGATTGGTTTACCCACTACAAATGAAAACATCGGGCTAATAACCACGGTTATCAGTTCAAAAATAATAAAAATTACGATAACTCTGATCAACAATAATTTTAATCCGATATGCATCAAAACAGTCAGAATCAATAACTTATCGGCAATCGGATCAATCACTTTTCCGATGTCAGTTATCTGATTTCTGGTTCGTGCCATCGCACCATCAATAAAATCAGTACAAGCGGCGATGACAAAAACGACAAGTGCAGCGGTCAATTGATTATGCAACAGTAGCCAATAAACAACCGGCACTAATAGGAACCTTACATAGGTCACTTGGTTTGGTTTTACACTGTGTGGTATGAATCGAAGGAAAAATTTGTCTATATATCCGTCAAGGGTTTGTTGAAGGCTAAATACTTGTTTATTCATATCTTATCAACTCGTTACACCACCATCTTTGGTGGCGTGTTTATGTTCGTACATGGACTTGTCGGCCCGCACTCGAGTTGCCTCAAGGTCGCCATCTTCACTACTGTAGGCCGCGCAACCAACAGAAAAGTTCGCCACTGGTTTTTCATTTATTGGTGGTAGTTTGCCATCTCTAACCCAATCGTCGGCGATTTCTGCAATTATTGAATTCCATACATCTGTCGAATCGACCGCCCCCTGAGCAGTAGCGCAGATTCTATCTTCGAAATTATCAATATTTTTAAAATTACGGCTCAAGATTAAAAATTCGTCACCGCCATAACGTATAACTGTATCCTCTTTTCTGAATTTTAATCTTAAAAATTTACTAAATTCTTTTAACGCCATGTCCCCAAAGGCATGCCCAAATGTGTTATTTAAGTAACTGAAATCATTCAAATCGATAAAAGTATAACCAACTTGACCGGATTTTCTTTCGGGATCAAATTGCTCAGTCTCAAATTTTTCAAGGTATGCCCTATTATAGCAACCAGTCAATGGATCGGTCACGGCCTGTTTTTTTAATTCTTCTTTTTCAAGCTTTAATTCTTCTTTTTCGTTGCGGTTAACATTACTTGCGTCTACGGCAGTTATACCTGTGATAATCTTACCCGCTTCTACCGCCTCGAGGTCAATATCGGCATCCATCGGAATAAAACCTGACTTGGGGTTGTAGATTTCGGTCGGCATTTTTAAATTTGGGAACCGTCTTTCAGGTATTGTTTCGCTACTCATCTTCGGATTATTATAGTCTATTTTTGATTTTACAGTGAAGTTTTGTTCAACAGCCTACGGCTTTGTTTGCTACAATAAAGATATGTCAGAACCATCGATATTTACAAAAATTATCAATGGGGAAATACCAACCCATAAGATTTACGAAGATGACCGAGTTATCGCCTTCTTAACAATTAACCCGCTTAGTGATGGTCACACTCTGGTAGTCCCGAAAAAACAGGTCACACAAATCTGGGATTTAGAATCTGATGATTATGATTATCTATGGGAAATAGCAAAAAAAATTGCCATCCACCTGCGAGAAGTGTTGAAAGTTGAACGAGTCGGGGTTGTCATCAAGGGTTTCGAAGTGCCTCATACCCATATCCATCTAATTCCGGTGCCATTTAACACATATGTCTGTTTTGACCCTGAACCGTCACCACCAGCCGCAGATAATGAAAAACTCACTGCCATTGCCAAACGTATCCGCTTTTAATCATGCCAATCCAGATTATTGCCATCGGTAAAAAACACGAGTCATGGGTATTTGATGGCATCGCGCGCTATCAGAAGCGCATTCAGAAGCCGTTCGAAATTGAGTGGGCCATTTTGCCACATTCCACCCATGCTGAGCCTAGAGCGCGTCTTGACGAATCACAGCATATACTGAAACGCTTAAATGCTTACGATTTCGTCATCCTGTTGGACGAAAGAGGTAAAAACATTGACTCGCCTGGCTTGTCCAAACTGTTACTGACGCCTTTGCAGGCCTCACGAAACATTGTCGTTATCATTGGTGGCGCCTATGGCGTCGATGATATAATCCGCCAGCGAGCCGACTTTGTCTGGTCGTTATCCGGTCTGGTATTCCCCCATCAGTTAGTTCGACTGATGCTGATCGAACAAATATACCGTGCCCAAGAAATCGCTGCCGGAAACCCTTACCACCATAACTAGTCGAATAACCTAAACTTGACTTTTTACAAAGCTTATGCTATACTCATCTCACAAGTTCTAAAAATATAAAAATATGCACAAAACACACTCTGACCCACAAATCTTGTTAATATCAGTCATCGCCCTAGCCGGTGTTTTATCGCATGTGACTCAACTTGATAATATTGCCACTTTGGCAATGTCCAAACAAAATAACGCTTATAGTGAACATGCCGTTTCAAGGATGATTGAAGCGCCCAAAGATTACCATATTGATTTGCTTGCCTTCTCTGGTGATACATACAACATGAGGTCAGAACCGCCGACAGCTAGGCCTCGTGAAAGTGACGAGAATGATCAAACCAACAACAAGAGCATGGCGATTGGTGATGAATCAGGCGATGTATATTCGCAGTCGACTAGTTGATAACTTCCAGTTCGTGTTGCAAGCGCTCGACTAGCGTCTTTTTTTGATCAAGCTGTTCACGGGATTCATCAACCAGATTGGCTGGTGCTTTACTGACATAACTTTCGTTGGCTAGTCGAGCTTCTAGTGTTTTAATCTGGGTACGAGTCTCTACCAGGCGCATTTCTAGATTAGTTTGGTGCTCGTAAAGTGTCTCGGCTGATATGTCTAGCCAGGCTTCGCGGCCACAATTCGCTAACCGTAATCCCCTAGCCTGGTCGACCTCTTGGACATTTGATAATTTGGCAAGTTTTTGAATTAATTTTGCGTTATCCGCAATCAGACTATCATTTTGATACAGCAATCCGTAGCGCTTGTTGCCGGGCAGTTCATTTATGACATACCTAGCCTCTGTAACAAGATGTTTCAAGCGTCCAAATTCAGCTGCGGCGATGTCATCATATTCGATTTTATCAGGCCAAGTTGTCGTTATTAACAGATTGTTGTGCCAAGAAAGGGTTTGCCAAATAGTCTCGGATACAAATGGGGCAAACGGATGAGCTAGTTTTAGGCAAGTGTCCAAAACCCAAGCCAACATCGACGGATTTGTTTGCATTTTGCAGGCTTCGACATACCAATCAGCCACATCATCCCAAACAGCGTGATACATTGTTTCACTTGCTTCGGCCAGGCGATATGTTTCGATTTGATTAGCTATATCGTCAGTAGCCTTTGTAAGCTCGCCAATAATCCAGTGGTCCGCCAAAGTTTTTGGTGTAGGAACACTAGTTTTGTGACCGTTCCCCAGTTTATCCTCTGCAAAACGAGCTATATTCCAAAGTTTGTTACAGAAATTTCGGCCTGCTACTACCCTATTGGTACTGAAAGCTTGGTTCTGTCCGGCACTGCGGTTGGCAATCAACCCAAGTCTTAGGGCATCTGATCCGAATTCATTAATCGTTTCGATTGGGTTGATGACATTACCCTTGCTTTTGCTCATCTTTTTGCCTTTTCCATCTAGTACTAGGCCATGCAAATAAACATGTTTAAATGGCACTTTATCAGTAGCGTACAGTCCCAACATAATCATTCTGGCAACCCAGGCGTATAAGATGTCAGCACCCGTGTCCATAACACTGGTGGGATAAAATTTAGCTAACTCACCGTTTTTTAGATAATCGGTTGTGATAAATGGCCACTGTCCACTAGAAAACCAGGTATCGAAGGTGTCTTCTTCGCGTCGATATATCTGCCCGTCGACATTTATCAGCTTTTCATCGACATTTTCGTTATAAATCCAGTCGTTGCTGTCGTTGACGTTTTGAAAAGCAGGAATCGGAATACCCCATGGAATTTGGCGCGATATATTCCAATCACGCAGCTGGTCATAGTATTTAATAAGGTCACGCTTACGACTGTCTGGGGTAAAGCTAATTTCGCCGTCTTCAATCGCCTTTTTTGCACGTTGGGCAAGTGGCTGAATACGAACGAACCACTGTTCTTTGACTAGTGGCTCAATCGGTAGCCCCGATTTGTAGTCATAACCAACAACGTGTTCAATTACAGTTTTACCTCTGATAAGTTCTTCAGCTTCGAGGGCGGCAATCGTCTTTTTACGTGCCGCTTCGACAGTTAACCCCTGAAACTGCGACGGGACGTTAATCATCGTTCCATCAAAGTCGATGACCTGTATACGATCTAGGTCGTGTCGTTGTCCCATTTCGAAGTCATTTGGATCATGAGAAGGTGTAATTTTTACAGCACCTGTACCGAAGTTAGGATCAACGTATTCATCAGCAATAATTGGAATTTCACGGTCGGTAAGTGGCAACAAAACCCTGGTCCCGACAAGATGCTTATACCTCTTGTCATCGGGGTGAACGGCAATAGCGACATCACCAAATAATGTTTCAGGTCGAGTAGTCGCAATAACGATTTCACCAATCCTGTCAAAGGTTGGGTAGGCAATTTGCCACAAAGTCCCCTTTTCTGTCTTGTGATCAACCTCGATGTCAGCATAACTTGTATGATATTTTGTACTGTAATTTACAATTCTTTCACCCCTGTAAATCAAGCCACCATCCCAAAGTTTTTTAAAAGTTCCGTAAACCGTATCAATTACCTTTTGATCAAGTGTAAACACCAGATTTTTCCAACTGGCGCTAGCACCTAAGGCACGTAATTGTAGCTCCATATTGCCGCGTTGTTGATCAACAAAATTCCAGACTTGGCTATAAAGTTGCTCTCGAGAAAAATCAAACCGATTTTTTCCCTGTTCATCCAAAGTTCTTTCGTAAACAACCCAGGTTTCAAAACCAGCGTGATCTGCTCCTGGTATATAAACGGTATCGTGGCCACACATGCGGTTATAACGGATTAGGACATCTTGAATTGCATTCCCTAGTGCGTGCCCTAAATGTAAATTTCCGTTGGCATTAGGCGGTGGCATTACTATACTGAAAGGCTTCCCTACCCCAGTCGGTTCAAACCCGCCACTTTTTTCCCACATTGCGTAAATATCTGGTTCGTACTGTTTTGGGTCGTAGGTTTTTGCTAGTTTCATTAAAGTCGAGATTAACTTTCATTAAATATTGTCACGTGAAAAGTACAAACGCCACCCAAGGTTTGATACTAAAACCCCTTGAATAACTTCCAGGTTTCACGTGTTTGTTTTCACCTAGTATTATACCACAATCCTGATGGTTCAAATACGATGTATAATAGGATAATAACGAGGGAATGTATGACAACACTAAGACTGTGCCATGATAAACAAATTTGGAATGATTATGTGCTGGAAAATGGGGGGCACCCCTTGCAACTTTGGGGCTGGGGTGATGTAAAGTCTGTTCACGGATGGAAGGCTGAGCGTTTATTTTTATACGATCAGGTTGATGATAAAGACGATAAGGTTGTTGGTGCGGTGCAAATTTTAGTTCGTCGGCTGGCTTGGCCAATGAAATCACTGTCATATGTACCCCGCGGTCCTGTCATTGACGAACAAAATAGGGAAGCGCTACTGTTGGCTCTGTCGGAATATGTAAAACGGGTGCACCACTCAGTTACCCTAAGTATCGAGCCTGATGACCTTGAATATGACACTCCAAAGGGTTGGAAGAAGTCAAAAAACCACATATTACCGGCTGAAACTATCATCTTGGACTTAACCAAATCGGACCCTGATTTATTAAACGATATGGCCAAAAAAACTCGTCAGTATATCCGAAAATCCACCGGTGAAGTTGGGTCAATTGAAAAAGTTCGCAGCAAAGCCGATTTGGACAAATGTTTGGCTATATATCGCGCCACATCCAAACGTGCAAAATTTAATATCCACGATGATCGGTATTATTATGACGTTTTCAGTAAAATGGCCGATTATTCGCAAACTTTTGCAACCTATTTTGACGATGAACCGGTAGCTTTTTTGTGGCTGGCTATTAGCGCCGATGTGGCGTTCGAACTTTACGGTGGTATGAACGAAAAAGGGCAGGAACTGAGGGCCAATTATGCCCTAAAGTGGTATGCAATTCGTAAATGCAAAGAGTGGGGATTGTTGCGCTATGATTTTGGTGGCCTGATTGATGGCGGTGTTTCAACCTTTAAAAAGGGTTGGACAGAGACCGAGACAGTTCTGGCCGGAACATTCGATAAGCCATTGTCGATTTTTTACGGACTTTACAGTAGTGTTATGCCTATGGCAAAACACTTTAAACAGAGTTTCAAAGGTTTATTTAAGCCGTAACTAAGCTTACCTAGTCCGACCACTTGGTTTTTGTCATAGATAAACTTGGGATTACTTCCAAATTGTAAGGATCTGTCGGCTGTTTCTTTTGCGCATAGTAATATCCAAGGGTTGCGACCATAGCCGCGTTATCAGTGCACAAGTTCATCGGCGCATAGTCGATGTTTATCGGAATCCTCATTGATAATATTCGTCGCAACTCCTGATTGGCGGCTACACCACCCGCAATCACTACTGATTTTGGGTTAAAGTCATGGAATGCCTTTTCAGTCTTGTCGACAAGTGTTTCAACTGCGACGCGTTGGAAGCAGGCAGCAAAGTCTAGCCTCTGTCGGTCGTTTAGACGCTCTGCAAGCTGGTGAGAGGGGAAAGTAAAGTCAACGCCCACTTCACGCTGAACAGCCCGCAGAACGGCTGTCTTAAGCCCAGAGAAGCTAAAATCATAAGCACCATCCATTTTTGATTTTGGCAATTTATACCTGAGTGGATCACCATCTAACGCTGTTTTGGCGATTGATGGACCACCCGGATAGGGAAGTCCAAGAATTTTGGCGACTTTATCGAACGCCTCGCCAACCGCATCATCGCAAGTTTGTCCTAGTAATTCATAGTCACCGTGACCTTGGAATAATACCAACTGACTGTGTCCACCACTTACAATTAATGCCAGCATAGGGAAAGTTGGGGATTTAGGTCTGAGAATTGAGGGTTGAGAATCAGAGGCTCGTGACTTACCATTGATATTTCTTAATCTTAAATCCTCACTCCCCACTTCCGTCAGGAAATTCGCATAAACATGGGCTTCAACGTGATGAATAGGATACAGTGGTTTATTCTTTAAAATTGCCAGTGTCCTGGCAGCCAATGTACCGACCAATAACGAACCGATTAGGCCTGGAGCATAGGTGACGGCGATGGCATCAATGTCGTCCCATGTTAACTTTGCATCCGTTAATGCCTGGTTAATGACAGGATTTATAACTTCGATATGGCTTCGGGCCGCAACCTCGGGTACTACACCGCCGTAAATGGCATGGATATCGATTTGCGAATTTATGACATTACTAAGCAACCTGTGGCCATCTTCCACAACTGATGCCGCAGTCTCATCACAACTAGTTTCGATTCCCAGTACTCTCATCTGTTATAGTTTAGCACATAAGAATAAACAGGCCCATTTGGATGTTGGCTAATTGATTGAATTTTTTTGGATTAATTGCAAAAATTCTGCCCGAGTCGCAGGGTTATTTTGAAAGCAGCCACGCAAACTGGATGTGGTTGTCTGGGTACCGGGCATTTCGATTCCGCGCATCTCCATACACATATGTCTAGCTGTCAATATCACACCTACACCTTTTGGCTTTAAATTCTCGTATAAGAAATCCGCAGTCTGATTCGTGATGCGTTCCTGGTTCTGAAGGTGTTGGCTAAAGTGTTTCAATGTCCTGGATAGTTTTGACAAGCCAACAATTTTTGAGTTGGGGATGTAGGCGATAGTCGCAGTTCCAAAAAATGGCAACATGTGATGCTCACACATACTGTAAAAATTGATATCGGGTTGAATAATCATCTCGTCGTAGCCTTCGGACTTAAACATGGTGAATTTAAACGGCTTTTCAACAAAGAATTCTTTGATAAATCTTTCATAGCGTTCCGGAGTAGCACGAAGACCCTCACGATCCGGATCATCGTCAAGATAAGGTATCAGCTGGCTAATAATGTTTTTCAGTGCCTGCATTGATATCCTCCTTAAACTTAACTTGCTGAATACTTCATAATACTCTAAAACGCAGGTGTTGCACAACCTGCACAGCTATCCAATCTAAACTATCTTCATCTGTTATATTCTATAACAAATATGGTTGCTGAATTATGGCTGAGAGAGTAATATAATAAACATTAGCAGATAGAGGGTGGGGACGATAAAGATGACCTATAATTCAAGGTTAAAAATATTTAGACTATTCGTACTTGTAATTATTGGTGGTTTTGGGTTATTTATAATCTCACCCAGCGCTTCAGCAAAAACTGACGTGGCTTCTTGGTCTTGGACGGATAGCGAACCTGTTGTATTTTCTTCCAGCCCGATAAATGATGTGGGTTCAACACCTTGCAAAACTGCATACCAGACTAAGGATATTGCTGGTGAATTTAACCCCAGAAAAGTATGCTTCCAAGCGGGATCGAAAATAAATTTTGGCGAAACATACTATAGCTGGGGTGGCTTTATGCCGGTCGTTAGTTTTCCGAATGATAATAAGATGTACAAACTCAGCGGTGTATGCGGCGAATATGATAGTTGTCAGTACGTATCAACCAGCGATACTATGATTGCAAAACAATATATTGTAGGTGGGTACACGCGTTTTCTTGTAGTATTCAGAAATTTTTCTAAACGGCTGAGACCATTCGTAAACGGCATAACCATAAGGTATGACTTTGATGCGTCGAACCCAGACTATGTATTTAAAAGTGATAGCGGGTATACCTGGGGAGTCAATGCGATAGCCTTGTCAGGAGACAATAAGTGGTTGGCAATCGAGATTATGCAGCGCGGGATTGGGCTTTTAAACCTCGAGACGCTTGAAATGAAGCGAATCTCGACACGTTATTACAGTTATGGGTTTGGAATGGATTCGATTGTCGAGATGGCTATCAGTAACGACGGTAAATACGTTGTGGCAATGGGTCAAAACGCCGGTATCACAATAATTGACACTGGCGGGGGTTGTGGTGACGAGGCGACTGACGAGCGATTGTACCCTGCCTATCGCCCTCCGCGAATCGCGACCCCGTGCAAAGAAGTTGAAATAGATGGCAATACCCTAATCCATCCACCTATCGGTCGATTTTCTAAGGGAATACATCCTGTGTTTAATGACGATGGTGGCGAACTGA
The DNA here is from genome assembly GCA_043743855.1 of bacterium. GTDB lineage: Bacteria > Patescibacteriota > Saccharimonadia > Saccharimonadales > Saccharimonadaceae > UBA1547. The sequence goes on from JAYTVU010000040.1 coordinate 15,010, forward strand.
ACTTTTATGCGATTCCATCATACGGTTGGACCTCGTACGAGCTTACGCTGCGGGCCAATGGTTATAAGGGGCAAAGGCTCGATTATTTAGCGCTAGGAGATTCATACACTAGTGGTGAGGGTGAAACTGATGATAAATATTACTTGCCAGGTACAAATGAAGAATTTGAAAAATGTCATACCAGCACCAGGTCATACCCGTATTTGATAGCTAAATTATCGAATATTGACCCTGAGTATATGAGGAGTGTAGCTTGTTCGGGAGCTGAGACGAAAGATATTATTGGTGACGATGTGACATATACAGGGCAAGAGGAGCGCCTTGGAAAGGATAAATTAAAGATGGACGGCAGCGATCAAGCATTTGCCAAAACTGACGCAAAATATAATTTTATCCCCGGGAGATTACACCAAGAAACATTCGTAGATCATTACAAACCCAAAATAATCACAATTGGCATTGGCGGTAACGACGCGGGTCTGATGAGCAAATTAAAAAGTTGTGCTGGGCCCAGTACTTGCAATTGGGCAACTGATGAAAAATATAAAGAGCAAACAGCAAAAGAAATCAAGAGTGTATATCAAAAATTAGTCGATACTTATAAAGAAATCAGTAATGTATCACCAAAATCTAATATTTACGCGATTGGGTACCCAAAAATTATTGACACCAGTGGGGATTGCGACAAATTAACGGGTTATTTGTTTGATGAAACCGAAAGGCGATTTATAAACGAGAGTGTCAGTTACCTTAATCAGGTCGTCGAGGCTGCAGCCAAAGCATCAGGAATAAAATATATTGATGTTTGGGATAGTTACGGCGACCAAACCCTGTGTGGCAGTAAATCCCCATCTGCCATGAATGGGGTCAGGGTAGGCGACGACAATAACCTTGTAAATGAATCGAATTGGTTTAGATTCATCGGTAATGAAGGTTTTCATCCGAACTACATAGGGCACAAATTAGTAGCTGACAAAATCGAAAATACGGTCGGTAACCTAAACGACTATCAATACTGTGGTGTTGGCATAGACCTTTGCCCTGATGATACAATTATGGCCCCAGAGCCTTCATCTTACTGGATACCTGCTGAATCCCATAACTATCCAACACAGAAAGAGACTAGTTTTATATCGGATAGCGCAGATTCGACCAATAACCAACAAAAACAGCTTATAACTGACGTTTATTCATTCACACCTGGCTCTACAGTTGAGGCTATGATTTATTCAGAGCCCAAGTCACTAGGCCAGTTTGTTGCATCCAGCGACGGATCACTGGACGTAAACATAGATTTACCAAACGACCTAGAGGAGGGATACCACACGATCCGTCTGATAGGGACTTCGTACTCTGGCGAGCCGGTCGAGTTATACCAAGTAATCTTGTTCAAAAAGCCTGTCGTTGTGCCAGAAAAACAAATCCAAATCCAACCATCTTTTGCAACGGCTTCTGGCAAAGAGCCCGAAAACGACATATTTAATGGTAATTTTGTTAATGAAAGCACCGACAAGCAGCTTGCATTATCTGTAATGCCAGAAGTCAAAGGTGTTTCAACAACAATCAACAGACCGACGACAAGAGAAAACAAATTGCCCAATTATATACTAGGCATCGTCGTACTAGCTTCAGTAGTTTCGATATTATTAATTATTCGTGTCTGGCATAAACGAAAACGCTAAGCGACAACTAACCTAACTAGGGATGAGTAATTCAGCTGAGCCTGATAGAGTATACCAGCTTTTGCGGGCCTTATCTTGGCACCTGATGCTTACAATTGCTCTGCCAGCACCATTATCAAGTTTCGAGCCATAAGAGTTAGGGGAGTGATTACCTAGATTTTCTTTTTGATAAAGAAGCAACGAATACCTACATTCAACTCCCGACTTTAACTCTGTGTAGTCTTTTTCAGCACCACTTACAACGAAATTCTTTCCAAAATCATATGGGAATTGGGGATTCAGCTCATTTTTTTGCTTTAAAACGTTGTTATTATCGATAACTGGGTAATACTTTGACTGCAAATCATTAATTTCTTGCACAGATGTCACATCTTTTTGTGTCGATATAGATGCTACACAATTATATACACCGGTGGTCATCCATGCCTCATAATCGGCACTACATACTGTAATGTCCTTCCATTCATCCATCCCATTTGAAGCTGTTTTTATATCATTAAAAACTTTCTGCATCTGGGTATCTAATGTTATGAATTTATCACGATCAAACTTGTCCCAAATTGGGTTAACAATAGAAAAGAATATAAACAACACTAGTACTAAAACTATGGGTGATAGCAAAATTATTAATACAATCTTTAATATCTTTTTGGGCATTGATTTTTTTGTTATCTTTGTTGGGTTCATAATACTTAATATAGCATGAGCATTAACTTTATTGCCCCATTCATAATGAATAATCGTCTATTCAGTTGAACAATTACTATTTTATGGTATAATCTACCCCATACCAGACCCGGCCACCGCAAGAGGACGGCCGTGGGAGGTCGTTCATACTATTCGAATCGGATGGGTATAACGAAACAAACGAGGGCTGAATTGGCCCTATGTTTTGTTTCGTGGATATTAACAGTGGGGAAACTAGTGAAGGGGTGTGCATTTATGATGCGGCGTGGGAACGTCAAACAGGCGTTAATCGACCCGGCGGTCATGGCCGAGGTCGAGAAAGAGGCATCCAGTCTGAGGTTGGATGCCGTGGCTGACATCAACCAGGCACGTGCGGATCGCGAGGAAGCAGAGGCGGAACTGGGCGACTGGATAAGTCGCCACCCAGGGCTTGACGATCTTCACAAGGAGAGGCACACAGTCCTCGTGGTAAGGTCCGCAGAACTGCGACGCTTGCAAGCTGCGGTATGTGCTGTGGACCGTTACCACGCCAGTGGCAACGATCAAAGGGCTGAGGTAGCCAAACTGCTGGTCACCAGGCACATCTCGACACTAGAGAACTTGTGCGCCGTCGTCGATGAAACCGATCGTCGTATACAGCGTTTCATCACGATGCA
>JAYTVU010000041.1:0-22300 GCA_043743855.1 bacterium
AAGTAAATACCAGCCAGTCAGACGAAAGGTTGTCGATCGAAATATACTGGTTAAATTATTATTTTGCTTCAATCTTGTAACCAAAACCCCTAATCGTATGAAGCAATTTTTTCTTGAAAGGGTCGTCCACCTTTTGACGTAAGTATTTCATGTATACCTCTACCGTATTTGGCAAAACATCAGCGTTGTAATCCCAGACGTGTCTGATGATAGTATCTTTATTGCTAGGTCGTCCTTGATTACGGAGTAGGTATTCTAATAAAGCAAACTCTTTCCCAGTTAAATTTATTTCGGTCTCACTCCGCTTCACTTCACAGGTGACTGTGTTTAGTGATAAATCTCCGACTGTCAGAATCGTTTGCTGCACTTCAACTGGTCGGCGTAATAGGGCGCGCACACGAGCCAATAATTCTTGCAACGCAAATGGTTTAACAAGGTAGTCATCGGCACCTGAGTCCAAGCCAGTTGTTCTATCGGCAATAGTACTTTTTGCGGTAAGTAATAGTACAGGCGTGTGAATTTTTGCCTCACGCATAGCCTTAACAATACCCACCCCGTCATATTCACCCGGGATCATCCAGTCTATTATAGCCAAATCATAAGGTTCGGTTGTTGCCATCGCGTAACCATCGTCTCCGTCGTATGATACGTCGACTGCATAGTTGTCTTGTTCTAAAGCTTTTTTTAAGGCTTGTGCAATTTTGTGTTCGTCTTCGATAATTAAAACTCTCATACAACTAGTATATATCATTAGTAACTTAGAGATTGCTTAAATATACAACTTATAGCCTGTAAATTCAATAATATAATCTTGTATTAATCGAATTGGATGTATTTTATAAGCAAAACAATTATGGGTATATAAATTAGTGTATAATACTGTTTATGAACGTACGTATTCAAATAGACACAAGAACATTTGTTAGGTTTTGGTTGGTAGTAATTGGTTTCGCCCTCGCAGCATTTGCAATATATAGTGCGCGTACTGCCCTATTCATTATTGGGCTGTCTGTTTTTTTGGCAATAGCACTTAGCCCACCGGTAAATAAATTAGCCAAGATTTTGCCTAGTAAAAGTCGTGTTTTAAGTACGGCCATAGCGTACATTGTAGTTATTGCGGTACTTGGCGTAATTGTTACTCTTGTCATACCACCAATTGTCGAACAAACCGCAAGGTTTGTTCAAAATGTACCGAGTTTAGTTGATACCGCTACCAAACAGTCTTCTGGCCTTACAAGACTTATTGGGCATTATAATTTACAACCTGAAGTCGATAAAGTTCTAAATTCGATGAAAGCTAGCGCCGGTCAATTTGCATCAGGTGCAGGTTCGTTTTTGATTAATAGTATCGGATCGGTTCTATCGGTGATTACAGCCTTTATCTTGGTTTTAGTACTAACATTCCTAATGCTTGTTGAAGGACCGTTATGGTTGAAAAGATTATGGAATTTATACACTAATAATGACCGCATGAATCACCATCGCAAGCTAATGGGCCAGATGTACAATATAGTAACGAGTTACGTTACTGGTCAGCTAACTGTGTCATCAATCGCAGGTACCGTAGCTGGAGTCTCAGTCTTTACGTTAAGTCTATTCCTTAACGTCCCAGCTAGCCTGTCTGTCCCTTCGGCAGCCATAATCTTCCTATTCTCGCTTATACCTATGTTTGGGGCAATGATTGGCGCCTTGGTTGTCAGCACAGTTTTGGCCTTGAATAATATTACAGCAGCCATAATCTTTCTAGTTTTCTTTATCTTGTATCAACAACTTGAAGCAAATTATATTTCACCAACGATTCAATCAAAAAAGATTGCACTTTCTGCGCTAGCGATTCTTATAGCAGTTACCACTGGTATATACTTGTTTGGTATTGCTGGCGGAATTGTCTCTATACCAATCGCTGGTTGTATAAAAGTATTGATCGAAGATTATTTAGAACGATCTAAGGATAATCATTCTGATGACGATGTTAATAATCCTAAATTAGAAAAAAAGTTTTCAGCCCAAGCCTAGGCTTTATATTCCCAGATAGCACCACTATTTAGATCGCGTAGGACAATCCCCTGTTTTAGTAATCTGTCTCGAAGTTTATCTGATTTTGCCCAATCCTTTTGGTAGCGGGCGGAGTTTCGTTCAATGATAATCTGTTTAACCTCGTCGGAAATATCTGGCGTACTAACGATTAGTTGAAGACCCAAAAGTTCATCAATCACTTCTAAAAGTTGCAAAAAAGCATGACCATTAATGTCATTAGGTTTGGTAACAATGATGGTTGAAAAGGTTTCGTCAATTATGCGCAAAGCTTCCGGTGTACCCAGGTCGTTATTGACAGCCTCTATTACAGCTTGAGGTGTTGCATATGGTGATACTGTCGTATCATCCTCATTCCGTTCTCTGTCGCTTTCAATTGTGTCGTGAATTTGATGACGGATGGCAGCAATATTGCGCCAGTTTGACAGGCGATTTTTAGCTGATTGCAATCCTTCAAATGTAAAGTTACCTTCACTTCTGTAATGACCTTGCAGCACAAACATCCTAAAGTCTATAGCTGAAAAACCGTGCTTTTCAAGGTCTTGAAGTGTGTAGCCATTATCTAGCGATTTGCTTATTTTAGAACCATCTACTTTAAGGAAATTATTATGTAGCCAATAGTTACTAAATTTGGCACCTGTAGCACCTTCAGATTGAGCTATTTCATTAGTGTGATGAATGGGGATGTGATCGATACCACCAGTGTGGATGTCTAAAGTTTTACCAAGCAACTTCATTGCAATTGCCGAACATTCTAAATGCCAACCTGGGAAGCCCATTTTAGGTGACTTCGCAATCGTTACATCAGAACGGCTTCGTGCTGGGTCCGACAAGGGTCCCGACACTTGGTCGGACTCAGGCTGCAGATGTTCTGATGTAACGATTGCCTCATCACCATCCAACAAGTCTATCGGAGTTTCCCATTCCATATTACGTTTCTCATCTGCTAGTGTGAACTTCCATAAGGCAAAGTCACTAGGATTTTTTTTGTTAATGTTGCACTCGACCCTTGCACCGGCTTGTTGGGCAGCTAGATTTAAATGAGCAAAATTGGCATAGCTAGGAAATCTTGAGGTGTCAAAATATATACCGTCATCTATTTGATATGTGAGCCCCTTATCTTTTAATTGCCTGATTAATTCGAGTTGTTCTGGGATATAATCTGTGGCGCGCTCAATGTGAGTTGGGGTGATTAGGCCTAATTTATTCATACCTATTATAAAATCGTCGGTATAAAATTTGGCAATTTCCCAGGCTGATTTGCCTTCACGCCTGGCGCCTTTTTCAAGTTTATCTTCACCCTCGTCGGCATCACTTGTTAAATGTCCGACGTCTGTGATGTTCATGACTCGGTCAACTTCGTAATTGTTTGCCATTAATATTCTAACCAGCGTGTCCCAATATATATAACTAGCCCAGTTTCCAACGTGCAGATAATTGTAAACTGTTGGCCCACAGGTATAAAGCAGCACTTTACCTGGTGTTTGTGAAACGAATTCGTCTATTTTTCCGGTTAGTGTGTTATGAAACTTTAATGTCATTTTGATATTCTTTCAGCGCCTTATCTGATGCGTCAATTAGTTCTGGAATAATTGTATCAATAGATTCATATACGCGAAAGCCCGCCGCATATTCGTGACCACCACCACCAAAAAATCCAGCGACAGTTGCTGATATTGGCAGATTACTGCGAAGTTTACCTGTTAACTTTCCGTCGGGATAAGTTTTAATCGCCACGCCAATCTCGACGTCTTCGACTAGACGCATTTCGTCTAGAACCAAGACGCTTGGATTATATTGATCGCTGTAGGCTTGAATTTCTTCAAACGGGATACGAATTAGTGCTAATTTACCATCAATAAAATATTCGATTCTTTCAAGTAGCTGACCTTTGTACTTTAAGATTTCAGCTGATTTCTTCATATATTCACGACGGCGTTTTTCGATTGCGTTATTGCTGGCGCCTAGCTCGGTTAGTTTGCCTGCAATAAAGAAAGTTCTAGGCGTTACACCTTGAACAGTCAGACCTAGGCTGTCGCTCATTATTGCGACTAACAAATTATCTGCAGCCTGCTTATTAATTGTCCAGCCAGCATCAATTGCCAGCCCAAAGACTATTTCTCCGGTTGCAACGGCGTCTTCGGCCAAAGCTGTATGTTTAAAGCTGAGGCTTGAATCAGTTGTATGATGGTCAATTACTAAAACTGGATGAGTCTCTAGAAAATGGCGGACTCCGGGCGTATCAATTACGCGAGTCAGTAAAACGTCGGCCATAGTGTCAACAATAATTACTAAATCAGCCGTTGGATCAAATGATGTAACGACTCTATCCCAACCTGTTATATAGCGCATGTATTTTGGAATTTCGACTGGGCAATACAGAATAACTTCTTTGCCGATGTCACCCATAATTTCTTCTAAGGCTAGCGCACTACCAAGTGAATCACCATCAGGATTTTCGGCCTGAATTACAATAATTTTGTTTGCAGAATTTATTAAATCTTTGGCTTCGTTGTACATTAGAATGACCTTCTGCCTTCTAGGGCGTGAGTAAGGGTAATTTGACCAGCATATTCCAAATCAACACCAACTGGAATACCGCGGGCTAGTCGTGTTAGTTTAACATCTAGGCCGGCATCAACAATATGTTTTTGCAAAAACAGGGCGGTTGACTCACCTTCTACACTAGCGTTGGTAGCAATAATTACTTCACTCACATCATCGTTTTTTATTCGTTCAAGTAGTTCGGGAATATGAAGCTGTTCAGGCCCAACTCCGTCAATTGGGCTAATTGCACCACCCAGAACGTGATATGTACCACTGTACTGTCCGGTACGCTCTAGGGCGATGATATCAAGTGGTTCCTCGACTACAGCTATGAGTTTTTTGTCCCTTGATGGATCACTATATAAAGCAGAAACTGATTCATCCTTGTCAATTAGGGCAAATGTGACTGGACAGTTTTTGACACCATCATGAAGTTTAGTTAGGGCTATCGCCAGTTTTTCGCTAATATGTTTATCAGTTTTTAATAAAAAATATGCATAGCGTTCAGCCGTCCTAGATCCGACTCCAGGTAAATGACCCAATTCTTCGATGGCTTTGACAAGTGCTGATGGCAGTAGCTGAGACAAGTTATAACCTATAGCCCTAGGTTGCCTAGGCTACCCATAAGGGGTTTCATTTTTTCAGCTGCAACTTCCTGGGCTTTATTTAGACCATCACGCAAGGCGATTTCTAGCCAGTGTTCAAGCTGTTCGATATCCTCTAAATCAATCTGTTCCGGGTCGATGCTGATTTTTTTTACCTTAAGTTCACCTGTAACCTGAACAACTACAGCGCCATCACCTGCTTCGACTTCAATAATTTCCTTTTTTAATTCATTTTGCGCTTTTCGCAAATTATTCATCATTTTAACTTGGTCAAATGCCATAAATTTATTCTCCTTAAACTCAGTTATTTATTACTAGTATACTTTAACCTGCTAGCTTTTTATATAAGTAAAATCTATCACTTTTGTCTGATAGTGACGAAGTAATTATTTTACTTAATGTATAACCACTAAAATCTCGTTTTGCGTTATGTGTTACTAGGAATGAATTGCCTAGTGGCGAAGTTGATATAACAAGTTTCTTGTTGTACTTTGACATAACATTATAGAATGGAAGTTCGCTTTCTGACACAACAATATTTTTAGTATCTTTAGGAATTAATTGTATATCTTTTGAGAAATTTGGCACAATGTCTGGATCGTATAAATACCCATAAACATAACGGTTAATACCCGACAGGACTAAAACTGTGACAAGTATAACAATTGGGATTAAGCCACCGATGCGTGCATAAGGGTTACGAGGGAAAAGCCCATACCAGCTTGATAACAAGCCACTTAGGCCGGACCCAAGCAGAATAACCAGTGGTAAGAAAGTGATGTTTGTGTAAGCTGGGTTCAGAATAACAATCGGAATCAAACATAGTGTCCAAAGTATCACTACATAACTTTTAGCGGTTGCTTTTGTTTTAAATACATAATACACACCAAGCGCAATCAACAACATAGAGCCAAGTTCAAAGAATGGAGTGATAATTGTGGTTCCTCCAGGATTTGCAAAACCAAAATACTGGTTAGAGAGGGATGCCAGATTAATCCAAATATTTGGCCAAACCGTTGGGATTCCTAGCATCGTTAGGCCTAAACTCGGAGTCTTTATTATTGAAACAATCAACGGTGAAACTAATAACAGCACAATTACAAAACCAATAATCATTTCAACTCTTGATAACTGTTTAATTAAGTATCTCAGGTGGGGATGTAAAACAATGGCACCGGTTATGACTAATATTACGTAAATACTAAGTGGTGTGTACAGGCTCATAGCGGCAGCTACAAAAAACACTACGATAAATATATTTCTAAATAGTTTATTTTGAAGTGGAATTAGACTGGCTACCAGTATCATCCAAACTGACCAAAATAGGTATAAGATATCAGGTGTGCCGTTTTGGGCGATAAATAAGAATTGCCCGGTCGTAATCGCAATTAACGATGCTAAAATTCCAACACTAGGCTTGAACCAGTTTTTCAATAATAAAGTCAAACCAATAACAGATAAAAATGCTAGGATTATAGATGGCAATTTAATACTCAGAATCGATACGCCAAATAACGCCATACTGGCCTTTTGTAACAAGTGATATGGTAGGTTTACTGCATCAAGTGTCCAAAAATTTCCAAGGTTGATTGAACTACTTTTTATAACTGACTGTGTTTCTTGATTAGATATGCCACCGGGTAAATATAGCCCTGCAAATATTAAGGCCGAGATTAATCCAATAGCAAGAACTGCATACCCAATTTGGTAGCGCCAACGGTATATAAATGCTTTAGATATCTTGAAATCACCCATTTTCATGTTCACTATCGATTATATCACGTAAGCGCTATGCATCATGCTTACGGTCAAGCGACATAAAACGCAAACGTTCAGGGTGGAAGTATAGCTCTATCCTACCAGTAGGTCCGTTACGATGTTTGGCGATAATTAGGTCAGTGATGTTTTCACGCTCGGTTTCGGGATTATAGTATGCCTCGCGGTAGATGAACATAACAATATCGGCGTCCTGCTCGATAGATCCAGATTCACGGAGGTCAGCTAGTTGAGGAATCTGTGGGCTACGAGATTCAACGGAACGAGATAACTGACTTAGGGCAATAACTGGCACATTTAGTTCACGGGCAATTAACTTTAGCCCCCTGGAAATCTCACCGACAACCTGAACGCGGTTACTATCATCATTTCGTCCACTTCCCTGCATTAACTGCAAGTAATCGACGATAACTAATCCAAGCGGTTGTTCATGGTTGGCTCGTCTGGCTTTGGTGCGCATTTCTAAGACTGATAGGCCAGGAGTGTCATCAATAAATATCGGTGCTTCTGCAAGCTCACCCATCGCCTCGGATAGTTTACTAAAGTCATCGTCTGATAGATTACCTGTACGGATATTCCAAGCGTCAACACCTGATGCATCGGCTAACATACGGTCGACCAACTGTTCTTTACTCATCTCTAGGCTAAACATTAAAACTGGTTGTTTGGCGATTGTCGCAACGTTATAAGCCAAGTTGGTGACAAGTGTGGTTTTACCCATGGCCGGCCTGGACGCCAAGATAATTAAATCACTGCGCTGCAATCCGGCTGTCATGTTGTCTAGGTCACGATAACCGGTTCGAACACCACGAAGTGTACCTTTATTGCGGTGGAGTTCTTCCATACGATCAAAACTTTCAGTCAAAATACTTTCGATACTAACTAAATCTTGTTTCAGTGAAGTATCACTGACAGAAAATAGTTCAGCCTCAGCCTTTTCTAAAAGTTCCTGGGTTGTCGTGTCTTCGTTATAGCCTAGTTCCGATATTTCGCCACTAGCTTTAATCAGACGACGACGAATAGCCTTTTGAGCGACCAATTCAGCATAAGCTTCGGCGTGGGCCGAAGTCGGCACGTAATTAGTCAGATCGGTCAGATAAGCTGAACCACCAATCGTGTCTAATTCTTTTTTGCGTTTTAATTCTTCGGTAAGAGTCAATAAATCAACTGGTTGATGCTTTTCATAAAGCCTCATCATAGCGTCATAGATAATCGAGTGACGTTTTTCGTAAAAGTCTTTGGCGGTAACGTGTTCGGAAATATCGGCAATTGTTTCTTCGTCAATCAAAACTGCACCAAGCAAACTTTTCTCGGCATCAAGATTTTGTGGTGGAATTTTCCCTACTTGTACTTCCTTTGTCGCCATTTTGTCTAAACGGACTCTACTGAGACCTCTTCTCCTCCACCCATAATAACAGCTACGGCCGCAGCCTGACTATCCTTTGGTGGAAGAGTTGTGGGAATCGTGTGGATATTAAGTCCAAAAACCCCTGTTTCCTGTAAACATTTACTAAGTAGTAAACTGTATTTTGTGTCATCTAATTTATTTTTATAAAATTTATTATTTGTATAAAGTGTTAAAACGTCACCATCTAATTCGTAGCCACATTTTGTCAGTACACTAAATAGTGCGATATAATTTTTACGCGTAAACTCGACTAACTTGTTCCAATCAAAAGATTTTAAGTCTGTTTTTGTAGACTTTATAGTTTCTTTTGGTTGGTCTTCAGTGGCTTTTTTCTCAAGTTCCGCAATTGATGCACTAACTTCTCGCAATGGTGTTAATAGTCCAATTGTTTTTGGATTAGATTGTTTCGTGGTGGCCGACATACCCAGAACACTTAAAAGTTTAAGGTGTGGTTGTGAGCTTTTTGTGACATCGATTAGCACGTCAAGGAGTGGCAACAATTGTGGCTTTTCAGCTAAGATTGACCGAATTTTGGCAGTCAGCTGTGAAACTAGAACTGCACTGTCGATGCCTTCGTGTTGTGTGCGGTCCAAAAGTTCAACTAATTTACCTAAGTCTTTATCCTCGACTGCACCTAATAATTGGTCAATCATTTCGTTTGGTGCCAAACCTAACATATCTTCGATTAGTTTAACTGTAATTTTGCTTTTGTCGGTATTAATTAAACTAGATAATTGGTCAAGTAAACTAATACTGTCACGAAAACTGCCATCACTGCGCTCGGCAATCAGTCGTAGTGCCTCGGTTTCGATTTGAATGCCTTCTTTTTTGGCAATCATTGCCAGGTGTTTGACGGCATCATCAACACTGATTGGTCGGAAACTAAAACGCTGAGCGCGGCTTATGATTGTGGCTGGTAGTTTTTCGATGTTGGTTGTGGCAAGGATAAAAATTACATGCTCTGGTGGTTCTTCGAGGGTCTTAAGTAATGCATTAAAAGCTGCCTTGGATAGCATATGAACTTCGTCGATAATGTAAACTTTTTTACTGGCGGCAAACGGTGCCACTTGGACTTTTTCACGCAAATCGCGGACATCCTCTACTCCGTTATTGCTGGCGGCGTCGATTTCGATAATATCAATATTTAGGTTTTCTTCGTCGTATGGCAGACCGTTAATCTCGTGAGCCATAATTCTGGCAACTGAGGTTTTACCGACGCCACGAGGTCCAGTTAACAGATAGGCGTGAGAAACGTGGCCCTCGGAAATAGCGCGCGACAAAATATCGGTTATATGTTTTTGGCCGATGACCTCATCGAGGGATTTACTACGATATTTTCGGTACAATGCTTTTGACACTGTTTGTTTCCCCTATCCACTTTATCTACGCCTGATTATACGCACTTTATGCGACGTATATTGCCGTATTATTTACCATTTTTGTTTTCACCTCTTGTGATGTTGTAAGTATAACGCTATTGTTTATTAAATGCAAATCCGATTGTATATACGACCAATTTATGAGATAATATATCTAATTTACAAGGAGAAGACGATGGTTGAGGATATGTATGGTCAAATTGTTAGTAGGCACATGAACACGGATCACCTATCACCTGATTTTGGTAATACAAACAATACAGAGGTTACACAAGACCTTGGGTACTTCGAAAATCTATTACGACAAGAAAATGACTATGAATTAAATTATGAGATTGTTGAACAAATAGAAGACAGGCATCGCATTCTTATTGGTAGAGCAGCTTCTAGGTTTGTACTACCTGATACAGATGAAGTAATTGCTGCTTCAGCTAGGTTTAACAGAGAGGCTGAATTAATACTTGATGTCAAAGAAAAGGCAGCGTGTGAAGCTATGGATGAATTTGACTCTTTTCAAAAGGATGCCGGTATTGTTGGTGTATTCGGCCGAATCGAATCTCGTTAAAAGAGAGACTTACAAAGCGGCTTCAACGGCAGCCCAGACAGCATCTGGCTTGTCGTGAGGAATGATAATCGTAACTTGATCGCCAGTGTTAATACGGAAGTAAGTAACGCTAGCTAGTAAAATACGGTATTCGCGTCCATTTGCTTCTACATAATAAGCGCCATCGTGCTGTACAAGAGTACCGATAATTTGCTGACGTTCGGTTGGGCCGATTTGTTTGTAAACAAATCCCCCGTCATCTGTAATTGTAAGTTTCAGGATATCGCCTTCAACAAGTTTCGATTTGCTGGCATAGTTGGCTGGGACTGGATATTCTTTGCCATCTGGTCCGGCCATTTTTTGACCGTCAAAGACACCTTCTATAACTTTACCGCGGGCATCATCCATACTGGAAGATTTTGGCGTAATTGAAGCGCCATCATCACCAGTGATGCTGATTAATAATTCTTTGGCTGCTGCTAGGTTAGTTTCCGCCTCTTGAATTAGGGCGTGTAATCTCTTTACTTGTTTCTCTGGTAGTTCAGACATGGTAACTCGCAATTTCCTTTGTCTATTTTTGCATGATATTACCCTATATATACCAATAACGGCCAATATTGTCAAGAAAATGGCAAGGTTTTCCACACTAATTTATGATGTGAACACAAAAGCGTTGTAGATTTTATTTGTTCAAAGTGAACCAAAATACCGCCTTATTTCTAAAGCGGTATTAAAGTTGTTCAAAATGGTCGAATATATGTGGACTTAGAATTAAACTAGTTCGACAGTTGCGCCTGCTTCTTCAAGCATTTTCTTGGCAGATTCAGCTTCGTCTTTGTTAGCTTTTTCCTTGATTGTTGAAGGAACACCGTCAACTAGAGCTTTAGCTTCACCTAGACCTAGGCCTGTGATTTCTTTAACGGCCTTGATAACAGCAACTTTTTGGTTACCGGCATCAGTTAGGTTAATGTTAAATTCTGATTTACCTTCGTCGGCAGCAACAGCGCCAGCATCAGCAACAGCAGCAACAGCTACTGCAGGAGCAGCGGCACTTACGCCCCACTCGTTTTCAAGGTGTTTTACGATTTGGCTCAGCTCTAGAGCTGAAAGTTTGTTGAGTTCGTCAACGATTTTTGCCTGTGCGGCAGATAGCTTGATTTCGTCAGCCATGATTATATTCTCCTAAAATTATTGATTAAATGGTTACAAAATTAAATTGATTCAGCACACTGCGACAAAACTTGCGTAAGTCCACGCTGCACGCCATTGGCGACAGATAGGAATCCGGAAAGTGGTGCTGCAATAACACTGACCAACTGTCCACGAAGTTGATCCTTCGTAGGAAGTGAAGCCAGGGCTGTAACTGTTGCTGTATCAAGTGTTGCGCCAGTGTCGTCAAAACCGACAACCAGTTTTAAGGCTGGATGAGTTTTAGCGAATTTAGCGATAACTTGGGCAGGTGCAACTTCGTCTTCGTTTGAAAAAGCAAAAACTAATTGTCCTGTTAGCAAACTTGTGTCAGCTGATTTGAACTTGTCGCTGGCACCTAAGGCAACGCGGACAAGTCGGTTTTTAGCAACCTTGACTGTGACGTTGTTTGCCCTAGCGGCGGCTCGAAGTTCTTGCATGTCAGCAACACTGAGGGTTGTGTAGGCTGCGCCTACTGACCCTTTGGCGTTAGCGAACAAATCATTTAATTCTGTAACCAAAGTGTTCTTTTTATCGCGTGTAATTGCCATAAAAATCCTTTCTTTGATTGATATTTTATTCGACCAAATTGTTAACGTTCTAGACAGTGGCGAAGAAACAAAAAAGTCTCTGGTTCTCGCACTGCCAAAGACTAAAATCGAAAAATGTAATGGTTACATAATCCTCGGTAGCGAATTAAGTGTTTCCACAGCTACGGTCTTTGGTGAATGTCTGCATGCAGTATAACAAATTTGTTCATGTGTTGTCAATAATGCATCCGATTTATTAAATTCCAAATCGACTACGCATATTGTTGAAGTTGCGAGTAATTTCGGCGTAACTTAGCGCTCTACTATACACACGCACTTCACTTATTTGGCCTTGCCAACGTTGACCAGACACATTTGAAGATCCAATCACTAACGCTTCTGCCGTTGTTGCTATATTGCCTGCAACAGTAATGTTTTGTGCCTTTATAGCGCCGTTCAAGTAAATACTAATAGTATTAACTCCATCGTAGGTAGCTGTAATGTGATGCCATGTATTTATTCCTATATCGGCGTCACTGATTGACGTCTCTTTATAAATTGCTCCAAAATAACCACCAAAACTTATAGATTTGCTTGCGAGCCTTTGCATAATAAAGTATGCAGTTTTAGGAGATTTTGAGATGATTGAACACCATTTACCGTCAACGCTAGTTGGCTTTAACCATACTTCGATAGTGATTGCACCAGTTATATTCACTGTGCTAGCATTGCCTACATTGACATAATCATCTATACCATCGAAATTTAGCGAGCCACCACCATCAACACTATATCCAACTCCTCCGATTAAGTTACCGTTATTTCCATTAGTACCTAAATCCGTCCAAGTAGTTCCCGATCCAGGATAGGATAAAGAATTTCCAGCATCAAGATACAGTGCTAAACCGTAGTCAGAGCAATCTCCTGCGACTGGCGAGCTATTATTAGTTATCCTATAATCAATCGAATTTTTTGTAGCAGTTAAGCAAAAGCTTGGCGGATTCGTATTCATAGTGGCGTATTGATATGTGGTATCGGCACTTGCTTGAATACCCTTACCACCATTTGCCAATGCCAGAGTAGACGGAAAAGTATCGTTAATAACTTGGTCGATTTTAAGTTGCTTTGATGCGTTTTCTAGGTCAGATTGCAATGAAGCGACAGTTGCACGTTTACTAATGCCAGTATAAGAGACAATCGTTATAGCCGCTAGGATACCAATCACAACTATAACTACTAAAAGCTCAACAATAGTAAAACCTCTGTTGCTATGTCGATTAAGCTTAAGTTTATAGTTGAGCATACTCTATTTATAGCACTAGCTTTATCATTATTACAAATTATAGTTAGCTAGTTATAATATAAATAGTTAAATTATATTGTTTTAGTATCTGTCGGTATTATATTTAAATAGTTGCGTTACACCTAGACTGCTTTACTGAGTATTAAAAAGCATCTAAACTGATATACATGTATACAGACGTTCTACCAAAGGTTCTAAATATGTATGGAATAGAATACAAACATATTTACGACTCTCAGAAAGGTTACCGAAATGAAATATGGCCAGTGTTATCAACAGATGGCAAAATGCTAAATGTTACTTTTTTTAAACGTGAATCTGGGATAGTAGGTAGAATAAATCGAGCTGATATGGTCTCTAAATTCTTAGCAGATAACGGGATACCAGCACGTAAGCGGCTTGATCAAAGACTTCTATATTTAAAGAGCAGTACATCAATTACGAGTATTTGCATTTATAATTACCTACCTGGCAATACTATCCCCTGGGAAGCATATACAATGTCCCATATCAAGCAATTGGGAATGACTATGAGTAATATGCACTCGGTTTTATCAAATTTTCATGCTGAAAACTTTCCGAGTGTATACGATGAATACATTAATATTATTGAACAAATTAGGAAATATTTCTCGGATGATTATATTGTTGTTGCAGTTCGAAAAAAATTAGGCATAAGTGTAGATGTAAGTAGGCTAGAAAAATATAGTCAGCTTTTACGAAAAAAGATACTAAAGCCAACGCAACAGGTTCTACACATGGACTTTGTTAGAGGAAATATTCTATTTGATGAAAAGGGTAATATCTCTGGCATACTCGATTTTGAGAAAACTACTATTGGTCATGTCGTGGTTGATGTTGCTCGTACTTTAGCGTTTTTATTGGCAGACTGTAAGTATAAACCAGCTGATAAAGTATACAAATATTTCCTGCGAAGTGGATATCTAAAACGAGGACAAACAAAAGTTATTGGCGAAAAAGCAGATTTAGAAATATTAGTTGAGATGTTCCTTGTTTATGACTTGTATAAATTTATGCGTCATAATCCGTATGAATTTCTTAACCAAAATGAGCACTATATTCGTACCAGGGATATACTAGTGTCGCGCGGTGTGATATCATTATTAGTAATTAATGAGGGGTCCGAATAATGGCTAGTTGGGAAAGCAGACTGATTTCGCAGAGTGACTTAATGTCACTTGGTGAACAATTACATGATAAAAAGAAAAAGATAGTATTTACTGCAGGTTCATGGGATTTAATTCATGCTGGACAATGTCGTTACCTAGAGAAATCCAAACAGTATGGTGATATCTTAGTTGTTGGTGTCAGTAGTAATAATGCAATTAGGCGTGTTAAAGGTAGTAATAAACCAATTTTGGATGAGAAAATCCGTGCAGAAATGCTAACTTTCCTAACGTCAGTTGATTTCGTGACAATTCTACCTGAACCAAGTTGTCAGCCATCATTAGGTCTGTTAAAACCAGATGTCTATATCACAGTCAAAGAGGATTGGACAGACAACTACAAAGAATCTCGCGAATACAAGACAGTCATCAAATATGGTGGTGAGGTGTTGGTAGTCGATAGACAGTCTTCGGCCATTTCAACCACGCAAATAATGCAACGAGCTATTGGTGGGCATCTTAGCGAAATATTAAAAGATTTCATGCAATATCGCAAAGAGCCATTGAAAGAAAATGACAGACATAGCAAAAAAAAATAAGCAAATCCTATATCGTGACGCCAGAGTCAATGGTAATTATGACGACATATGGCAATCGACTGGTAAATGCGTTTTTTGCGATTTAAATGATAAGTATATTATCTTTGAAGAAAATGGCGTTGTTTTAACTATCATTTTGTTTGCTTATATTGATGGGCACCTTATGATTGTCCCCCGTCGTCACGTTCACTCTGTCAAAGAACTCACGACAAAGGAATGGGAAAGCATGCGCAAGATGATGTATATTGCTAAAAAAATGATTCGCGAAGTTCACGGTATAAAAGGTATGCAGATTGTTCAAAAAGATGGAGTTGATGCGCAAAGCACGGTTGACCATTTGCATTTTCATTGCATCCCATTTGATGCGCCAGATTTGAATGTCTGGAATTATCGTCAGCTTAAAAACACACCACTTGAGAACGCTGATTTATACAAAGTCAAAAAGGATGATATTGAAAAACTTGCTAAACGATTTGCAAAGAAGTATCAGAATGAATAATTATCAAATTTATTGGTCTGACCTAGCCTTTGCTAGTAAAAAGAATTTGCGTGATTTACATGCAACTTTTATCGCAACACCACGCGAGATGTCGATTGCTAGATTCACTCAACTGATAAAAAAGTATTTACCAAGTGGTAATATTGTCGTTGGTATAGCAGATGAAAAATATATAAAAGGTTTTGAAAACCAACCTCAATTTAAAACTTTAACGGCTAGAGTAATAGAGCCAGTCATCGATAAAGTCAATACATCGAATAGTCTCCACAAGATATACATACTTCATTTAAAACAGCCTGAACTTATCCACGTTTTTGAAAAGATAAAGTTTTCACATGTCGTGCTGGTTAATGGTTCTTGGCAGTTCACTTTCCATACTAGACCAGAATATTATGCGCTAGTTTCAAATCATGTGCCATTTGAGTTTGAATCACCATTTTATGATGAAAAAGAAGCAATCAGTTATTCAATAAATTTTGATAATAAAATATTGTTACCAAAACTTGGTCAAAATTTAAACGAAATAGAGATGCTACAAGCAGCAAATCAAGTTGCTAAAAATGCCTTTGACAATTCGTTCCAAAGTGGTGTCGCGCTTGGAAAAAAATCTGGTGACAAATATAAATTAATCTCAACAGCATTTAATAAAACCGTCCCATACCAGACTTTTGCCTGGCATTACGGTCCGCTTCGTGAACGTCATATGTCTCCTCCTGGGGACCTAAACTATTATGATACAATCCATGCCGAAACTAATTTGATTGTTCATGCTGCAAAAAATGGTTATGATATGAAGGGCACAACATTGTTTATAAATCTACTACCCTGCCCGACTTGTGCAAGGATGCTGTGCGAATCAGATATTTCAGAAATAGTTTATTCTTTTGATCACTCAAATGGTTACGCTGTAGCATTATTAGAAAAATCAGGAAAAGTCGTTCGACGTTTGTTAGACAACAATAAACTAATCGAATCAGAGGGCTGACATGCATCCTGAATATCAATATTTAAAACTACTAGCTACGATACTAAAAGATGGCAAGACAAAGCCGTCACGTGGTATACACCCTATTAAATCAATATTCGGCTATCAATTGAAATTTGATTTGCGTTATGGCTTTCCACTACTAACTACAAAAAAAATGCCATTCAATATCTTGACACATGAACTATTGTGGTTTGTCTCTGGCTCATCGAATATTAAGTATCTACAAGAAAACAGAATTCATTATTGGGATAAATTTGCGGATAAAGATCGAAATTTGGGCCCGGTTTACGGAGTGCAGTGGCGGCATTGGCAAGACCCACACGGCGGTGAAATTGATCAGCTTGCATGGGCAATCAACGAGGTCAAGAATAACCCAAACTCTAAAGCAATTATTGTGAGCGCTTGGAACCCGGCAGACCTAGACGAGATGCGTTTGCCACCTTGCCATACGATGTTCCAATTGAATGTTATGAAGGGCAAGCTGCGTATGCAGTTATACCAGAGGTCGTCAGATGTCTTTTTGGGCTTGCCATTTAATATTGCACAGTATGCGATGTTGTTACAAATGATTGCAAAAATTACTGGACTCGAAGCGCGTGAGTTGATTGTGTCAATCGGTGATGCACATTTATATACAAATCAAATTGAGCCCGCCAAAGAGCAATTAAAACGAAAACCGTTTAACTTTCCAAAACTAAAAATTATTGGTGACGTAAAAGATATTGATAGTTTTACGATTGATAATTTCGAATTGACAGGTTACGAATTTCATCCTCACATCAAAGCCGAATTAGTTATTTTGTAAGCCTTTTATATATATTGGCGTGATCTTCACACATCTGGCTTAACGTGAATCTAGTTTCAAAATCCTTGCGACATAGCTTTCGGTCAATAGTATTGACCTGTCCGATTGCGGTTGACAACCTTTCTACGGTTAGGTTGTCAGACTTCGCTTTATTAACAAGAATGCCATTTTTTGTTGTAACTATTTCAGGTATTGCCCCGCTGTCTAAGCCGATAATAGGCGTTCCGCTAGCCAAGGCTTCAATCATTACCATACCAAATGGTTCATCAAAAATCGATGGAATAATCAAAGCCTTTGCATGACCTAAAAATTCGTTTTTTTCTTTTAAGTTATCAATAAATCCTATATACTCTATATTCCCACCAAGTCTTGGAACAATCTGCTGTTGCCAGTAAGTATCTTTTACTAAGTCGCCATAGTGTTTTCCAGCAATCTTAAGTTTTAGCGGTTTGTCCGCATTTTTGTTATATAAATTGACGCTATCGATTGCCAAGTGTAAGCCTTTGGGTTCGATAATTCGACCAATATACGCAATATAATCACCTGTTTTACTAAAAGTACAAAAATCATCAGGATTTAAACCGTGGTATACATTGCCTAGCCAATTAGTATTTCTGGGCATTGTTTTTCGTTGTGATAGCGAGATTGAAAGCCAGTTTAAGCCTGTATATTTAGGAAAGACGCTCTTATAACGAACCATAAAATTGAATGGATCGTGATGAGTAAAAATAATTGGTTTTTGGCATAATTTAGCAAAGGGCAAGGCCACATCTTCTTCATTAGTATAGATATGAACCAAATCGAATTCATTATTGTTGGCCATACTATAAGCCTTGGCAATTAATTCTGACTGAACTTGGCGTGCTAACGAGATAAAGACGAACGGATGCTTTTTCAGTAGGTCTAGATATGAATCACCGCGCCCAGATAACTCCGTTTCAAAATAACTCATGTCAGCATTAATATTTGTGACTGTTGTTTTAATTGGTCCAGGTGTGAATAATGTCACATTGATGTCAAAACCAGTTAGACCACTAGCCAGGCTTAATGCCAAAGCCCCAGGTGCAAAAATCACATCGGGTAAGATATCTTGGTGTAAGAAAATATGAGGGACAACTAGCGCAACACGAATTCTATTTTTTGTCTGATTCATCGTCGCCTAAAAAACTGAGATCGAAATCTTCTTTGGGAGAAGAAACGTCTTCATCATAATATCCATCGGCTTTTATATTGTCATCTTGCATAATTATCCCCTTTTCGTAATATATACATTATGGTGACTAGAGACTAATTTGTAAATAGCTTAGAAAATTAATTGAAGGGCTATGTTATTATTAAACGGATGAAGACAATAATTGTAGCTTACGACGAACAGTTCGGTATTGGTGCCAATAATAACTTACTTTGGAGCCTACCCGCCGACCTCAAACACTTTAAAAACGTGACAGATGGGCAGGCTATAATTATGGGTTCAAACACATATTATTCAATTGGTCGCCCATTGCTTAATAGGCAGAATATTGTGATAAGCCGTGAAAATAAAATAATCAATGGCGTTACGGTTGTGAATAGTTTGCAGGCTGCATACGATATCGTTGAATCTGGTCGAGAGACATTCGTTATAGGTGGTGGTCAGATTTATGCCTTAGCATTTGATACCGTTGATAGAATATTAGCAACAGAGTTACATTATACGTTTAAAGATGCTACGATATTCTTTCCGAAAGTATTACGCAATATTTGGCGAGAGACTAATCGCATAAAAAACATAGCTGATGAGCGTAACCCATACAGCTATGATTTTGTTACTTATCAGCGGATCTAGCTGATAACGTTTTCAACTTTGATACCAGGACCTTGAGTAGTGCTGATTGAAGTTGATTTAACGTAGATACCTTTTAAACCGGTTGGTTTTTGGGATTTAAGGCTGTTAAAGAACGCCGTTGCATTCTCTTGTAGCTTTTTAGCGCCGAACGATACTTTACCGACACTTAGGTGAACGATAGCTTGTTTATCGACGCGGTATTCTACTTTACCGGCTTTGGCTTCGGTGACAGCCTTGGCAACGTTAGTTGCGACAGAACCACTCTTTGGGTTTGGCATAAGCCCACGTGGCCCAAGCAAACGGGCGTATTTACCAAGTCGTGGCATATACTGTGGGGTTGCAACCAAGATATCAAAGTTCAACTCTTGTTTGTCAAGTTGCTTTAGGAAATCTTCGTCACCTATGACATCAGCACCGGCTTTTTTGGCGGCGGCGTGGTCTGCTTCGGGTGCGAATACAGCAACGCGAATAGTTTTACCAGTTCCGTTTGGTAAGCTAACAGTTGCACGGACATTCTGATCGGCTTGACGTGGATCAACACCAAGGCGAACGTGTATTTCAACACTAGCATCGAACTTGCTTGGGTTAGTCTTGACTACGGTTTCAAGTGCATCACTTAGGTTGTAGACAACAGATTTGTCGATAAGTTCAGCAACCTCACGATAGTTTTTGCCTCGCCTGGCAAGTTTAGGCCTAGTAACTGGCTTTGCGCCTTTTTTTGCGTGTGATGCAGCTTCTTCTGATTGTGGAGCTGTATCGTGCTTTTCCTTGCGAGCTTCTTTTTCAGCTTTGGCTTCAGCTTCGGCAATAGATTTTTCGCTATGTTTGCCGGCTTTAGTGACTTTGATGTCTTCTTTGACAACTTTTGCTTCAACAGCCTCGACTTTTGGTGCTTTGACAGTTTTTTCAGTTTTAACTACACCAGCAATAGCTGTTTCAATCTCTGAAATCGTATTTTTTAATGTAAGGTCCTTTAGACCAAGTTTCTTAGCTGTTTCCAGTAGTTCGGCTTTTTTAGCCATAAAAAATGAATCCTTTCTGTGGTAATAACGGCGTAACCTGTGTCATTCGCCTCCCAACATTGATTGTTATGTTGGTATTCTAACATAAATGTCAGTATATATCTATGTCCTGACAGTTATTTAACTCAAAATTCTTTTAAATAAAGTATAATACTAGTTAATGAGA
Source organism: bacterium (assembly GCA_043743855.1). Lineage (GTDB taxonomy): Bacteria > Patescibacteriota > Saccharimonadia > Saccharimonadales > Saccharimonadaceae > UBA1547. The sequence goes on from JAYTVU010000041.1 coordinate 20,346, forward strand.
AAAGTGTTGAAATTACTCGTATCATTTATCTTAATTGTGGGCGGGTTCTTTTTATACTATTCATATTTTTCTGGTGGCAATCCACCAATAACATTTTTACAAAAACCAGCCGTTAAAATTATTAAACCTGATCATTTAAATACAAACCTAATGTTTTTTGGGGACGTTTTTTGGGGCAGATATATTAATGACTGGTCGATGGCTAACTCGCTGAAAGAAGCATATCCTTTCTCGGGATTATATACGTTAAATCGAGAGAACTATCAAGCCTGGATTGGTGACCTGGACTGCCCCATCACTGATAAACAAGTCAGTTCGGCCGAGATGGATGCCACGCTTACCTTTAATTGCACACCGAACTATTTAAAAGAGGCCAAGAAATGGTTTAATGCCTTTAATTTGGCGAATAGCCACACCGAAAATCAAGGTGGTCTGACTGGTTTTAATCAGACTAGGAAATATTTAGATGCAAATGGTATTCAGTATTTTGGTCATTATGATAAAACTGTGACTGATGAAATTTGCGAAATTATAACTGTTAAGGCAAATGCTAGTATTAATGGGACAGACTATTCACTTCAGAAAAAAACAAACTATAAATTAAATAGTTTTAACATGCCAATCGCAATTTGTGGCTATCACGACACGTTCGCCTTACCAACACAGGACCAATTAGATGAAATCCATAAATATACCGATAAATTTGTAACCTTAATCTATGCAATACAAGGTTCGGAGTATGGTACGACAGCTGACGGGCTGCAAAATCAATATTTTCGTGCCATGATTGACGAGGGCGCTGATGCTGTGATTGGCAAGGGAGCTCATGTAGTTCAAAATACCGAAGTTTATAAAGGTAAATTAATTGTCTATTCTATGGGTAACTTCATTTTCGACCAACAGGCTTCACCTGATGTTACCAAGGGTATTGGTGTGACCGTCAATCTGGATTTCAAGTACAATAGTGATGTTGAAAAATGGCAATCGATTGTAGCAAAATGTACTAAATTCAAGGATGATTGTTTGGCTCAATCGATTAAACTAAAACTAAATAAACCTGAATTTAATGTTAAGTATGATATTACAGCCATTGATAATTCAGGCAAGCTAGCCAAAAAAGGTTCTAATGCTTTACAAACTCAAATGATACAAAGAGCTAACTGGGACACAACAATAAAGTCACTTGGCCAATAAAAAATACCGCGATTAAATTTCGCGGTATTTTTAAAAACTAGTCTTATTTTACTTTTCGACTTCGACGCCCATTGAGCGTGCAGTGCCGGCAATAACTTTAACTCGTCCGTCCATATCGATTGCGTTCAACTGATCTTTTTTAAGCTCCGCAATTTCTTCCAGTTGGGCGCGGGTGATTGTACCAACTTTTTCACTATGTGGTTTACCACTTCCCTTTTTGATGCCAATTTTCTCACGAATTAGATCATCAACTGGTTGGCCAAGTGATTTCCAGGTGAATGTACGGTCTTCAAAAACTTGAATGTGAACGATAACATCCTTACCCATCAAGTCTTTGGTGCCTTCGTTGAATGGATTAATAAAATCCATCATGTTTAAGCCCCATTGACCAAGCGTCGAACCTACTGGAGGACCAGCAGTAGCACGACCGGCAGGGATACGTAATTTAAGATTTCCGATAATTTTCTTTGCCATAAAATTCCCTTCGGGTATAAGACAAACCTACGGTTTTTCTCATCGCGTCACATGACGGAGTAAATCCGCTCATATGGGCTGCGTTTTTCCCTTTTAATGCATTAATTAACTTTTGAAGCTTGCGTAACTGGGGTATTATACCTTACGCACCTGTAACGCGTCAAGCTCGACTGATGTGTCGCGACCAAACATGCTGACCATAACTTTGACTTTGCCTTTTTGAGTATCGATTTCTGAAATCGAGCCGTCAAAACCTTTAAATGGTCCGTCGGTAATACTGATAACCT
>JAYTVU010000042.1:0-8344 GCA_043743855.1 bacterium
GGCTTTTGTAATCGGCGATTCACGTAGCAACACTGATACTGCTCAATATCTGCCCAACAGTAATGCCATTTTGCATTACCGAGGTCACACAGCTTTGGTTATATCAGGTAGCCATGATAAGCAACCATTTGATCAATATACTGTTGGCCTATTTGGTATCGAGGGGAAAGAAGGCACGTTTCGCGATGCTGACGATGGCGAGCTGGGGATGAACAATGTTGAACATGGACGAGTTGACTCAACAATTAGATTTAAGGTTAACATCGAGGCTCATAGTTCCCAGAGAGTTCACTATTGGATTGCAGCCGGTAATTCGACTAGAGAGGCACTATATATTCATAAAAGGATTCAAGATGAAGGCGCATATTCTCATATGAATCGAACTGCCACCTGGTGGAATGAGTGGCTAGAGCCAGCTAAATCAATTGTACGTAAGATAAACAAAGACCACCAGGAGTCATTTATGCAGAGTGTGATGATAATAAAGTCACAGGTTGATAAACGCGGTGCGGTGATTGCCAGCACTGATACATCAATGCTGAATTATTCGCGCGACGCCTATGCTTATAACTGGCCACGAGATGGAGCGTATGCCCTATGGCCACTTATCCGTATGGGATATAAGGACGAGGCCTATAGGTTCTTTGAGTTCACCAGGTTAGGGCTACATAATGATGGTTATATGATGCACAAGTACCGTGCTGACGGCGCCTTAGGTAGCAGTTGGCATTCATATGTTCACGATGGGCTAGTTGCCCCACCAATTCAAGAGGATGAGACTGCCCTACCCTTATTTATTTTTGCTCAATATTATCAGATGCATGCTGATCCAAAGCTATTAAAGGAATTCTATCAAAGTATGGTGTTGCCAATGGCCAACTTCATGACGGATTATGTTGACAAATCTACAGGGTTACCACAACCCAGCTATGACCTGTGGGAACAGACATTCCTAACCAGTACTTATTCAACCGCTGTTACCTATGCTGCCTTATTGGCGGCATCGGATTTGGCAACCGAAGCTAATGATCCTGACAACGCCGTTAAATGGCGATCTGCAGCAACTGATATCCAAGAAGCGGCCCATAAGCACTTTTATAATACCGACAAAAAAGTATTTTATAGGGGTGTAAACGTCAAGGATGGTCAAATCAGCTACGATGATGTTATCGACTGTTCTAGTGTGTTTGGCGCATACATCTTTGGCCTTTTTGACGCGAATAGTGAAGAGATTATTTCATCTGTTAATACCCTCGAGAACGTATTTGGTTTAAATGACGGAGCAATTGGTCTACCCAGGTATGAAAATGATGAATATCGTCGAAAAAGTCCTGGTATTGTGGGCAACCAATGGTTTATTACGACTTTTTGGTTAGCTCAGTATTATATTGATACAGATCAAATCGATAAGGCAAAGAAGATACTTGGCTGGGCAAAGAGTCACGCTATGAGCACAGGTGTGATGGGCGAACAACTTGATCCAGTTACAAACGAGATTATATCGCCAGCTCCGTTAACTTGGACACATGCTGAATATATTGCAACACTATTGGACCTTATATCAAAAGATAAAATTAGCGATGAGTAGTCTAATTTCTGACACTATAAAATCCATATTTAGTACAGTTTTTCACCTAAAAGGTACCAATAAGAGTATTATTTCAAAGTTTGCTGAAAAGTCAGGTTTAGTATATTTTGGCTTTGTTGACCAGAATTCAGATGAACATGAAGTTGTACGTGGGTTTTCAGTGTCTGCAACTCATCATGATGATAGTTATTGTGTCGGTACTGTTAGTGGCTATAACGTAACTGTAGTCGATAGAACAGATGTAGCTCATCAACCAAATGAAAAATCCAGTACATTCAACTGGTTAATAATAGCTATTGATTTACATACAAAATATCGAATCCCCCATTTTTTTATTGGTGCCAACAACCATGACCTAAAGCCGTATGCTGCGCTGTTTTCATCTTTTCCAAATATGATTAAGTCAAATTTAGGTACGTTCGAATTATATAGTTCTGAATTTACCAGTCGTTTTACTGTTTACGATAGGCCGGCAAAGTCCGTCGAGGTGGAACAAATACTAACGGGTGAAGTTACACGAACAATTGGGGCGCATTTTTGGCCATTATCCATCGAACAACATGATAATGTGCTGTATGTTTATTCATCTAATGGAAATGTTACACTAGGTTTACTTGACACAATGCTCGAAAATGGCCTGTGGTTAGCAGGCCAAATAGATTCAAAAACTGAAAACTTGCAAGTGCGAGCTTAGTGTTTTTTCTCTTTAACTTCGTTACGTCCAAGACTCTTTTTAGTTTCAACGTAAAGTGCGTGAACACGGGCAATTGGGTCATATTTTTTTAACGAGATTTTTTCAGTCGTATTTTGAGTATTTTTGGTTGTGTAATAAGTACGGTGACCGCTAATTTCGCTCACTAAACCAACTAATTTGCGCTTTGTATTCTTCTTTGGCATATAATTCCTTTTAAAACTAATAAAGCTATTAGAGGTAATTATACCAATAATCGGAGTTTACTACAAGGGCTCAGCGATAATTATTGAAGGTAATAGGAAAATCAAAGTCATGCGACTGCAATAAATGCATAACACCCTGCAAATCATCTTTGCTGCCCCCAACTACACGGACGGCTTCACCTTGAATCTGTGGTTTAACCTTGGGAAAGTCTTCGCGAATAATTTTTGTTATTTGCTTTGCTTTGTCTTGGTCTAGCCCGGCAATAAACGGCACTTCTTTGGTGGCTTTCATATTACTAATTACAACCACTTTACTAAGGTCAAGTACTTTACTGCTTTGCTCGCGTGAAGCCAATTTTTTACGAACGATATCGATAATACTGTCAATTTGCCATTCGTTGGCACCAATGACCTTAAAGCCAACTTTGTCACCTAACCAATCAATTTCGGCTGGCGTGCCCTTAAAATCGTAGCGGTTTGCTATTTCTTTTTGAGATTGTGCCAAGACATTATTCATCTCGGCTTTGTCGTATTCGGATACTATATCAAAACTAAATGTTGCCATAGTCATAGTATAACAAAAAACCGCATATAGCGGTTTAATATGGAGCCGCGATCGGGAGTTGAACCCGAGACCTCATCCTTACCATGGATGCGCTCTACCAACTGAGCTATCGCGGCATGTACTAAATATTGTAACAAATAAGTTAAAAGAGACAAAGAGTGCAAGATGGAAGTAGGACAGCGTCGGCTGAGCCGACTTCTCCGGTCGCTTTGCTCCCTTCACCGAACCGTTGCTTACGCAAGGTTCAAGTCTACGTCAAGATTAAATTAAAATTACCCACATAAATGTGAGTAATTTAAATTTGGTGCTGGAAGTAGGACTCGAACCTACGAAGCCGAAAGGCGGGAGATTTACAGTCTCCTGTGATTGCCACTACACGATTCCAGCATTTGGAGCCGCCTTTCGGACTCGAACCGAAGACCTGCTGTTTACAAAACAGCTGCTCTAGCCAACTGAGCTAAGGCGGCATATTGTTAAAAGTACAGGTATAAGTGTACAAAATATATCTGTTTAATGCAAGAAATTCCGTGATTTGTCAGGAATATATTTGCTAAAATAACTACTCTAATGTCCTCAAATATTCCAAGACCTTCGGGTGTAGTGATGTAGTAAAATATTTAGTAACGTCGGTTGGTTTAACCCAAGTCAGTTCTTTTAAGGTATCACTTGGTTCAGCTTTTACATCCATATTTTTTACTTCACATAGATAATAAATTGACATAAACTCACGGAGTTCTGGGTAGGTCTTTGCAAATACAATGTGTTTTACATTTACATCAAGTCCAGTGTTCTCCATTATCTCGTCATGTAAATTTGTTTCAAGCTCGCTATTATAATCAGGTCGTCCGCCTGGGAATACCCATGAAAGTTGTTTTAAGTTGGGATCGTTTACACGTTTTCCGATCAAAATTGTCTTTGATGAGGCGTCATATATTATGCCTAGTAAGTTGACTAGAAAAACACCTTTGTTAAATTGTTTCCAATCCATAAGCACCTCCTTATCTATGCATTATTATACTACACTATCAGTAGCGTTGCTATTGATAAGAATTACACTATAAAAACAAAAAATAACGATATATAATTAAATAATCTAGGGTCATTCCCAGGAGTCAGATTCCTGGGTTTGACCGATGGATCACGCAGCTAGGTCGGCGACATACAGTGTCAGGAGTGCCTGAGCATCATGTGTGTATAGTTGACATCCTTGGGGGCATTCGATAACTTCGATATAAGGCACCAATTCGTGCCAGTTAACATCGTCGTGACCATCTAGCCTTTCACCCTTCAGGATGAACTCCATGCAGTCTGCGTCGTCGCAGTACTGCAAATAGCAGTGGCGTACAACAACTTCGCACTCTGCCAGGCCAATGCTGACGCTGATGCTCCCGTCTCGTACAGTGTTCAGTACATATGCAACTTCCCGAAGGAAGCCCAACACATCGTCCTCCCTTGTGGGGAGAATCTTATGGACCAAGCCATCGGTCATTGTGTCCTCCCCTTCCTCTTTGGATAGGCTATCTGACAGCCTATTCGTGCTCTTAAGCCCGACATTTTGACGCCTAGTGGTTGGATGAGAATATCATCATTATCTAATATAATTTTATAATTTGCAACTAATATGAAATATACAAGGGTCATACCCCGAAGGTCAGATCTTCGGGGATGGCCATGATGCTGGTGAATAAGGTGCTATTGCGCCAAACCCTCTACGTTGATGTACAACAACTTGTGCGGCGACTTGAGGGTCAGCTTGAAGCTTCCCTCACCAAGAGGTTCGACGTCCATGGCACTGATAGGGTGTGACAATGACAGCTTTGTTGCACCGTCGTTGTCATCACCCCTGACGTTGAAGATACGGTCGTGCAACCTGCGGTCAAACCTTGTGTTGCAGACTGTGACGTTACACCAGTCACCATCTCCGAGCTTCGCGTTGACTGCGCCCACGTCATCTTGGTGGAAGACGGCGGCAACGATTGTTCGGATCAGGTTGCGCTTGGCTACATCTTTGGCCTGCGTAGCATCATTGGCCATGTCATTCCTTTCTCCCCACATCGTAGTTAAAGCCATCTGACGACTCTTTCAGCCACTAGTTAATCACTAGGTGAACACGAGGTGAAACAGGAATGATGTTATTATCTAACATATATATTTGAAATACAAGTAGATAATTACTAATAATTTCAAGGAGTCAATCCCTAGGATTCCAGGTTCCTAGGGATATGACCACTACATGTTGGGTGCGAGTTACGCGTTTAGGGCCATGTACGGGCCACCATGCTCGGACACCAGCAGGTGTTCACCACTGAGGGCAGAGACAGTGTGGTACATCCTTGTCAGGTCGAGCTTGATGGCGAAGTAATCAGGCCCTTCAAGCACAAGCTCCTTTCCATTTGACGTGACACGACCGTCGGTGATTATCACGTGATCGCCCATTGGGCCAACACGCCCCCCGAAACACCGTGTCTTGGGCTTGCCGTGCTTGCCGCAGACACCTTTCGTGAGTCGTTCGACGTACTGCTTGGCGAACTCTATTACCTCAGCATCACCTGAGGCAGGCTCGTCATCAACACATGCTGTAGTTGTCATATACACTCTCCCCTCATCGCCGGTCGGGCCCTGGAAGCCCACATTCTTTAAATTAAAGAACACCTTGCGGTGCCGTGTGTCGGTTCAAGATGTAGTAATTATCCGCCAAGATTAAGAAATTTGCAAGCTGTAAGTCATTTACATTATTACGCGTCGTGGTTGACGAATTCGAGTAGGTTTTCCTTGTGGGATAATCATCTTGGCGGCTTTTTCGCGAAGATTATTCGCAAGCTCAGCTTTATTAGTCCTTTCGTAAGCATCCGCTAGGATATTTAATGTCTGAGGAATTGGGTCTAATTCAACGGCGCGTTCGAGAGATTCAATCATCTTTTTGTCGTTACCAAGCTTCTCTTGAACCTTGGCATATGCAATATGTCTAGAGGCCAAATCCCCGTCGATTGCTAGAGCCTGTTCGAACGCTAATGCGGCTTTGTCATACGCCTTAGTTTCAAGGTAAATAAGACCAACATTATGCAAGCTGCTAGCACTAGGTTCAAGTGACTGAGCGATCTCGAAACACTCAATCGCATCAGCAAGCGAATGTTGCTTGGCATAAAGTATGCCCAACCTGTTGTAGGCGCTGGCATTCCGTTCGTCAATACGTAAAATTGTTAAAAGTGCTTTTTCGGCACGCAAATACCTGTTCGTTTGCAACGAATCCTGAGCTATGGTCCACAACTGATTTAACTTGTCAGTTATCCTAACAGGCAAATCGGCCGTGACTTCTGTAATCGTCTGGGGCATATATATAACCCAGATACCAAGTAACAAAATTAATAAAAGACCTAACATGTCTGTTAACTATTATAACACCATCCAGGCTAGGCTGAGACGAATATTTCCGTTTGCTTCTATCCGTTGGTAGGTTTTCAATATCTTATCAATAACTTCGATTGTATCTGGATTTGGGTTTGCCGACATACTAATTCGAAGTATCTTAGAAGCATCACGTAGTAATGATAGAGACGAGGCTCGATTGTCCTTGTATCTATTGGCAATTAACAGTTTTTGATACGAAGTTCCACGTAAAAGTTCGCGTGCGTCACGGACGGTTTCACTCCTCTGTTTAAAGTATCCTTCGTCACGTGCCAGTAGTGTCAACTCAGCCGGTAAACCATCTGCCATGAACATCAACTGGGACCTTTTTGTGGAATCTGTAACGCCTAAGTCATCTAAAAATAGTCGTGATTGTTCGCTTGATATAGGTTTAACATCCAGTCTCTCGACACGTGAAATAACTGTAGGTAATAATTTTGCGACTGAATGTGAAACAAGAATAAAATGGATATTAGCACCGGGCTCTTCAAGTAGTTTTAAAAAAGCATTTTGGGCTTGGTGAGTCATCCGTTCGGCGTAATCAATGATAATTATTCGTTCACTAACTGTTTTTGTGCTAGTTTCAGTATATAGACGTCTCATGATATCGACGCTTATAACGCCTTTATCAAGGTCAACTTTTTCATCTTTTTCTGGCAATATAACTGATGGTTTTATATTTCTCAGTTCAGCAAAGTGTTTTGCAATTGTACTCAGGCCTACGCCACTATCACCGGTCAACAATAAAGATTGTGGTAATGTTTTAACAATTGCGTTAAAAATCTTTTCACTAGCTGAATTAAGAATTGGTTTTACCATGTTTTAATGCCTGGAAAGTATTTCGTAAAATCGTCTGGAAGTGAAGAAACAAATATTTGCCTATTGCCGTTAGGAATAGTAATTTCTAGGCTTAGCGCGTGCAAATACAGCCTATCGGATGATTTACCGTACACTTTGTCGCCTAAAATAGGAGTGTTTAAATACTTCATATGAACGCGTAATTGATGGGTTCTGCCGGTTTGTGGCTGTAGTTTTACCAGCGTATATTTGTCAGTAGAGGCTATTGTGTTATATTTAGTAACCGCTGATTTTCCGTTATTACCAACCCTAAAAGTACTAGGTGCCGATGGGTTACGTTCGATTGGCAGATCAATATTAGCTTTGTCTAATTTTGGAATTCCGTCCAGGATTGCTATATAGGTTTTTTTGACTAGCCTGTCGGCAAATTGTTTCTGTAGTAAAGTTGCTGTCTCGGGGTTACGAGCGCCAATCATAACACCACTAGTGTCACGATCAAGGCGGTGAATTATACCTGGTCGATTTGTTTCTAAATTATATGTGCTGTAGCGGCGGAAGAAGTCAGCCACCGTGAATTCGTCATTTAAGGCGCCCTTACTGTGTGATAATATACCGCATGGCTTGTTAATAACGACGACATTGTCATCAATAAAAATAACTGGGATGCTTTTGTCGCTAAAATCAGGCAAATCTGGCGTGTTGATGGCAATATCATCAATTATAGCGATATCATGTTTAGGTGAAGTTATAACTATATTATTAACAATAATATGGCCGGCTTTAATGTGCTTTTGCCAAGTACTGCGTGAAACTTCTGGATAGCGCGAAGCTAGTTCGCTGTCTAGACGTCGTTTTTCAGATATAACCGAGAATAAATAGACATCTTTGCCTTTGTAAGGCATAGCATAGGTCTTTACACTGTCACGTGGGTTTTCGATAAACTTGCCTTTGACGTTACTATTTTTGGTTTTTACCTGTTTTAAGGCGTATTCAATATCATCTTCGGCAGTGTCATCAAATAGAATATAATATTGCTGGCTGTTAAATCTAAACGAAACCAAGGTGTTGATTGGGTTCGGATTCGAATACTT
>JAYTVU010000043.1:0-6426 GCA_043743855.1 bacterium
ATGACTCGCTTTACAGTTGTGGTGGGTAAAGCAGCACCCTTACTATGGATTACCAAACTAAACTTTGTTGGTTGTCCAAACAAGCGTTTAGCACAAAACTATCATGGTGTTAATTTCGATAGCCCAGTTGGACTAGCGGCCGGTTTTGATAAAAATGGTGAAATGATGCCAGTAATCGCTGCGCTTGGTTTTGGTTTTGGCGAAGTTGGTTCAGTCACGGCCAAGCCTTGTGTCGGTAACCCTAGGCCATGGTTCTATCGTTTGCCAAAAACTAAATCGGCAGTTATTAACGCTGGACTTGGTAATGATGGTTCGCGGGCTATTTTAAAACGACTGTCGAAATATAGCCAAAAATCACTACGTCACTTCCCTATAATACTGTCCGTAGCCAAGACAAATACTAAAAGCGTACTTAGTGTTAAAGATGGCATTAATGACTATGTTACGACTATTAAACGGGCTAAGGGCCAGAAGAATATTCAAATGTTTGAAATCAATATATCTTGCCCTAATACATACGGTGGTGAGCCATTTACAACGCCTGGAAATTTAGATAAACTTTTGTCGGCAATCGATAAACTTGGCGTCAGTCAGCCAATTTACGTTAAAATGCCGGTCGAACTTGCCTGGAAGCAATTTGAAGATCTTTTAAAGGTTATTGCCGCACATCAGGTAGTTGGTGTCACTATCTCTAATTTGTTTAAGGACCGCACCAAGGTAGACCTAAAAGATGATTTACCAGATAGCATTAAGGGCAACCTTAGTGGCAAACCTACCTGGGAAGCGAGTAACGAGTTAATTCGACAGACATACCTAAATTATAGTGACAAACTTACGATAATTGGATTAGGTGGCATATTCACTGCCCAAGATGCATATACTAAAATACGTCTAGGCGCTAGTTTAATCGAGATAGTAACCGGTATGTTATTTAATGGTCCGCAACTAGCGGCCGAAATTCGAGAGGGTTTGTCGCAACTTTTGAAGCGTGACGGATTTGATAATATTAGTCAGGCAATTGGTGTTGACGCAAGGTAAAAAACCTAGCCTATAATCTGTTAGCTATATGGCTTTTTGTGAATAAACTGTATCATATAGTTGTATGGATATACTAAAAAAGCCAAAAACTAACAAGCGTTATATTGTTATTGGTTTTATATTTTTGGCTATGTTTTTATTGTTATGTCTGATTTGGATTGGATTTCAAGACAACTTTAATTCGGGCGCAAAAATTACTCAAATTAGTGGTTCAAACAAAAAAAGCCAGCCAATAAAAATATTAAAGATTATTGAAACGCCAAAGTTACTGGCCCAGGGAACATCAAATTTAGCACCAGACTTTTCAATTCCAGCAATTTCGGGTGGAATGGTGCCAGTAATATATAAGTTAGTGACTAATCAAAGCATTGTTTTTTTGGGCATCGATGACGGTGTATACAAAGATCAGTCGGTGATTGATATTATGAAGAAAAATCATATTAAAGCCTCACTCTTTTTAGCAAAATCTATGATTGCCTCTAATCCAGATTTTTTTAAACAACTGGTAGACATCGGTTCTTTTGTTGAGGATCATACACTAAGCCATGATATAAATATGGTAAAGAATAAAAGCTATGACCAACAAAAGGCCGAAATCTGTGGCATGGCTGACTACGAAGAATTACATTTCGGTCGAAGGCCTACACTTTTTCGTCCACCTGGTGGTGCCTATTCAGACACGATGCGTCAGGCGGTGGCTGATTGTGGCATGAAAGCTATCGTAACGTGGGTTGCCAAGGCTAATGGTGGTTCGATGCAATATCAGATTGGTGACAAATTGCGACCTGGTGATGTTGTGTTGATGCATTTTAGGCCAGAATTTGCAAAAGATATGAAGGCTTTTGTTGATGCTATGAACGCCTCTGGCCTACACACTGCACTCTTAGAAGACGCTCTGTAATAGTGATGTAAATTTGGCTGTTGACGGTTGCAGTATATGTCGATGTATAATAGATGTAGTCATGTGAGTACTGGGAAGCCTTTCCACTCACAGGCTTTATGAAAATAAAAGCCACCATAATGTTGTCATACTCCGTCCGGAGCCGCTGATAAACAATCTAAACAATTAAAGTGAGTACAGTAAAAAGCCTTGCAACCGATGCGGCGTTACCTGGCCTATCTGAATTACTAATTATGAGTCCGCCTGCTGGTATATCTATTCACCGGTTTAATATTAATATTAATAAAAATAAGGAGTAGTCGTTATGAGCCAAATACAAATTAACGAACAAGTTGTCGTAACTGCTATGGGGTTTCGCAAGAACCTTGTCTCTTATCCTCGCCGCATTGAATTTCAGGGAATCACTTACAATTTTATAGATGCGGGCCTAAGGTGTTTAATTCGAAATGGTGGACGTTTAGCCGAAGTTGTCACTTTGTCAGATGGCAAAAGTGACTATCATCTAAGACGAGATAGTCCTGTTGGAAACTGGACTCTACTAAGTATTGCGTCTTGATTACATAAAAACCACCTACTTGCAGTTGTAAGTGATTTTTATGTAATCAAGACGTTACATAATGCGAATCAGCCTAAAATGATTTTGTCTAACTCCACGTCCAAGTTCAACTACGTCTTGAACATTTCTCCCAAGTAAACTTTGGCCAAGTGGACTTAGAGTCGATATTCTGCCGTCACTTGGGTTAGCTTCGACACTATTAACAATTTTAAACCTCATAAAGTGCCCATGTTTGTCGATTAAATCAACAACTGATCCGATTACTACCTGCAGATGTGTACGTTTGGATGGCATCAGCTGTGAAGTTGATATTAATAGTTTTTTATCTTCCAGATCTGCTTCGATTGACTCCAGCTCTGATAATTTTTCTATGCGGCTTAAACGTTCGTCTCGGCCTAATGTTTTATCAAGTTCATGCAAGGATTGCATCACTTTTTGCCTGTCATTTTCAAGTTGTGTGATGGATTTTTTAAGTTCTTTCATACCTTTTTTTGTTAGTAATGTAACTTTGTCTTTGTTTTGATAAGTAATACCACTCATTTTTTATCCCCCTTATAGTTACACGTACAAATTCATTATTGCGCAAATAACTTAACGAAAGCTTAAAACGTATAATTTTTGGTAGATATATGTAGTAGAAGTCGTATATAGTATATATATGAAAGATTTTCTGACAATCTTGCGTAGGAATATTGTGTCGCCTATCGTGATTGCCATCTTGACGCTTGCCACAATACTTTTTGTATTAAATGAACCTCGTGATGGAATATTCTTGTCATCGGTTATTATACTTAATACTTTAATAGCAATTATCCAAGAGTTTCGAGCTAGATTAGCGTTGAAAAAGTTGGAGTTGATGACCGCCCCTTACGCTCGAAGGTTATTATCTAATGGTAAAACCGAAGATGTAATGTTCAATCAAGTTGTCATTGGTGATGAAATTACTTTGCAGTTAGGCGACGAAGTCCCGGCTGATGGAGAGATTCTTACTAGTAAGGATCTTGAGGTAGATGAAAGTATTATGACTGGTGAATCTGCACCGATTGAAAAACCACTTGGTTCGGTTGCCTACGCTGCTAGTAGTGTAACCTCTGGTAGTGCAAATATGTGTGTAGTTGCAGTCGGTTTAGATACCAAGGTCGGTAAGATGACTTCGACTTTAAAAAAGTATAAAGCCGTATTAACTCCATTACAGCGCGTCATTGCTACCTCGATAACTTGGCTAACATATGGAGCGTTAGGTATGGCTGGGTTAATATTCGTAGTCTACAGTTTGTCAGGTCAAGACGCAATTATTATATTTAAGACTATTGCGGCCGGCGCGGTGACAATTGTGCCAGAGGGCTTATTACTGGCTAGCTCGCTACTGCTAGCCTATGGTTCGATAAGATTAGCTCAAGTGAAGGTCTTACCACAAAAAATATCAGCTATTGAGGGTATGGCACTACTGGATATCCTGTGCACCGATAAAACAGGTACATTAACTAGTGATGAAATTACGTTTGAAAAGCTAGAATTATTTGATGGTTCCGGTGATAACATCTCTGAATTAATCAGTATCGTGGCAGACGAGACTAGTAGTGGCAGCTCGACTGGCGAGGCGATGATTAGCGGGCTTGCAAAGCCTGATAAGTATAAAGTACTGCAAACCCTGTCCTTCTCGTCAGAACGCAAGATGAGTGGCTTAAAATTGAATTATCTAGGAAAAATTCGTACAATTGTCGTTGGTGCGCCGGAATATGTTGAAAAACTTGCCTCGCTTAGCCTCGCACAAAAAAAGCAAATCAGTCTATATACCCATCAGGGGAAACGAGTGTTGTTAGCGGCAACTTTTAGCAATACCGAAACTTCCATCAAAGACCTTAAGGACAAAACCGGTACCGCGGTTGGAATTGTTGTTTTAGCTAATGAGCTTCGACCTGGCGTCGAAAAGACTGTCGATTATTTACAGCGAAATAGTGTAAGTATTCGCGTTATAAGTGGTGACAATCCCAACACGGTCCAATATGTAGCCGAAAAAGCCGGGATTTTGAACTATAAAAATGTTATAAGTGGAGCAGAACTTAAGTTGGTTAAAAAAAAGGATTGGGACAAGGTTGTTTCCAATATGACTATTTTTGCTAGGGTTCTGCCAGAACAAAAAGAGCGTTTAATCGCAACTTTCAGGCGCCTAGGTAATTATACCGGAATGGTAGGAGATGGAGTAAACGATGCATTGGCCATTAAAAAATCCGATATTGGCATCGCTATGTATTCAGGAGCTACTGCAACCAGGCGTGTGGCTGACATTGTACTTCTCGATAACTCATTTAATTCATTACCAATCGGTATGCGAGTTGGTAATAGGATAATACAGGCCATTGAGATTATTGCTATGCTGTTTTTTCACAAGATTATATTTGGGGCGGTCTTACTTTTGTCAACTTTGGCCTTGGGTCTTGTTTACCCGTTTGATCCACGACACATAACTTTTATGGGTATCTTCCTGGTAACTATGCCGACAATCATGTGGACACTATTCCCACCCTCGCCAAGACACCGCGTATCACCACGTCACTTTTGGCGGGATACACTGTTTGCGGTATCTCCTATCGCTATTCTGACTGGCGTAACAGTAACACTCACCTACGCTTGGCTTCATAGGATATATCCTAATGATCCGGGTGGCGTGTCGACTATTACAGTGGTAGTTGCAACATTATTTGGTATATATTTAGTATTCCTGGTTCCACGTATGTTTGACGTTAGGAATAATTCAAAGGCTCAAATAGCAAGAATCTTATATACATTTGCTGTTATCTTTGTAATTGTCCCAAGCTTTGGCCTACATATTGCGCGGGACTTCTTTAACTTTTCAGCACCAACTTCATTCAATGCCTGGTCAATGATATTAGTAATCGTCGGTGTTGCAACTTTACAATGGTTTATTGCGGGTAGTGCAGGAAAACGGCTTCGCAATCGTGAATCTTGAACTAAACTTCTTTTTCAAAATTTGAAGGTAAAATTAATGTAAACACTGTATCGCCATCTATTTCACTTGTTACCTTTAGGCTCCCGTTATGAAGTTCAGTTATGTTCTTGGCAAGTGCCAAGCCAAGTCCGTAACCTTTTTGTTTACCACTTGAACGAGACGAGTCTGCGCGATAAAATCTTTCAAAAATATGTGGTAATTTATCTTGGTCTATACCCTGCCCATAATTTGTAATTTCAAATACCACATTCTCGTTTTGTTTAGAGATAGTAATACGCACTTGTGAATCTTTTGGGCTGTACTGGAGTGCATTATCAATCAAAATTTTGATAATATCAGTGATAGCAGTTTCGTTAGCTCGCACCATTTGTATTTTTTTTGATTTTAAATATATTCGACTTCCTGTTTGACCTAATGTATTAATTGTGTCACGAGTAATTTTAGTTAAATTTACGTAACTAAGTTTTAATTTGACATTATCCATACGAGATAAACTTAATAGCATTTCGGATAGTTTGGTTAACTTATCTACCTCCTCGATACTACTGGACAGCACCTGCTTTAGGTCTTGAACTGTTGCGTTTTCATCACGTAGGGCAACTTCTAGCTCTGTTTTCATCACGGCAAGCGGCGTTCTAAGTTCGTGGCTGGCATCACTTGTAAATCGTGATTGAGCTTCGTGTGCTTTTTCGATCGGTATCAGACTGCGACGAGCTAAATAATAGCTAACAAATCCACCAAGAATAAACACAAATATATTTGCATAAATTAACCCAGTAGAAATGTTTTCAGCAGCACCATCGGCTTCACTACTTTGAAGTTTTTCTGTCAGCGTACCAGGCGATATCGAATTTTGTTGTGATTGTAAACTAGTCTGTAAGTGTTCAAGCCGAGTCTGAATTTCAGTAGAGGCAATACGATAAATTACAAAACTAAATGTTACGCTAAGAACCATAAGGA
>JAYTVU010000044.1:0-9763 GCA_043743855.1 bacterium
CCGTAATCAAGGTTTCCGGTAAAATTAACGCACATGATAGGGATGGAAACTTGGGGTTGGATGCCAAGATAATTGCTGATGATATTCAATTTGTCTCCGACCAAGAATTAACTGATTATAAGTCGACTGGTAGTAAAATGAAAAAACCAAAAGCTAGCCCTAAGAAAGTTGAGGCGACTCGTGTCGTCGCGCCTACAAGTAAGCCGATTGCAGTTGATAGCTCTAAAAAATTATATGTACACATCAAGGATCCCGATGATCGTGAATCGTTGTTAATGCTTAAAAAAATCTGTAGCGATTATTTAGGTGAATTTGATATTGTACTCGTTTTAGGTGAAGATAAAAAATCTGCAATAAAATTACCATTTAAGGTTGATGCCAGCGATAACTTAATAGGCGAACTTGTAAAAATACTAGGTGAAGATAAAGTAAAACTTAAATAGTCAGTGCGTAAAGTGCAATTCCAGTGGCAACGCTGACATTGTATGATTCTTTTTTGCCGACCATAGGAATCTCGATTATGTCATCACATTTTATTAGAAATTCATTTGGTATGCCGTACACCTCTTCACCTAGTATCAGTGCAATCTTGGCAGGCGCTGAATATTCAGAAAGCTGGGTACTTTGCTCGTCTTGCTCGAGACCTACAATTGTGTAGCCTTGTTTTTTCAAACTATCTAAATCTGGCACTTCTTCATGCTCAAAAGGAACCATGATTTCCGCACCAAGCGCAGTTTTGTGAATTTGCAAAGTCATTTTATCAGCAATATGCGGCAAACGTAAATCATTTAGCAGTTTCGGGTATGGGCTGTAGCCACTTAAAATAATTTTATAAACCCCAAAACCTTCGCAGCTACGAAAAATTGAACCAATGTTATAGGTTGAACGGATATTATGGGCGATGACGATAATTTCTGGCATACCAGTTATTGTACACCATTACTTACGTGTCTCTTTGCAGTAAACGTATTAAAAACATAAGTAGTTTGGTATAGTTAATACTAATGGATGAAGATAAAGTTCAACAAAATCGTCGCGAACAAGACGAGCAAGCGACAGCTCAACGTGCCGCCATTTTAGGTATACAGTATTTAGACACTAGGCCGATCGAAAAAACGATACCGTTAGTTGATGGTGTTATTGAAATTACTATTATGCACCAGAATCGGATTGTGCCATTAATTGCTGGCGACGAAAGTATAACTTGGCAGTTCGGCATTACAACTCAGACGCCGCAATCGTTTATTGGCGATATGACTAGTCAGTATAACAACAGTGGTCATAACATCCAATTCTTATTGATAAGTGCTAGTGGTTACAAAGTCTTGATGGATAGGTACGATCCTGAGGTTAAAGTTATTCACGATGATATTACAATTGCTAGAGAAGGTGATAGCAACACGATTTCTGAAGTAAGTAAAACCCTTGGTTCTGTTGGTAGTGACGAGGTCCTCGATTATTTAATTGATCAGGCCGATAAACTAGGTGCCAGTGATATTCATATCGAGAATCAACGCACAAATATTCGGATTCGTATGCGTATTGATGGTGTATTACACCCTGTTGCAGATATCGAGAGTGACCGTTACCGTGTGATTTTAGGCGCACTTGCATCGCGTGCCAATATCTCTACGGCTGCGACCGAGCCACAATCTGGTCACATGCAAAAAGAAGTTACTAGCGACGGTCAAACTCATCTGTTGAATTTGCGCGTAGAAGTAGTGCCAACGATGTACGGACAAGACGCGGTTTTACGCTTGTTCAACTTTGATGAATCTATGCTGAGTTTAGATAGACTTGAACTTGGTGTAACTGAACGTAATGAAATTGATGAAATAGTTAGTCACCCAAGGGGCATGGTACTTTTGGTTGGCCCAACTGGTAGTGGAAAATCGACCACTTTATACAGCATAATTAATGCCTTAAACACAACTAGCCGAAAAATTATCACCTTAGAGGATCCAATTGAATATGGAATATCTGGCATATCGCAGATTCCAATTGATACCACTGGCGGTCAGAGTTTTGCGGATGGTTTGCGAGCGGTTTTAAGACTTGATCCGGATGTGGTTATGATTGGTGAGATTCGTGACGCCGATACTGCTAAAACGGCGATTCAAGCTTCGATTACCGGGCATCTGGTCTTAAGCAGTTTTCATGCTAATTCGTCATCAGCTGCCTTTAGTCGCATGATTGATATGATTGGTGTCAATCCTATCTTTAGTTCATCGATTCGTCTTGTTATTGCTCAGCGTCTAGTGCGAAAACTAGACAATAAGACTAAAGCAGAATACGAACCTGACGAAGCCACCAAGAAATGGGTCCAGAATGCACTGAAAGATTTACCAGCGCATGTCGAAAAACCGAACCTTGAATCTTTCAAATTATGGAAACCTGTAATCAGTGAGACGTCACCATTCGGCTTTGAAGGTAGGTTGGTGATAATGGAGCAAATGGTAGTCAACGAAGATATCCAGCGCTTCCTACGTGGGGATGAAAAAGATGTAAATACCGAAGTCATTGAAGCCGCGGCGCGAAAGGGTGGCATGGTGACATTATTAGAATCCGGAGTATTAGCTGCCTTGCGTGGTGAAACAACATTAGATGAAGTTAATAGGGCAATATAAAAATAATTATTAGATTAATAAATTGAAACAGACTGGTTTTACGATAGTTGAGCTACTTGTAGTGGTTGTTATAATCGGTATTTTAGCTACCATATAACTAGTTTCATATACCGGAATTAGTCAAAAGGCTGTCGTTGCAGCCATTACGTCTGACTTAACCGAAAATGCAGGGCAACTCAGAATTTTGAACGTTGATAGCGGATTATATCCTTCCACTATAAATTGTGCTCAGGCAGATAGCCCAACGAATAAATGCCTTAGATTTAGCTCGGGCTATACCTTTTCGTATAGCTGTTTAAACTCATGTACGCACTTTATTTTGTCGGAAAGTAACGGTACGATTACGTATAGTATTACCGACAGTTCTAACCCAGTGCAAGTCACACCAATTACTGCTATTTCGGCGCGATAGCCGGTACAACGCAAGTTGGCCAAGTTTTAACCGCCGGAGCGTTAACACCATCCGGTGCGACAGTGACCTACCAATGGCAACGTGCTGCATCATCTAATGGGACTTACACTAATATAGTAGGTGCTACTTCAAATACCTATACACCCACCAGTGGTGAATTAGGTATGTAATAAGAAGAATACGGTACTTATCAATCACTTATCTGCTGAATTAGTTGGGGCATAAAAACTCTTTTATAAGTGTTAATTCTATGCTATAGTTGATAGTTGATTGTAATATAAATGTAATAGCGAGTAAAAAGATGAGTTTTGAACTAATCAAAAAGGTTAATGAAGCACAGAAAAAATCTAAAGTTGTCGACGTTCGTAGCGGCGACACTGTCCGTGTCCACCAGAAAATTAAAGAAGGCGCCAAAGAACGTATTCAGATTTTTGAAGGCGTTGTTATTCGTACCGATCGACAGGATTCACACACTTCAAGGATTACTGTTCGCAAGATTGCCAGTGGCGTAGGTGTTGAAAAAGGTTTTATGATTCACAGTCCGTTGGTTGAGAAAATTGAGATTGTTCGACGCGCTAAAGTACGTCGTAACTTCCTTAGTTACTTGCGGAATCGTAGCGGTAAAAGTGCGCGTCTTAAAAATCAGAACTTTGATCGCGAAGGTGTCAATAATGTTATTGACCTAGAAGCCGAAGCTGAAGAGCATCGCTTAAAAGAGCAAGCTAAGGTTGATGCTGAGGCTAAGGCTGCTGAAAAAGCTACTGAAGAGGCTAAACTAGAGACTCTACAAGCTGAAGTTGAAGCTAGGCACAACGAAGAAGTTTAGCCCTAATTTTTCCCCTCGATCTTTCAAACAAGAACCTCTATCGACACGCGTTAAAACTATTTTGATTTTTCTTTGTGTCCTGCGTAACTCGCTTTGCTCAAACATACTCGGACAGCAAGAAAAAATTGAAAAAGTTTTACGGTGTCTAAAGGGGTTCTCTTATTTCAGGATCTAGAGAGGGACAAATCTACGATATACTGTTTATATGATACTTGGTATTGATGAAGTGGGGCGTGGACCATGGGCTGGGCCACTGGTTGTTGGTGCTGTAGTTTTAGGTGGTGTGAAAATTGATGGTTTAACTGACAGTAAAAAATTATCTAAAAAGAAAAGGGAACTACTAGATAAGGAAATTCGCGAAAAAGCCATAGGTTTTGGTTTGGGTTGGGTTAGTGCATCAGAAATTGACGATATTGGTCTGTCTCAAGCATTGAAAAAGGCAACAAAACTTGCAGTAGAACAGATAGATGTTCCCTACCACGAAATTATTATTGATGGAACAGTTAATTTTTTGGCTGACACAAATAAGGGTAAATTCGTTACTACTATGAAAAAAGCCGATTTGTTAGTACCAAGTGTTTCGGCCGCGTCGATTATTGCCAAAGTTGCTAGAGATAATTTTATGGCTGAACAAGACATAGTCCATCCTGGTTATGATTTCAAAAGTCATGTTGGATATGGTACAGCGGCACATTGTGCGACGATTAATAAACTAGGTATTACGAAGCTTCATCGTAAATCGTTCGCCCCAATTAAGAAATATATAAAGACGACTAAGGATATCGGTGACAATGGCGAAGATGTCGCATCGTCACATTTGGTTAATTTAGGCCATCAGATCCTGGGTAGAAATTGGAAGACAAAATATTGTGAAATCGATATTGTGTCAAAGTATGAGGAAACATTATATTTTACTGAAGTAAAATATCGAAAAAAATCAGATCAAGGTGGTGGGTTTGCGGCGATTACACCGAAAAAACTCCGACAAATGAAATTTGCAGCTGAATTTTATATACTTGCTAATAAATTACCTGATATAGATTTAAGACTAGCAGCAATTAGCCTAAGTGGTCAACCACCAGCCATTGAAGATTTTTTAGAGGTTCAATAGAGCCTGTTTTACTGATTCACCGTCGCGTTCAATTGAATCAACTCTGTCAGTGATTTCGTTGATACCGATATTTATAACTCTTGTCAGCGCTGGATCTGTTAGTAAAGGTTTAAAAAAGTCTTTAAATTCTTTAAGTTGTTGTCTGGTAGAAAGCGCCTGTGCAACATACCTTGGGTAATCGTCATAACTTTTATCGGTGCCAAAAGTATCATAAATCCATGTCCAATTATCACGAACCCATTGCCAAGTTTCTTTGCGCGCAAATTTGTTTCTAACTAGATATGCAATCCACCTTGCGACATCTTGGGTACGTACAATTGAAGTATTCTTAATTGAATCCAAAAGTAGTGAAATTGTTTGTGCTGTTTTTGTCGATGTCAAGCCAATATTAATATCCTGTTTCAAATCACACGATGCGGTCTCGCTGTAAGTTTCTAGTAGAGACTTTACTAATTTTTCATCACTAGTGTTGCGCACGACACTTGATATAACTAAACTTCTAAGTTCTGGGTCTAACTGATTAATGTCAGTTGATTTGAATAAATTATCTGCATAACTAATCACGTCAGGCACTTCGGAATATAGCATCAAACTAATAATTGTACTTCGAAGTTTAGTATCAGATTCAGGCTCATTTTCTTTCTTGTCCCAGCCTAACCTATTGAACTGTTTTTCAGCAATTCGTTTTGTAAATGCACGAAGTTTAAACTCGGCATCTGTATTAATATCAACAAATTTCTTCAGATCACCAATGGCCATACAGATTATATCCCAAACAGCTTCCGAAGTTTCGTCAGCGTAAGAGCCTAAAAGCGGTATTAAATCAGCACTCGAAATTATTCCAGCACTTGCCAATAGACATTGCTCATTTAATAGTTGCAGTCTATCGACCGCTGAAAACTCGCTAGTTTTAAGTAAACTAATCAATTGTTTCAATAAGTCATCATCATAATGAGTTATAAAGTGAGCGTCATTACCAACATTAAAACGAATTGGCGTATTATTTGATACTTCAATCGTTATCAATCGTTCATTAAATATTTCTGGCATTTCTGGATAATTAGAATTAAGTGGGATTGGCCACAAAACATCAGACACTATACTGCCACGGCTGGCTAGTCTTTGTTGTGTTAGTGAAATTGTATTACCCTCTCTTTTGACATGCAAAACAGGGAAGCCTGGTTGTGATATCCAAGTTTTCATAAAACTGGCTAGATTCTTATCGCAAATCTCATTAAAAGACATCCACAAATCATTTGCCTCGGTATTTTGATAGGCAAATTTATTAAAGTATTCTTTCAGACCTGCTTGGAAGGTATCTTCGCCTATATAGCGTCGGAGCATTTTTAATAAACGTGCACCTTTTGCGTAAACAATTGCTCCGTCAAACAAGGTGCTAATTTCATCAGGATGGTTAACATCAATTTGAACAGGTTGAACCCCACTTAAACTATCTCGTCGAAGAGCCGAAATTGTGTCGTAACTTTCAAAATCTAGCCAAATATTCCAATCTGGTTCAATAGTATTAACGGCGGTATATTCAATTAACGACGCAAAACTCTCATTCAACCACAAATCATTCCACCATTTCATTGTAACCAGGTTGCCGAACCATTGATGGCTTAATTCGTGCGCAATAACAAGGGCGATGTATTGTTTGCCGGCAATTGAGGTTGATTTTGGATCTGCTAGAAGTGCAATTTCGCGATATGTGATGAGGCCCCAATTTTCCATAGCACCTGAACCAAAATCTGGCAAAGCAACATGGTCACATTTAGTCAGCGGATAATCTACTCCAAAATATTTATTAAAAAAATCAATTGAACGAACAGCTATATCAAGTGCAAAATCAAGGCTTACACTGGGTTGAGCGGGCGTAGCCCAAACGTTAACCTCGACGCCACTTTTAGTATAGGCGGTTTTTTTATGCATTTCACCGATTACCCAAGCCAGTAAATAGCAACTCATAACTGGGGTTTTATGGAATGAGGTGATAAGTTTATCGTTTTCAACAACTTGATTTTTGATTGGCATATTGCCTAAAACTGTGACATTTGTTTCAGTTGTTAGTGTGACGTCGAATGTCGCTTTTGCCTCGGGTTCATCGATACATGGAAAAACTTCACGGGCATGATGACTTTCAAATTGTGTGGCGACTAATTCCTTTTTTATACCTTCGTGTTCATAATAACAAGGGTAAATACCATGCATTGAATCAGACAATTTGCTGTTAAACGCGATTACAATAATATGGTTACCTTCGGTAATGTCGGGATGAGAAATGTTAAGTTGGTCATTTTCAGCAAATGAAAATTCTGCGGCTTTTCCGTCAACTGTGATTGATTCAATATCAAGACCTTTACTGTGTAATGAAATAATATTATGATTTGGCTGAGCCGAGCCAATTACTGTGACAATACCACCGAACGATCTTTCGATTCGATTGATTATTAATGAAAGTTGATAGCTGGTTGGAACAAACTTTTGTATGAGTCTAGGGACAATTTGCATGCTATCCATTGTAGCACTGAAAACCTAGTGCATAATAGGTGTATGTCAGATGTATTTCGTAAAAGGCGTGTTTTTCTAATATTTATAATATTTGTTGCATTTATATTTGTGATAATCATTAATTCTTTAAATCAAAGTGAATCGACCGTTACTATAAAACCAAAAATAAATCACGTCACATCTGTGTCTGCGATTGACGAGTTGAATAAGTTGTTAATTAAGGGACGTTCCCCAAAAACAGGTTACACCAGAGAACAATTTGGATTAAATTGGGCTACCAAGGGTGGGTGTGACACTAGAAATATAATTTTAAACCGTGATTTAACTGGAGTTTTAATTGATGACAAATGTAATGTAACGAGTGGGGCCTTAAATGATCCGTATACAGGTAAAACAATATATTTCAAGCGAGGCAGTGATAGTAGTTCTGCGGTTCAGATTGACCATGTTGTGGCATTGTCTGATGCCTGGCAAAAGGGAGCACAACAGTTTACTCAAACTCAACGAGTTGCCCTATCTAATGATCCGCTAGAACTTCTTGCCGTTGATGGCGTCACAAACATGCAAAAAGGTGATGGTGATGCGGCAACATGGCTGCCACCAAATAAATCATTTAGATGTCAGTATGTGGCCAGACAAATAGCTGTGAAGCGAAAGTACAACCTGTGGGTTACGATTGGCGAACACAATGCTATGTCTGCAATATTAGATAAATGTCCAAATCAATTATTGCCAACACCATAGGTTTGGTATATACTAAACACCAGTACATTGCATAACGTCGGCCGGCAGGTCGGCTTTTTTAATACGAAGCAACCAAAATAAGGAGAGAAAATAATGGAAGAAATTAACATCAAACAACTTATTCTTGCAGTTCATACGATTGCTGAAGAAAAGAATTTACCAGAAGAAACAGTTTTATCTGTCATTGAACAGGCGATTGCAGCCGCATGGCGCCGAGATAACGGCGAACGTGACCAAGAAGTTCGAAGCGAGTTGAATATCAACGATGGGACAGCTAAAGTTTTTGTAGCCCGCGAAGTTGTTGATGAAGTCGGCAGTGATGCAGTTGAAATTAGTCTAGCAGATGCCAAAAAAATTAAAAAAGACTCTAAAATTGGTGACAAAATCGAGGAAAGCCACGATGTTGTTAGCTTCGGTCGCGTTGCTGCTCAGACTGCTAAGCAGGTTGTTTTGCAACGACTTCGTGAAGCTGAACGAGAGGTTGTATTGGAAGAATTTGAAGATAAAATCGGAACTGTAGTTAACGGTACTGTTCAACGTGTCGAACCTCGTGTTGTACGAATCGACCTAGGTAAAGCGAGTGGCATAATTCCTCAAAGTGAACAAATCCAAGGTGAATTTTATACTGTCGGAAGCCGTATTAAAGTTTTTATAAAAGATATCGAACGTGACAATCACGGTCCACAGCTAATCCTTAGCCGCGGCAACGAACAGTTTGTAGAATATCTGTTTAGACAAGAAGTACCCGAACTTGAGACTGGTGCCGTTGAAATAAAAACTATTGCTCGTGAAGCCGGAAGGCGCACTAAATTAGCCGTTGCTAGCACCGCACCTGGGGTTGATCCAATTGGTACTTTTGTTGGTGGACATGGTACCAGGGTCCAGGCTGTCATGAATGAAATTGGTGATCAAGAAAAAATTGATATCATTGCTTTTGACGATAATAAAGAACAATTTATCAAAAACGCTCTCAGTCCTGCTGAAGTTTCAAAAGTTGAAATCGATGAAAAAAGCAAGCGTGCAACTGTATTTGTCGCCGAAGATCAACAGTCAATTGCGATAGGTCGCGCGGGACAAAATGTTCGCCTAGCTAGTCGTCTAACTGGATATGAAATTGATATTGAACAGCTAGTTACGAAAGCTAAACCAACCGCTGTTGCTAAGCATAAAAACATAGAGGATAGCCTAATCGATGCGCTTCAAGATGCTGCGCAGTAGAACAAAATTGAACAAAATTTTGCTATAATAGGTATAGACCATGCAATGCGTTTGCTTGGAGTATATGGGGGTAAAATTATGATTGATGATTTTGAAGAATTTGTTTCGCATTTAACCGACAATGCGCGTACTAGCTTGCAACATGCAAATATTATTGCGCAGGGTTACGGCAGTTCATATATTGGTACAGAACATTTATTATTGGGTATTTTAGCCCAGGGTTCTTCGGTTGGTGCAAAAGTCTTGGCTGATGCAGGTGTAACGCTTGATCGTGCTCAGACCGCATTGAATTTAGCGCCTCTAACGGCTGTTAT
>JAYTVU010000045.1:0-3566 GCA_043743855.1 bacterium
GCTGTCCCTCGTCAACAACAGTCATTCTGCCTTCAACACCAGAAAGCGCTGCAATGCCGTATTCAATCTGTTTTTTAGTCAATCCAACCGCGCGTCCAACTACTATTGCCGCTAGACTATTGCTGACATTGAAATCACCTGGAATATTTAGGCGAATATCATACATATCACTGCCTACTTTTGCTTGAAATGACGAGTAGTCAGCCACAAGTTTGATGTTTGTAGCTCTTAATTCTCCACTATTAATTCCATAAGTCATCGAATGTGGTATATCGTTGATAAATTTTTTAGCATTTGGATCATCAGCATTCACCACGCCAAATTTCCTACCATTACGTGCTGCTAGTTTAAACAACCTAAGTTTAGCATCAAGATACCTTTTAAAGGTGCCGTGATAGTCCAAATGGTCACCAGTCACGTTCGTCATAACCGCTATTTCATAAGGAATTCCCCAAGTTCGGTATTGTGCCAATGAATGGCTAGACGATTCTAATACAACCCATTCAACTTTTGCCCGTTTATAATCTCGCAAACGTTTTTGCAATTTAAAGGCAGGTTCGGTAGTTATGTGTTCGGTTTGTGAATGAATCTTGTCGCCGATGCCATAAGCTACCGTACTAAGCATGCCAACTTTTAGCCCGGCTTCATGCAACATTTTTTCAATCAAAAACACTGTCGTGGTTTTTCCATTAGTGCCAGTTACACCGATTATGTGCATAGACTCCGAAGGGAAACCATACCAAACATTAGCCAGGATTGACTCAACCAGGTGTCCGTACGGCTCAATGTGTCTAAATAAGTTCTTAGGAATCAGCGTCTTTACGACTTTTCGGATTGGTAGCATGCAATTATTATACCCTATACGTTCAGGTCTCTAGCCGAATAGGAACGATAGGTTACGAAAATCATTATGACGATTAGCACCAACGATATAGTGATATATAAAGGATCAAGCGTCATATTCGCCAATATATCTCTGGCATCGAAGTATTTAAACGGCGTCAGGTACTTTAGAAAGTCTAAATTGTTATTTAGATTTATGAAAAACGTCAAGATAAACGCTGCCAATAAAACCGAAACTGCCCCAGAGGACGACAATTTCGGCCGATTATTAATTGCTGCAATCGCTGTTCCAACGAAAAAAAATATCAGTTGTAAAAAGAAAAGCCCGGCCATCAGTAGTAGCATATAATTCATAAACGACCAGTCGTGTGTAAAGAAATTCACTGAATAAACTGATGACGCTAATGTAACCAGATTAATAATAACGAGACTAAACAGTCCCACCGCGATTTTGGCGGTGATTACCTTGGCACGTGAGATTGGTTTTGTCATCAGAAATTCGCTGGTTTTGTCTCGCTCTTCCTTCGAGATTATACCGGCGCCCATCAACACCGCGTGGGAAGTCGCCATCAACGCAATATACATAAATATCACCCCAAAGTACCCACTGGCTTTATCTAGATTAAATCCGGTTAGGCCAAAAATCGCTTGGACTGACTGAGGAAACTGATTAATCAATGTAGTGATTGACTGTCCCGCGCCTGAGTAGGTTGCAAATTTTGCCATACTAGAAAAAACTAGTAGAAATATACCGATTGACCAGAATATTAGCCCGAGGCGGTATGATTTTAATTCTTTAAAAAATATATTCATGTTACGAAACCGCCCTTATATCTTTGCGAATATATATTACGTAACTGACAGTAATGGCTATGAACACAATAATTGCCTCAATAATCAAATACTTCGGTTCGTACGCTCTGTTGGCTATTATATAATTCGGGTCAAAATACTTGAAAGGACTTAGGTATTTGATAGCGTCGTTGCCAAGAATCGCGCCTAGTGTGCCAATAATAAAAAAACTAAACACAGTCGGCAAAGCCACGGCAATTACTGATTTCACCTTTGGCATGATGACCGAGAACAGCATTCCGAGCGCCAAGAAAAAAATCTGGATAAACAGTAGTGTTGCCGTGATTAGTAAAAAGGTTGTTGAGCTAAAAGATGTGGTTGATACAAGACTAGCCATAGCCAAAGCGACAGAACTAAACACGATATTGGTAAATATTAATAAGCAAAGTGCAGCCAGTAACTTTTCCGTAACAACTCGCCCTCTGCTAATCGGTTTAGACAGTAAAAAGTCGACGGTTTTGCCACTCTCCTCTTTGGAAAGCATCCCTACGCCCAAACTCATTGCCTGGATCGCCCCAGGGATTACGGCAGGTGTAAACAAGTATGCAAAGAAACCATATATTGTAAAAAAGTTTGCAAGCGATACCCCAAGCGCGCTACTAACAATGAGCGGCAAATTCGCCAAAATCTTCCGAGTAATATCAACATCTTTAGTAAAAGCCGGATACAACATCAAAAACAAGGTAATTAAGATTGCAAATGAAACCGCCCAAATGATTGTTGAGTTTCGATTAGCTTTTAATTCTCTTTTAAAAATATTCATTTCGTTAATCCGTCTGGTAATAATGTAAAAATATCTCTTCTAAATCCGGCTCTTCAACTAACATATTAGTCAGATTCATCGATGCAATTATTTTTGTTATGTCATTAATGTGGCCACGATACAAAAAGCTAACCGAATTTCCGGCAATAACTAAATCGCTAATCCCCTTCAGACCGGCAAACCTTCTCTTGTCGAATGGCGTTGAGGTTTCTAGTTTAAAGCGTTTGTGAGTATTTTCGGCCAGACTACTCATTTTATCAACGCGGATGATTTTTCCATCTTTGATAATCGCAACACGATCGCACAGTTTTTGAACTTCGCTTAGGATATGTGACGAAAACAAGATTGTTGCACCTTTTTTGTTTTCCTCGCGCAACAAGCTAAAGAACCGTTGTTGCATCAGTGGGTCAAGCCCACCGGTTGGCTCATCTAGGATAATTAATTTAGGTTCGTGTAATAATCCTTGGATGATACCGACTTTCTTTTTGTTGCCATATGATAAATCATCAATCTTTTTCTTTAAATCCAAGTCTAGATATTTTGCTAGCTCATTTATCCTGCGCGCAATAACTTTTGGGTCCTTGTTATAAAAACTACCGGAATATCGTAACAAATCAATAACCTTCATCTCATCATAATAAAAAACTTCCGATGGCAAATAGCCAATCTGTTGCTTGATTTCAGGACCATACTTTATGATATCTTTTCCGAAAATGAAAGCACTACCACTTGTCAGGTGGATTAATCCAAGTAGTGTTCGAATCGTAGTCGACTTACCAGCACCATTTGGACCAATAAATCCAAAAATTTCACCTTCTTCAATCGACAGATTGACGTTTTCGATACCACGCGATTTGCCATAGAACTTCGTTAATTTCTTTGTTTCGATAATATTCACATCAGTCCCCAAAATTAAACCATTACTATTAAATAATATCTCTTATTGGCGGTATTATCAATTAAAGATAAAGGTTATGTTATTATTGTGCTATATATATTTGTAAAGAAAGGTAAGTTCATGAACGACGAGCCATTAAAAGATGACGAATATCAAGACCAGCCAATCCAAAATAACGAGGAAGTAGTAAATGATGTTGACAATGTAAAT
>JAYTVU010000046.1:0-3420 GCA_043743855.1 bacterium
GCAATCAGAAAATCCTCAGTGCCGCCCAATCACATCACATTAGTTACAGCTTTATACCTGGTGAAGCCGAGTTTTACTCTGGTAAAAATACTATCGACGTCTTTCTTGGTTATCCGATGATTTCCGTTTACCAAACGCCACTGGTCGGCTGGGGAGCAATCGCCAAACGAATTTTTGACATGATAATCAGTACAATTCTAGTTATTTTATTGTCGCCAGTTTTCCTGATTATATATATTATTAAAAAGATCGTCGACCCGGGTCCGGCTTTTTATATTAGCAAACGCTTAAGTCGTTTTTCCAAACCTATTAACCTAATCAAATTCCGCAGCATGGATGCCAAATATGGAAACCGAGATGCCGCAGATGAGTTTAAAGAAATGGGCCGCGATGACCTTGTCATCGAATACAAGAAAAATCGCAAAGTTAAAAATGACCCACGTATCACAAAATTTGGAAAATTCTTACGGATCTATTCGCTTGACGAATTGCCCCAGATTTTTAACGTGCTAAAAGGCGAGCTAAGCCTGGTCGGGCCAAGGCCAATTCTGCCGCAGGAAACCAAGATGGCTCATGGACGAACTGCCTTGCTTCATAGCGTACAATCCGGTGTAACTGGGCTGTGGCAAGTGTCTGGACGAAGCGAGCTATCTTTTGATGAACGTATCGAACTGGAACTTTTTTATGCTCAAAACTGGACATTCTGGTTAGATATTAAAATACTATTCAAAACCGTTGGAGTCGTTTTGCGAAAACGCGGAGCGAAGTAGGGTTTAAGGATGAAGAAATGATAATTGAGGACAGAAAGACAGAAGGTTTTGAACAGATGGAGGTGTGGCAAGATTCTATTGATCTTGCGGTCAACATTTACAAAATAACCTCATCGTTCCCAAAATCCGAAATATACTCAATAACAAATCAGATGAGACGAGCTTCGTCATCAGTTTCAGCCAACCTAGCCGAGGGTTATGGCCGCTATAACCATAAAGAAAAACTACAATTCTATAAAATTGCCAATGGTTCGCTCTTAGAGACAAAAAGTTTTTTTTATTTAGCTCAACGTCTTGGCCACATATCTAATGAAGACTTGGATAGCCTACTTGTAGATTTTGTATCACTCCAAAAGCAAATAAGTTCATTAGTTCGTTCAATTAGAGAAAAACATGAAAAATAACAACCTCAATTCTCAATTCTCAAACCCTAATCCCCACGATAACAATCCAAGGATTGTTATCGTTCACGACTGGTTAACCAATATGGGCGGGGCGGAAAACGTTGTTCTGGCTATGCACGAGGCTTTTCCATATGCACCAATTTATACTTCGACCTATGTCCCAGAAAAGATGCCACTGTTTAAGGATTTAGACGTCCGTACTACCTATTTGCAGAATCTACCAAAAGTCTTTTTGAAACTTCACAAGTTTTTGCCAATGATGCGAGTTAACGCTTTCAAAAAATTAGATTTGTCCAAATTCGACATCATTATCAGCAGCAGCAGCGCCGAATCAAAGCAAGTTAAAAAAACCAGACCGAATCAAATTCATATCTGTTATTGTCACACGCCAATTCGATATTATTGGAGCCATTATGATGAATATAAAGCCGATCCTGGCTTTGGTAAATTAAACTGGCTAGTTCGTTTGGCTATGCCGTTGATGGTTCCAAGACTAAAGAAGGCTGATTACAAAGCCGCTCAAAAAGTTGACGTATTTATAGCTAACAGTACCGAAGTCCAAAAAAGAATTAAAAAATATTACGGCAAACCATCACTTGTTATTCACCCTGCCGTTGACGTCAATCGGTTTGAGCCAGCCAGAGTTCGCGATAATTATTATGTTGCGCTTGGACGCCAGGTACCATATAAAAGGATTGATTTGGCAGTCAGTGCGGCGACACAACTTAATATCCCACTAAAGGTTTATGGGAGTGGCAGCCAGCACCAGGAATTATTAAACATCGCTGGTCCGACTGTTCAGTTTTTTACGGACAGATTCGGTGATGCATCAGATGATGCCGTGACAAAGGCACTAAATAGCGCCAAAGGCTATATTTTTCCAGCCGAAGAAGATTTTGGCATTGTCCAAGTGGAAGCTTTGGCAGCCGGCGCACCAGTTATTGCATTTGGTAAAGGTGGTGCCCTTGATATTGTCCAAGACGGCGAAAGCGGCGTGCTATTCAACGAACAAACTACAGAATCAGTTGTTGATGCCATAATCCGGGCTGAAGAAATCAACTTTATGCCCGCAACTCTTCACCGAAAAGCTAAACGCTTTGATAAAAGCTTATTTATCACCAAACTACGTAAAGTAGTCCAGGACAACTCCTAACCTGCACTTTCCAAGACTTTCCAGGGTGTCACCTTGGAATATTATGAAGTTACTCGACGGTGACGCTTTTTGCTAGATTACGCGGTTGGTCAACATCGTTACCTTTTGCAACCGCAACATAATAAGCAAATAATTGCTGAATGACGTTCAATAAAATTGGCGCCATGATATCTAGTTTTGTATCGACGTAAATTGTTGTTTCGGCATCGATCTTGGCTTTACTATTAGTAATTGCCAAGATATGACCACCACGGGCATTTACTTCCTCTAAAGTACTAAGGCTCTTATCAAACAGCCAATTATCTAGCAGTAGCGCGACCTCGAAAAACTTATCATCCACCAATGCAATTGGACCGTGTTTTAATTCACCTGCGGCGTAGCCTTCGGCCTGAATGTATGATATCTCCTTCAACTTAAGTGCGCCTTCCATTGCAACTGGGTATAAAGTGTCCCGACCAAAATATAGCGCATGGTCATATTTGGCATACTTTTTGGCAGCTTTGGCGACCTGGTCTTTATTTTTGGTAATCACCTTTTTAATCTCTTCCGGTAATTTGGCCAGTTCTTCGATATATTTTGAAGTTTCTTTGACGCCAATACCTTTAGCCTGAGCAACCATAATGCCAAACATTGTTATAGCCGCTACTTGTGAGGTAAAGGCCTTGGTTGAAGCTACGGAAATTTCTGGTCCAGCATGAACATAAACGCCACCATCAACTTCGCGAGCAATGGTCGAGCCGACTGCATTTATTATGCCGAGTGTTTTGACGCCGCGACGTTTAATCTCACGTAGGCAAGCCAACGTATCAGCCGTTTCACCAGACTGAGAGATAACAAGCGCAACAGTGTTATCTGGCAAATGAAATGACCTGTAGCGCAGTTCTGAAGCTGCTACAACATCAATTGTCAAGCCATCAACCAACTGTTCTAAATAATATGATCCCAACAACCCAGCATAATATGCCGTACCACAACCGATAATCGTGACATGTTTAATTTGTCGTAGTTCTTGGGCAGTCATATTTAGACCACCCAGGTTAACATGTTTGTCTTTAAGGTTTATTCGCCCACTAAGTGTCGAACTTAATGTCGT
>JAYTVU010000047.1:0-4485 GCA_043743855.1 bacterium
AGAAATGATCAAAAATGTTACCATTGAGCGAATGGTTGATACCGCACGTGAATTTATTGCTGAAGATAAATGGGTGCTTGCTGCTGTCAGTAGTGGTGAAAAGCAAGAGATTGTTGATTTGAACGATAAAGTGGCAACATTATTCGAATCACGATAGTATAGTTAATATGAAGATTGCAATTGCAGGCTACGGGCTAGAAGGCGAATCGAATTACCGCTATTATTCGCTTGATCCGACTAACGAAATAACAATTGTTGATCAAAAAAAACCTGATATAGAATTGCCAATCGGAGTGCCGACAATAATTGGCGAAGACACCTTCGGCAAACTCCAGGATTTTGATCTAGTAATTCGTACTGCTGGACTAGCGCCTGGTAAGATAAATACCAACGGTAAAATATGGTCGGCCACGAATGAGTTTTTTGCAAAATGTCCTGCTGATATTATCGGCGTCACTGGTTCGAAGGGTAAAGGTACAGTTGCCAGTCTTATTGCAAGAGTACTAGAAGCAGCCGGCAATAAGGTCTGGTTAGTCGGAAATATAGGTAAAGCTGCATTGAATATTATTAGTGAAGTTAAACCTGAAGATATAGTCGTATACGAATTATCCAGTTTTCAACTTTGGGATCTTGAGGATTCGCCACATATAGCTATAGTTCTATTCATCGAACAAGAGCACCAGGATGTGCATTCAAGTATGGCTGAGTACGTTGACGCCAAAGCAAATATTGGTAGATACCAATCAAGAGAAGATACACTAATTTACAACCAGTCGAATCAATATGCTAATCACATAGCTACTCATTCATCCGCCAAGGCAATAGGCTATCCAAATCGTAAATCAGCGCACGTCGAAGACGGATATTTTTACTACAATGAACAAAAAATTTGTTCAGTTAGCGAACTACAACTGATAGGTAATCACAATCAAGACAATGCAATAGCGGCAATCGATGCGATCTGGGAGTATACGCAAGATGTTAATGCTATAAAGATAGGACTTCGCTCGTTTAAAGGTTTACCTCACCGTCTATATTTTGTCAGAGAGAATAATGGGGTTAGATATTACGACGACAGTATTGCGACTACGCCAACCGCAGTTATTGCGGCCTTGAGATCCTTTTCGGGGCCAGAAGTATTAATCTTAGGTGGTTCATCTAAGGGCTCTGACTTTAGTGAGTTGGCCAGGGAATTAACAAGCCATGCTGTAAAGGCTATTATATCAGGTGACGAGGCAGATAATATTGTTGCTGCTTGTCGGAAGGTAGGTTTTTTAAACTTCGAGATTATAAATAACTCTTCAATGGATAATTTAGTTTTAAGAGCTACTGAACTTGCTGAACCGGGTGGTATAGTATTGCTTAGCCCAGCATGTGCGAGCTTTGGTTTATATAAGAATTATATTGATCGTGGTGAGCAGTTCATAAAGGCTGTAAATAAACTTTAAATATCTGATAGTACTTTCTTAACCCTTTTCGCAATAGATTCAGTGGGCTCGATAACAATCACAGATGGCCCAGCTTCGTCAATAATACGTTGTTTAATCCAATGATAGTGTGTGCATCCTAAAACAATCACATCGACGTTGGCTCTTAGTAGTGATTTAATCAAGTAGTCTATCTTTATTTTGTTTGATTGGTTTTTTTCAATTAATTCAGCCCAATCATGACAATCTGGTTCAATGATTTTTATACCACTTGCCCATGTATTTTTAAGCTGTTTGTAGCTATTGCTTTGAAGTGTAGCTGGCGTAGCGCAAACAGCAATACATTTTGTTTTTGTTAAATCAGTTGCGGGTTTTATCATTGGCTCTACACCAATGAATGGGGTATTTGGGAAATCAGATCGGAGTGTAGAAATGGCGACGGTGGTAGCGGTATTACAAGCAATTACTATAACGTTACACTTTGAATTTAGTAGGGGTTGGATGGCTTTTTCAGTAAGAGATATAATTTCATTTGGTTCACGATTTCCATATGGTAGATGCTCTTTATCATTTACTGATATTATCTCATCAGACGGAAATTTAGACATCAATTCTGTCGCAATTGCCTTGCCGCCTATACCTGAGTCAAATATTCCAATACGCATAACATCCGTATTTTATCACGACTAGTATATATGGCTGTTATAATAAATGATTATGCAACTTCTTACAAAACGACTAACAGTTTTACTAACGCAAATAGATGCGGCTTTTTTACGTTTAGGAATAGTCGAAAAACAGAGCGAAATTAGTCAACTGAGCGAGCAACTTTCGAATTCTGAGATTTGGAATAACCCCGCAAACGCTCAAGCAAAAAATATTCAGTTGTCAGTATTATCAAATATCGTAGAACCATGGGTTATTTTGCATTCTCAAGTTACTGACTTAATTGAGATGGTTAAATTAGACGATGATAGCCTAACTCAAGAATTTGAGAAGGAGATTAGCGCACTTGAAGCTGATTTTTCAAGATTTAAAAAAGACTTATTGTTCCATGGAAAGTACGATGACCATAATGCGATTATCAGATTAAGTGCTGGAGTAGGTGGCACTGATGCGCAGGATTGGACAGAAATGCTAGAGCGAATGTATTTGCGTTGGGCCGAGAAGTCAAGAATGCACACAAGTATGATTGAAAGGTCTCCGGCCGAAGAGGCAGGCATAAAGTCAAGTGTTATTGAAGTGCTTGGACCGTATGCTTATGGTAAATTGCGTAGCGAGAATGGTGTTCACCGTCTGGTTCGTCTAAGCCCATTTAATAGTGATAATCTGCGTCAGACTAGCTTCGCCCTAGTCGAAATTTTACCTCAAATTGATAGGCCAGACGAAGTCGAAATAAATGAAAAAGACTTAAAAATTGACGTTTATCGAGCCGGTGGACATGGTGGTCAATCAGTGAATACAACTGATAGTGCAGTCAGGGTTACGCATATTCCGACAGGTATCGTCGTGGCAATCCAAAACGAACGTTCGCAGTTGCAAAATCGCGAAATGGCTTTAAAGATTTTACGTTCAAAATTAACACAGTTGCAACTGGAACAGCACGCATCAAGTATCACAGACTTGCAAGCAGGTGAGTCGGCTAACTGGGGGTCCCAGATTCGAAATTACGTTATGCACCCATATACACTCGTCAAAGATACTCGAACAAAATACGAAGAACATGACATTCATAGTGTGCTCGATGGCAAAATAGACGGTTTTATTGACTCATACCTAGAAAAATATAGTGAATAATGTAATTTTATGGTTATATATAGCTATAAACATTAGCAAAAAGGAATAACATGAATCCTAATCAAGATAATCCTATGGATCCGAATCCACTGAATATACCTGAACCACAGACGTTTCAACCCGAACAACCAATTCAGCAGTTTCCCCCCATCGTTGAACCGCAGTTACAGCCGCAGTCTTCGGCAAACAATTTTCAGGATGTAGTGCCACTAGAACAAGCTATGCCTACTCAGACACAGCCTGCGGTTAAGTCTTCATCAGGTTTTGATCAGTTACAGCCTATCATGGTTAGCAGCCAACCTGATACCCAAAATAAACTCATGGACAAAAAGAAAATC
Source organism: bacterium (assembly GCA_043743855.1). Classification (GTDB taxonomy): domain Bacteria; phylum Patescibacteriota; class Saccharimonadia; order Saccharimonadales; family Saccharimonadaceae; genus UBA1547. The sequence goes on from JAYTVU010000047.1 coordinate 3,563, forward strand.
AAACTTTTTATAGTCTTTGCTACTTTAGCTGCTATTTTCATTGGTATTGTTATTACAGTTTGGGTAATGTTTTTTAATAAAACAGAATTAACGCAATATTCTAATAATGATTACTCAGTTATGGTTCCAAAGTCATACACCAAAGATGAAGTTGGTTCAAGTGTCACTTTTAAAAAACCAAATCAGGATTCTACAACCCAGTCGCAGGTAACGATTAATGTATCTGATATACCGTCAAGTTATAAAAATGAGTACATAAAACAAATAGATACTGAAATGACGAAAGAAAGTTTTTCAGCAGCTTTGTCATCCAACCAAGAGATTACAGACTTTAAAGTTGATAAATCAAAAAAAGATGAGTTGGATGTCCGTGTTGCTTCATGTATTGTGAAAAAAAATAATCAAACGACTGAGATTATGACATGGGCTATATTAGTATCAAGTAAAAAGGCGTATACCATCACTATCGAGGCTCATGTAAGTGAACCTAGTTTGTCAAATTCTGCTAGTACAATAATTGGTTCCTTTAAAGCTAAATAGCCATTAATTAATAACGTCTCTACGCTTATGGTATAATTATTCAAAGAATGATACTACTTGATAGAGTAACAAAATCGTATAGCAAAGACCTTAGCCCAGCTATTGACCGCGTTAGTTTATTCATCGAGCCACGGGAATTTGTTATTTTAGTTGGCACTAGTGGTGCAGGAAAATCGACCTTATTCAAGTTGCTAACTCGTGAAGAAAAACCGACTAGTGGCAAAATTGTTGTTGGTGGTATCGACTACGACACATTAAAAGATAGCAATATTCCAATGCTCCGACGTAAAATTGGTGTGGTTTTTCAGGATTTTAAATTATTACCGCAACGTACTGTCTTTGAAAACATTGCTTTTGCCTTAGAGATTGCAGGTATGACACAC
>JAYTVU010000048.1:0-10123 GCA_043743855.1 bacterium
CCCTCATGAACTTTATCGGGTGGGATGCTAAAAAGAATAGGTTTGGCAAAGTGGGCATACAGAAAACTACACACCTTAATTAATGTTCGTCGTATCATATCCAACTATTATACCTTGTTTACACTTGAACAGGGATAAACTGGCTATTATATAATTCAGCGTAATAACCATTTTGTTTTATCAAACCGTCATGCGTGCCTTGTTCGACAATGTTGCCATCGCGCATCACCAAGATACAATCGGCATTTCTAATAGTTGAAAGGCGGTGAGCAATCACGAAACTTGTGCGTCCATGACTAAGTTTATCCATGGCTGATTGAATTAACAGTTCAGTCCTGGTATCAACCGAACTAGTAGCTTCATCCAAAATTAACATTGGCGAATCGGCCAAGATTGCTCTGGCAATCGTCAATAACTGCTTTTCACCGGCCGAGATACTGTCGGCAGTTTCGCTGATTATCGTATCGTAACCATTTGGTAAAGTATCAATAAGATGATCGATATGAGCGGCTTTTGCTGCGGCAATAATTTCAGCGTGGCTGGCGTCAGGTCGGCCATAAGCAATATTTTCGGCAATCGTCCCTTGGAACAACCAAGTATCTTGTAATACCATGCCAAATAACTTACGAACATCATGTCGACTGAGAGTTTTAGTGTCAATACCGTCAATCGAAATCTTGCCGCTGTCGATGTCATAAAAACGCATTAACAAATTTACAATTGTAGTTTTACCGGCACCCGTTGGTCCAACGATTGCTACGTTTTGCTTTGGCTTGATATGTGTAGAAAAGTGCTTGATAATTGGTTCGCCCTTGTTATAACTAAAGTTTACGTTTTCAAAAACGACTTCGCCTTTGACGGCCTTTGGTCTTAATGCGTTTGTTGCAGTCTCTAGTTTTTCTTCTTTCTCGTCCAAGAATTCAAAGACACGTTCGGCAGCAGCAGCAGTCGCTTGGAAAACGTTAGCTATGTTTGCCGTTTGAGAAATTGGTTGAGTAAATTGGTTCATATACTGTATGAAGGCTTGTATATCACCAATCGTAATCTTGCCATTAATTGCTAACCACCCGCCAACAATAGCCACACCTACATAACCTATGTTGCTGATAAACTGCGTGATAGGCATCATCAACCCCGACAGGAACTGTGATTTCCAACCGCTTTTATATAGTTTTGTGTTTATATCATTAAATCGGCTGACTGCTCGACTTTCACCGTTATAACTTTTCACAATTGCGTGATTACTGAACATCTCGTCAATATGACCATCGATTTCACCCAAAGCTGCTTGTTGCCTGACGAAATATTTTTGCGATTGCTTGATGATAAAGCTAATCAAAAATATACTTACCGGTAAAACAGTCAAGGCAACTAATGTCATTTGCCAACTAATTGAAATCATCATGATTAGAATCCCGATGATTGTTATGACAGACGTAACCACCTGAGTCATGCTTTGATTTAAGTTTTGGCTGATAGTTTCAACATCGTTTGTAACACGACTGATTATGTCGCCATTTTCATGTCTATCAAAATACCTAAGGGGAAGGCGAGCAATCTTTTCAGAAATATCACGACGGAATTTGTAGGTAATTTTTTGTGAGATTGTCGTCATGACCCAACTTTGGATATACATAAATACTGCACTTATGACATATAGACCAATTAACCAATATCCAATGACGGCAATATTTGTAAAGTTAATTCCACGGCCACTAATGAAACCTTTGATAATTTCATCAGTCATACTGCCCAATACTTTTGGACTAGCGATTGCAAAAACAGTACTGGCAATCGCACATAACGCGACAAACACCATGTAAAACCAATACGGACGTAAATAACCCATAATTGTTTTTATAGTCTTTTTAAAATTCTTAGCTTTTTGCACTGGTGCGCCGCCCATACCAGGACCACGGAATCCCATCATTGGCGCTGGTGCTGAAGAACGTTTCTTTTCCATTACCTATACTCCTTCAGCTCGGCAGCAGATAACTGTGACTCGGCAATTTCACGATAAACTGATGAAGATTTCAATAGTTCCTGATGTGTGCCTTGACCGACAATGCGACCCTCGTCCATAACAATAATTTTTTCAGCACTCATAATTGTACTAATACGTTGGGCAACAATAATTAAGGTTGCGCCAGATATTTCTTTGCCTAGTGATTTACGAAGTGCGGCATCGGTCTTAAAATCCAGTGCCGAAAAACTATCGTCAAATAAATATATCTGAGGCTTCATTGCCAGTGCCCGCGCAATCGACAATCTTTGTTTTTGACCACCTGACAGATTACTACCAGACTGGGCGATTAGGTTATCAAGTTTATTTGGTAGGCCATCGATAAATTCTTTAGCCTGTGCTGTGGCTGCAGCTTTGTTTAATTCGTCTTTATCTGACTTTGGTTTGCCGTAGGCAATATTGCTGGCGATAGTGCCAGAAAACAGCGATGCCTTTTGAGGAATGTAACCAATATGGCTATGCAACTCTGCCTGGGAGACCTGACGAATGTCAATACCGTCAACTGTTATCAAACCACTTGTCACATCATATAGCCTTGGGATTAGATTCAAGATAGTCGATTTACCGCTACCGGTTCCACCGATAATCGCAGTAGTTTTACCTGGTTCAGCGATAAATGAAATCTTATTTAGAACTTGTTGTTCTGAACCCTTATAACCAAAGTTTACATCCCTAAACTCCACCACACCATTTATTTTTTTTGGCAAATCAATCTGGGTAGGTGAGTCAATAATCGATGGTTCGGTCGCCAACACCTCGTTAATGCGTCGCCCCGAAACTGCAGCACGTGGCACCATAATAAAAATCATTGATATCATCAAAAACGACATTATGGTTTGCATGATGTATTGCATCAGAGCGAACAAGCTACCAATCTTTAGGTCGCCGGCATTAATGACATAAGCACCAACCCAAACAACAGCCATGGATGCCAAGCCCATAACCAGTGTCATCACTGGCATCATCAATGCCATCACACGGTTTACAAAAGTATTCAATCTGGTCGATTCTAGGTTGGCATCGTTAAATTTATTTTGCTGAGTTCCATCGTTATTATAGGCACGAATCACTCTAATTCCCGTCAACATTTCTTTGGTTAACAAGCCTAATTTATCAACCAATTTTTGAATAATTGTAAATTTAGGAATCACTACAAAGAACAACATGACTATCATAGACATAATAGCGCCAATCGCCGCCAGGACTATCCATGACATTGAAGGTGCCAAATCATGCGCTTTTATAATCGATCCAACACCCATAAATGGCGCCAAAAAAGCCATCCTCAGCATCATGGCAATTACGTTTTGTAATTGTTGCATATCATTTGTAGCCCTGGTAATCAGAGACGAAGAGGAAAAACTGTTAAATTCATTTAATGAAAAACGCTCAACTTGCATAAAAACTGCTTGTCGAAGTTTACGAACATAGCCAGTGGCAATGCGGGCCGCGATAAAACCGACAATAACCGTACAAACACCACCAAACAGTGTCAATCCCAGCATCGAAAAGCCGTTACTCCAGACCGCACCCAAATCTTTCATAACGATTCCGTTAGTAATAATCTTTGCCATATAATCTGGTAAAGTCAGGTTAACCCAGGCCTGCGCATATATAAATACGACCAGAACTACCAGCCATAATATATAAGGTTGAAAATATTTAACCAATTGCTTCACTATCTGTTGTTACCCTTCAGAAGTTAGTATTATTTCATACTTGTCATACTAATGATACTACACGAGAAGCCCAATGTCTATAGGCTATACACACGGTTCTGGATCAGGGCAAGGGATGTTTGCGACCGAGAAAACAAGCATATCCTTATGATTGTGATCGTCCAAGCGTATACGCGTCGAAATAGCGTTTCCGTACTTAAGCACCGCATGGCCTAATGCGTGGAATCTCAATCGGGGATAGCCTTCGATACCAACAGTAAGCGCATCAGTGATGATGTCATTCTTCTCGAAATCTCCACGCCTTAACTCAATTTGTATACCGTCGTTAGTACCTTGAACGATCTCGTCAACTTCAGGTATTAAGCCGATAATACTATTGTCGGATGTCTCGGTTGTGTCTTTAATATTTTCCATTCCTACCATATTAGCACATTCGTTTTAATACGATTGACGTTTTATACAAATGGGTATATAACAAGTAACATAGCAGTTATTTGTGAGAGAGCTGAGTAGTTCATTAACAAATAATCATTCATTTGGGTAGTTTATTATAGAAGTAGCAAAAAAGCGGCCTAGATTCTCCGTGCAAACACTTGTGCGCTGAAACTAGGTAGTTTTAAAAAGTGAAGCAATAACTTTAACCGGAAGAGTTCTGTGGAGGAACAAAAAATCATGAATATATTTAAAAAGTTCGGCAAATTAACGTCATACGTTGCGATTTTATCGCTATTATCACAAATGTTCGTCGGTGTTATGCCAGCAATGGCAGCTCCGATAATCGACAACGTAGCACCAGTTGGCGGACGACTGATGATGAAAACAAAGATGTACCCATCAGGTATTACCATCTCTGAGCCAACAGCTGGTATTTATACGTTACCAGACCTATCACTCGACGGAGTGGATCAGTTCAACTCTTTAAGTATAGTTGTTAGTGATTCAAATCTTGATACAACTTCAGTTCCTGTGACAGTTGACGGGGCAGTAAATGGAGAAATGGTCTATAGCAATACTGATGGTATTTGGAACTACGCTAACCAATCAAGTAGACCAAATTTCATAGCTGGCACTCATTACCTAACTGCTACATTCTCTGATATATTTGAAAATACTACGCGGTTAACCGCAAGCTTCAAGACTGATACTGACGGACCTACAGCGACCGTTGCTCACAATGAGGCAAACAAAACCATTACCTATACATTTAGCGAGCCAGTTCAACTAAGGGACAGCTCTTACGCAATTGTTACACCTTCGGATTACGCCTCAAAACTTGCAATTTACGATCTAACTAATTATGAAGCACACGTATTTGGCACAGATGCTCCAGCCACAAATGGTGGTAACATCGCCTCGGCAGTTCTAAGTCCTGACGAAAAAAATATAACTATAACCTATGACGGATCTTTGATTCAAAAAACAGGCACGACATATATCGTGGACGCATGGGGTTATAATATTACCGACTTAGCTGGTAATAAAATGCTCGCTGATGCATCGACTCAATCGTTTACGGTTATAGGTGATTCGACAGCTCCAACAACATCCGTCACTCACAGCGAAATCAACAAAACCATTACCTATACATTTAGCGAGCCAGTCGTCTTGAGGGATGCATTGAGCAATATTTTGCCTGATTCCGCATATACCTCAAGTCTTGCTATATATGATAGAGAAACCTATCTGGCGCATAATCTGTTTGATCCAGAACCAGCTCATGCGGCCGGCGTTAATATTACTTCTGCAGTTCTAAGCTCTGGCGGAAAAACTATGACCATTACATACACTGGGTCATTAATTAAGAATGTAGACTCATACTACATAGTCGATGCCTGGGGTAAAAACATCACCGACCTTGTCAGCAATAAGATGGTTCAAGACCCATCACAGATATTTATGGTTGCAGGTGACAAGAACGCTCCAGATTTAACAATGCTTGGCTCAAGCCCAATCCAAGTTACGGTCGGGGCAACTTACACCGACGCCGGTGCAACCGCATTGGACGTAGTCGACGGTGATTTAACTGCTAAAATCATTACAGCAAGTACAGTCGACTCTTCAAAAGTTGGCAGCTACACGGTGACGTATACTGTCGCGGATTCCGCTGGCAATACCATGTCTACTGCTCGTATCGTCAATGTGGTCGCAGCTGAAGTACCGGTATTAGTAGTATCGACCACAACAACAGATACTGGTAGCACTACAACTGGCGGCACTACTCCATCAACAGATACAACCACAGTGGCTGATCCAAATATTAGTACGACAGAAGTAAAAGGCGCCAGCACAACTGACAATTCAGATAAAACTACTAATCCAGGCTTCTTTATGTCAACCTGGCTTGGTATTTACAACTGGATTTGGCTACTAGGCGCTGCTGCAGCAGTTGGTGGTGGATTATGGTGGTTGTTCGGCTCAATTCGTGGCAGAAATGAAGAATAAAATATAAAAATAACTTAAATAGAGGCTCGGTTGAGCCTCTATTTATTGGAAATATTATTATATTTGTGTTATAATAGTCTTAATGTCTCCAGAGTTAAAAACCGACCAAAATGTCAGATTGAGCGAAAATCAATCTGGTATTGAGATTATCGAAAAACCGATTAAGCAACCTATACCTATTAAAAATCGGATGTCGCACTTTGCTTTAACTCATATCAAACCAACCGAGGAAAGGTCATTAATAGGAATCGCACGCAAAACTGGCGTGCGTTCAGTATTAGTCTCTGCAATTGCAAATTCGTTTGGTATTGAGCCAACACATGGCGTTAATAGCCAAAGCATTGACCCAAGCCAAGTTATATACCCCCTTATGACATTAGAACTTGTTCGTGAGGAAATTAAATGGATTCAAGCTTTTAGTAAACTTGACCCATTTGTTAGCCGTAACCAAATTGCAAACTTTATGGGTAAAACCAAAGACTGGGTAAAGACAGAAGTTGAAAAACTTGAAATCAATCCGGCTGATACGATATTAAAAAACGGCACAACTAAATACCCTAGAATAATCGTGAGAACTTTGCGAGATGTGATACTGTCAACACCATTAGACGATGGTTGGTATATATTAGAAGATATTGAATCAATCACAAAACGTAACCCCGATTGGATAAAAGATAGGATATCAGAATTAGGTTTTATAGGGGAACCTCGTCAATCAACTAAAACTGGCAGAATATACAAATACTATTCCCCGCAGCAAGTGGATGCAATCATAAATATATCCGACCATTCTGTCAAAGCAGGCGATTGGTTGACTTTGAATAGTTTGTCGCTACAAGTTCCAAAATCATGGGAATGGATTGAAAAAAGACTAATTGATAATTACGCATCTGTCCGTGAAGCTCGAGAAGATGATCATGGAGTAGTCAGAGCATACTACCCACCGTATGTTTTGCAAGAGTTATTACAACAAGCCGAAGTAGTAGCGAATTACCCAGAGGCTGGTGACTATTTGACAATAGTTAAAATAGCCAAACAAGTCGGACATGATTTTGATTGGGTCATAAATAGATTAGATTTTGTGAGCGCAAAACCCGAAACCCGAATGGCAGGAAATAAACGCGAATCTGTGCATTATCCGTCATCTGTTGTTGATGAACTGCTTAGCCTTGATTCAAATATATTATTACGAAATCAGCCTGAGAATGAAGGCTGGTTAACCGCAAAATCTATTCAAGTATTACTAAACAAGGATAAGAAATGGGTCAAAAAAAGACTCGCCTTTTATATTGATCAAAGCAAACCAATCAAATTACACCATGTCGAACGGACACACTTTCCACCAAACGTAGTTGAAGCTTTAAGATTGGAAGCTGAAAAATCAAAACTGCTTTCGTCTGACTTATAAATTAGATACTTTTAACAATAATCTATTGACTTGCGTACTTAAATGAAACTGAACCTGCATTACCATAATATCTTCCCGCTGCTCCAACGGTAACAGTATAAATATCTCCGTTCGAAACATTAACATTAACCTTAGATAATTTACCGCCAGCACCGCCATTCCCGCCATAAAGTTCCCAGCCTGTTGACCAGGCATTTTTACTACCACCTAACGCACCACCACCATTTACTGCTGTCCAGCCTGCAGGTGTGTTGGTATTGCCGACAGCACCATCAGCTGAAGTGCCAGTCCCTCCACAGTAATTGACTTCTGAAGTCTTGCCACCAAATCCACCATTAGCTTGCCAATCAACACCACTTTTTGAAACTTTAGAGTATCCTCCATCTGTACCATCACCATATGAACCATTACCGCAATTATCTTCCCAAGTCGGAGGAGCTGCACCACCACCAGCACCTAATATGTTGACTTCAACACTTCCACCAACTGTTACGGTAAAGTTTCCGTTGGACGTAAACATATGAGTAGTATAACCTGCGGATGTAATTATGCTATTGCCACCGCTAGCCTGTACTAATACAACAGGTGCAACCAAAGCTGGGACGTTATTTGTGTTTGTAATTACATATCTTTCGCCATTATCAGCATAAAGTGTGTACACTGTTGGACTACCCGCATCAAACACATAAGTGAAGTTATTGCCGCCACTTGGCTTCAGACATATACCACTTGATGTAGCTGGACAGGTATTGATTGAAGATGGAAAAATATCATGGTCCAACTCAAATAATTTCAGTTGCTGAGCTGCATTGCTTAAATCAGCTTTCAGAGTTGCTGACTTAGCCTTTTGGTTAATTCCTATGAATGAAACAATTGTAATTGATGCTAATATAGCAATTACAACTATGACTACCAAAAGCTCAACAATTGTAAAGCCTGATTTATGTTTATATTTATTTATATTCATAAGCTTGATACATTATAGCAACTATATAAAAATAACTAAACAGTTTAAATAAGTTAAGTCATAAACATTTTACGATGACACAACACTCAAAATGAGCTAATTAATGTAAGTACAGTGGTGCAAACGCCAGTAATTTATCTGAATAATCGTTTACTTCTGTGAGCGGTGGATTTGAGGTAATTATCATAGACTTCCAAACTTGGCTTATCAATTGATTTAACCAGGCTGGGTAATTCTTTTTGAACATTAATACCCGACAAATATCCAAATTCATGTCGAGCAATTTGTCGAGTCATAATATCCTGTGCATCATATCCACGTATCCCCAAAATGACTCTGGCAATTGATTGGATTGACAGTTGTTCAGGAACAAGCGTCATGCCGAAAGTAAATTTCTCACCATCAGTATAGAAATCTTTGTTCGTCAACACATAATCTTGAATATTTGGTGATAATACACTTTTTGCATAATGTGCCAAATATGCTGCATAAGAGTTAACTTTGAATTGAGTAAAACAATGAGTTGACGAGCTATTAGGGTCAACTTCAGACTGGCGCTGTGAGGCATGTTTATCAATTTCACTCAATAATCTAGCTTGCTTTTCGCTACCCGGTAGTATTAGCTTTGGGTCACGGCCCTCAAGTTCCATAACATCAGTAATGCCGGCAATTGTTGCATCCAAAAGATCTCTTCGCTTACGAAGAATTAAAGAACTGGCGTTAACCCGTACATATCTTTCATCCATATATCTATATTATACTACTATATATGAAATAAGTCAATATGTAACTAGACGAAATAGACGAACAAAACAATCAATAGCACCGCCACGCCCAGCATGCGTCGAAAACCGCTTACCCCAGTGGTTATTTCCAGGTAAGCCCATAAAAACAAGAATGCACCACTAAGGCTCATAAAGCCGTTTTTAAGATAGCCAGCTGGCACTAATAGAGCCACGCCCATTGATATAAACCAAGCAATAATAGGGAAGTTAGGTGGTTGAACAACTGATTCCTTACCATCTTTGTCACTTATGAACTGTTTGAATAAACTTTTGCTCATATTACCTCGTTATGTGACATTGGTTATTGTATTAATTTAATAATACCACTATTTAGGGCTTACGAATAATAACTTGGTCACGTCGTGGTCCGACACCTATCATAGTGATTGGAACGCCAGTGTGGCCCTCGATAAAATTTACATAGTTTTGAGCATTTAAGGGTAAATCGTCAAAGTCACGAACTTCACTTATATCTTCGTTCCAGTTAGGTAACGCTTCGTAAACTGGAGTACTTTGTTCAAGTTTATATGCTGCATCAGGTGCAATTTCAAGTGTTTTACCGTTTCGTTGATAGGCAACACAGACTAATATATTACTACCAAAACGCCTAACCCAGTCTAGTTTTGATAATGCCATAGACTGCATTCTTTCCTCGCCATTTATCATCTGAGCCCGACGAATCTGGGGTAAGTCCAAATTACCTAATCGACGGATTCTACCAGTAGTTGTACCTTTTTCGGCATCAATTGTGGCCATATCACCGTGTAATTTGGCAAGTAATTCCTCATCGTGAATTTCTGTTACAAAGGGACCGCCACC
>JAYTVU010000049.1:0-5621 GCA_043743855.1 bacterium
CGAAGTCGCTTTAAAGTCTCGATTAAGCGATGGTTATCTCGTTGATGGAGGCCAATTGAGGGCTCGTCTAGAACATACAAAACACCTTGAAGACCTGAGCCGATTTGGGTCGCTAGGCGAATCCGTTGCGCCTCGCCACCAGATAAAGTATTAGCAGCCCTGCCAAGTTCCAGGTAATTCAAACCGACATTGTTCATAAAACTTAGTCTGGCGACAATTTCCTTGATGATTTGGTTCGATATGAACAATTCCTTTTCGTCCATTTTAAGGGTGTTTTGGAATAAATCCAGTGCGTTGTCAATATCTAAATTGCAGACATCCATGATATTCAAACCATGAATCGTGACAGCTAACACAACCGGCTTCAACCTTGCCCCATGACAGGTATTACACTCACGTTCACGCATGAATCGTTCGATATCGCGACGACGGAAATCGCTGTCAGTTTCCTTGTGTAAACGTTCCAGGTTAGGAATCACTCCCTCGTAAGTCGTATCGTACATCCGGCCGTTACCAAGTTGAACGGTGTAAGTTTGGTCACCTGTACCATATAGTACTTTGTTCAAATCGTCTTTGGATAAATCTTTGATTGGTGTTTTGATACTAAATCCGTGCGCACTGGCGACTTCGGTAAGTTTTTTCATATACCAAGCGTCACTGTTAACGCGATTATACGGGCGAATCCCACCTTCCGAAATCGTCAGGTTTGAGTTGAAAACCAGCTCAGGATCAACTTCTAACCTATTGCCTAGTCCGGTACAAACCGGGCAAGCGCCTTGCGGCGCATTAAAACTAAACAAACGTGGCTCAAGTTCGGGGATGTCCTCGTCAGGGTGATCAAGACAGGCGTACCTCTGGCTGTAAGCGCATAAAGAATCGTTATCGGTATTTAAAACCTCCACCAGTCCGTCAGCAATTTGGAGCGCCTGTTCGACTGATTGAGTAACGCGTCCTATCATATCAGGTGACATTGCGATTCGGTCGACTACAATTTCGATGTTATGTTTATAATTCTTATCAAGTGATGGAAATTCATCCAATTTATAGACGATACCATCAATCCTTGCCCGTGCAAAACCTAGTCGACTATATTGCTCGGGAATGTGAGCAAACTCGCCTTTTTTGTCTTTGGTAAGTGGTGCTAAAATTATCAATTTTGCGCCGTTAGGGGACTTCATTATTTCATCAATTATCGTTTCGCTTGTCCGCCGAGTGACCGGCTTACCGTCAATCGGACAGTGTGGAATTCCTATTCGAGCAAACAACAACCTTAGATAGTCGTAAATCTCAGTTACCGTTGCGACGGTACTGCGAGGGTTGTGACTGGTTGATTTTTGGTCGATACTGATTGCTGGGCTTAAACCCGTAATCTGGTCTACATCTGGTTTTTCCATTAACCCCAAGAATTGTCTGGCATAACTAGATAAACTTTCGACATATCGACGCTGACCTTCAGCATAAATTGTATCAAACGCTAAGGATGATTTGCCTGATCCAGACAAACCAGTTATAACTACAAATTTGTCACGCGGAATATCAACACTAATATTCTTTAAGTTGTGCTCGCGCGCACCAATAACTCTTATCACCTCTGGCATATCCGAACAATTATACTCTTTTTTAGCACTTTTTTCAAGTAGGGTTATCTGTCATTCCAAGGTTCCACCTTGGAAACTAACTCTGAATTATGTTACTGCAAGGTTCTAGCTTGCAAAACCTTGCAAAATTACAACATATTATTATAAGTAAATCTGATAAATAATATTGAAAAGTTTATCTATTCGGATAAGTCAGATGGCATTATACTTTCCGCCCATAGCTGAAGCTCTTTCAGGATGAAGAGTTTGTTTTCATCTGTAGTCGATGCCGCAATTTTTTGTAACGAGTTCATAAATGGTGGTAAATTGGTTGAAATGCGGTTGGATCGCCACTTTTCCCAGGCAACTGACTCATCTTCAGATAAACTTTTTGGGAAATTGCGGGCTTTATAATGTAGTAGTAGCGGACTGAGTCGCTCATCTGTGAAAGTCGGATGCATATCGGCCAAGCTATTTTCGTCAGCGTTTCTAATTATTTCAGTCCGCATTCTGTCACTATCAGGCAAAAATCCATCATATAACTGGGTTTCGGAATCTGTTGATTTTTTAAATTCCTGGCGATTTTCGTAAATTGTCCGCATATTCTCAGCAAAACTTGGTTCGGATAGTAATATTATTTTGTGTTTTTCGATAATTGCCTGACTAAGTCCGATATTTTTCCAACCGTCCTCTTGCTCGAGAACGCCTAAGGGGGCTATTGCCGGAGCTCGATTATATTGCAACTCTTTGACAGGTAATTTTACGAAACCCTCTGTCTGACGTTCTTCCCAAGTGGCAAATAACTTTTTAGCCAAATCCTTAGAATTTACCTTTAGAAACGGAGTTGGGTCATAGCGTAAATCATAGACAACTACCTTGCCAACGCTACCGGCTGTCAACGGAAAAGCCACGGTGGCTTTATTGAATTCCGAGTCATATCTGCCACTGACGTAAACAAATGGCTGCTTTTCGTCCAAATTAACCAGTTTTTTGACTTCTTTTTGGTCGCGCATTTTCAGTAGATACTCGTATAGCTGAGGCTGTTTTTCACGGATTAGTTTTGCAACCGCAATTAGAGCCTGTACATCGCTAAGCGCATCATGTGCCTTATCATGATCAAGGCCGTTTAATTTAGCGATTAATTCTAATCTGTTGGTTGCCACGCCTTTTTCGTCAACTGGCCATTTGATTCCTTCGGGACGAAGAGACCGAGTCATACGCACGACATCTAGTAAATCCCAACGCGAACGACCGTCCTTGTAACTCCACTCATACGGATCGTAGAAATTACGCCATAACAGATAGCGAATAAATTCATCATCAAAACGAATATTATTAAAACCCACCGCAATCGTGTCGGGGGTGAATATATCGTAAACCAGCATTTTGGCGAACTCGGCCTCGGTGTAGCCTCCGTCAAGGGTATGTTGCGGAGTAATACCTGTTACCATTACCGCCTCGGGGCTTGGCAACGTGTCATCGTTTAGTTTTACCAGAACATTTACTGGTTCACCTACCCGTTTTAAATCCATGTCAGTACGAATACCAGCAAACTGCATCACCCGGGCTTCACGTGCATTTAAACCACTAGTTTCTAGGTCGTAAAAAAAGAAAGTTTTAGACATTAGGTTAATTATATCAAATTAATACATCTATGAATTATCCATACGATTCATATTGTGAATAACTAATGGGTTATTTTATATTTTTTGAAAGAAAATCGCCGTACTTTGGATCATTTATTTTAGCTTTTATTTCCGTAGTTAAATTATATTTTGAACTTGGGCTAATATTATTATTACTACTAGAAAGGTTGCAAATATAATCCCAATTATTATTCACGGCCGCAAATAATAATCTATACCCAACACCACTACTCCGTAGACTAAGAATTGCATACGACTTATCACCCTCAGTTTTTGTTAACCTGGATGATGCCGTGAATGTAGGAATCTTACTAGAAAGCTTATATATATTAAGCAATTTATCTGTCGAACTATACTCACTATTTATTTTGGATATTTCCACACAAGCTAGTTGGTGTGTTCTTGGGCTTTTATGCGCAACGTCTGGTTCATAGCTAGTTAATTGACAGGTTATTTTTTCATTAATATAAGTAACGTAGCTAACATTATATTTATCAACAGTGTTAGTTTTATCAAGCTTAAGACCTTTTTGACTCATAAAAGCTGTCGTTTGTTCTTGAATAGATTTCTTGTCAGTTGGTTGTGATTCTTTTATTTGAATGGAAGTCACATTGTCATCTGCAGGTACATACACACTGTAACTGTGTTCATCGTTTTTATAGATAATTAACAGCTTGGCGCTGATATATTGACGGTAAGTGTCAGATGATAAACCGTTTATTGTCCCGGTTTTTGAGTATGATGATGCAATATCCTTAGTTAAATATACTTTCGCGGTACTTTTATTATTTTTAGCAACCGGGTTTAATGTTTTCAATACAAATATCGTCGCAATAGAAATCAATACTATAATGCATGATGAGGTTATGATTAAAAAGATTCTTTTTTTTACTATATCTTTCTCTATTTGGTCGTTTGGTTGCATACTATCTCCTTAATCAATCAGACAAAAATCTTTAATATTGAACAATAAACGTACCGTTAATACTATATGTAAATATGGTATTCCCACCTGCTGCTGACTGTGAGCCGTTTGTGACTGAAGGATTCATAGCGCCAGTAGGATACGAGATAGTTACGTAACCATTGCCACCATTTTCGCCGTTACCACCGGCTGCAACGGAATCACCTCCATTACCCACTGTAATCGTGATTTGCTGACCGGCAGCTAGACCAGCTAAATTACCTGACAATCTAGCACCGGACCCACCGTTACCGCCAGCCCCACCAAATTCATTTGCACCACCGGCTCCACCGTTAGCAGCAGAAATTGTAGTCCATCCGGTTAGGTTTGCCCCGCCTAAACCTATACCAGTACCATTAACACCTGGGTTTCCAGAAAATGAATTCGAACAATTATCATATCCACCTGTTCCTCCAGTTCCAAATGTAGCCCTATAGGTCGAATTAGTAACAACATGATATATTGATGAGTTATTACCATTAGGGCCGTCAGGACCACTACCACAATCACCTGCGCCACCACCACCACCACCACCACCTGCCACAATTACAACCGCAACCTGGGTTGCAGTCACCACAGACGTAACAACGGCTGAAGCATTACTGTTAACAATACCTGTATAGCCGCCATTAGCAGTAGCAACTAATTTTATGTATCTACCTGAATCGCCTGATACAAGGGTGTATGTTGATGAAGTTGCTCCGGCAATATTGGTGTATGTACCATTTGAGGTTGCAGAACTCTGCCACTGATATGTTACGGTAGCAGCCGTTGGAGTTAAAGCCCCAGCTGTTAATATTTGACCAACTTGGGTTGTGCCAGTTATCGTAGCCATAGTGAATGTTCCAGCTGTGATTACAGCTGAAGCGTCACTAGTTATAGTGCCTGTATATCCACCATTACCAGTCGAGACTACTTTAATGTATTTACCGACATCACTTGAAGCAATCGTATAAGTCGGTGAAGTTGCCCCAATAATGTTAGTATACGTACCGTTCGATGTATTAGAATTCTGCCATTGATAATTGACAACAGCATTAGACGGATTTAATGCACCAGACGCTAATATTTGACCAACTTGGGTTGTGCCAGTTATAGCTGACATTGTGAATGTCCTTGGATTAGCAGCAAGAGCAGCTACTGATGGCCCTAGGGAAGGTTGTGAACAAGCATTTGGACTAGAGCCTTCGTAAAACGTATCGTAGATTGAGGTTTTACTAGACTGAGTGTTATACCCACGAATACAATAGTCAGTTCCGTTCGTAACGACATCTATAACATTGCCGCTACTTGGGACAAATTGCAAATCACTATCAACTGCATTGCCTGAGTACCATGCTTTACCGGCAACATTATTTTTTAAACCGTAATTTGTCTCTAGGGCGTCCAAGGTATCAATATCTGACAAAACACTGGTATCATGCGCCCTGGCTT
>JAYTVU010000050.1:0-46953 GCA_043743855.1 bacterium
ATTGGATTCAGATGCGATTAGCATTGGTGGTTTCGCGCCTCTTAGTGATATTGAAGAGCCAGCCGCAGATGAGCTAAAAGATGAAGAAGAGGAAGAAGACGACGAAGACACCCTAAATAAGGGACAATATTTTGATGATGCCAGCGACGACAGTGTTCGTTTGTACCTCCGTGAAATTGGCAAAATTCCTTTGCTTAATTCCGAAGAAGAACTGGCTCTTGCTAATCGTGTGGTGGCTGGCGATAAAAAAGCCAAAGACAAAATGGCCGAAGCCAATATGCGTTTAGTCGTCTCAATCGCCAAACGTTACAGTGGTCGTGGACTTGATTTTCTAGATCTAATCCAAGAGGGGAACACAGGACTTTTGCGAGCTGTTGAAAAATTCGACCCAGACAAAGGTTTCAAATTCTCGACTTATGCCACATGGTGGATTCGACAAGCGATTACACGTGCCATTGCTGATCAGGCTAGGACAATTCGTATTCCGGTGCATATGGTTGAAACCATCAACAAATTACTTCGTACGCAGCGTCGCATGACACAGGAATTAAATCGTGAGCCAACAATTGAAGAGCTTGCCATCGAACTTGAAATGGAACCTGCCAAAGTAGAATACGTTATTAAAATCAAACAAGATATCACTTCACTTGATGCTGGTGTTGGACGCGATGGCGAAGACGAAGATTCGGTTCTTGGTGATTTTATCGAAGATGATGCTGGTGTTACACCCGAAGAATCTGCCACTTCTCAGCTTTTAAAGGAACAGGTTCAATCAGTTCTTTCAACACTGTCCGATCGTGAGCAGAAAATTGTTAAAATGCGATTCGGGCTTGAAAATGGTAAAAGCCACACACTAGAAGAAGTCGGCCGAGAATTTGCTGTTACCCGTGAACGTATTCGTCAAATTGAAGCCAAAGCCCTAGCTAAACTTCGCAAACACAAAGACGCAAAAAAGTTGCACGAGTATCTAGGCTAGTACAAACATTATATTCACGGGTTATGTCATCCGTTCGCAGTGTCTATTAATTATCGTAAAACTCGATTTCGTTTAGAACGTTATCGATTTGTTTATTGAGGTTATCTAAATTACTGTCATTCATCACATAATAGTCAGCGATGGCGATTGGTCCGCCCTTTTCAATGTTTTCAATCTCTGCCCAGTCGCGTTGGTCAACTTCACCAGCATTTAGTGGTCGTAGTGGGCGATTAGCCATTCGCAACTTTCGCACATGTTTCGGAGATACAACGGCAACTACCGTCAATTCACCTGGGAATTCGTGTTTCATCACTTTGTATTCAGTCCAGGTATAAAGTCCGTCAGCAACTATTCTGTGTTGGCCTGCGTCAATTAAATCGTGAATTTGGCTAATAATCCGTTTAACGACGAAATCCTTTCCTTCGATTTCCCTTAATTCTTCACGAAGTGGTTGCTCGTTTTCTTGAGTCAGCTCAAGCCCCCGTTTTTTAACTTCGTCCAATACAATCCCACCAAAATAGACTTTTGGGTAACCTTTTGAAACAATGTAATCCACGGCTACACTCTTACCAGAGCCAGTTAGCCCGACAAACGCTACGATTTTATTATTTTTGCTATATGTCATATTAAATATTGTAACAGGTTACAGTAGTAGTGCGTTATACTATTAATATGACAAAACGTTTGGCGGTGATTGATGGTAAGTCGGTATTTTATCGTGGATATTATGCTATGCCCGGTTTGTCGCTGGCCGATGGAACGCCGACTGGCGGAGTCTATGGCTTTGCATCATTGGCGATTGAGCTTATTAAGAAACTTGAGCCAGATTACGTTGCGGTCGCCTGGGATAAGAAGGGCACAAATATTCGCAAACGTCGAGAAATTTATCCTGAATATAAAGCTGGTCGCAAAAAAGCACCCGATGACTTCTACGAACAGATTCCGATACTTCACGAGTTATTAGAAGCTTTTGGATGGCCACTATACGAAATGGATGATTATGAAGCTGACGATATCTTAGGCGCTTTTGCTAAACAGGCCGAGGCAAAGGGTGTTGAAACAGACTTATTAACTAGTGATTTAGATGCGCTTCAGTTGGTTGGTCCTCTAACAAAAGTTTACGCATTGAAAAATGGACTGTCAAATATAGAAGAATTTCACGTTGACTCTTTTGAAAAAAAATATGGTATTCGGGTTGATCAGTTCTTAGATTTGAAATCATTGATGGGTGATTCATCTGATAATTTGCCTGGAGTACCTGGAATCGGACAGAAAACTGGCATCCAGTTACTGCAGCAATTTGACACTCTAGACAATATATACGAACATCTAGATGATATTAAACCGACCGTTGCTAAAAAATTAATTGACGGCAAAAAGCTGGCATATATGACTAAGGAAGTTGGACGAATTTGGACTGAGGCACCGGTCAAGTTGGATTGGGATGTGGCTGATGTTAATGATACTGATTTGGATAAAGTTGCTGCAATATTAAAAAGACTTGAATTCTCGTCATTAATTAAACGTATGCCAAAACACATGCAGCTACAACCTACGCATCAGACTGCTACAGAAATTAATTTAGAACTAGGTGTTCTTCAAGAGTTAGTATGGCCTGAAGTTCTTACAATTGAGGGGCCAATTGTGCTGGCTGCTGATGGTGATACATTATGGTTATCAACCAATCAAAAGACTTTTTCACGCTCTCCTATAAACAAAATCGACCGTAGTGTTTGGCGCGTATTTGAACTGGCTACTGTTATTAGTTTTGATGCCAAAGTGCTATACCATAAACTTGCAGACAACGGGGTGATGGTGAAATTTAGTGAACTGCATGACATTAATCAGGCTGCGTTTCTGATCAACCCTCTCGAGCGTGATCGGTCATTGTCACATCTTATTGGTAGTGATGTTGATGACTCTCAGGAGTTAAAGATTGCTGCAATTTGGCAAATTTATGATAGGCAGACTAAATCATTTGAGGACGAACCTAGTATCGCCAGGATTGCTCATGACTTCGATTTTCCGTTAATTTATATATTATTTTTGATGGAACATCGTGGCATAAAAATTGATCCTGAAATTCTGAAAACCATGAGCAAAACACTGGGTGAGGAACACAGCAAGTTTGAAAAAGAAATGTTTGCAATGGTTGGGTATGAGTTTAATATAGGTAGTCCAGCACAACTGTCTGAAGTACTATTTACTAAATTGCAGTTGCCAACTAAGGATATAAAAAAAGGAAAGACTGGTTATAGTACTGGGCAAAAAGAGTTAAATAAACTTCGAGGGCTTCATCCAATTATCGAGCTAATTGAACGAACTCGAGAGCTCGCAAAATTAAAAAATACTTATGTCGATGCGTTACCGCTACTGGCGGATGAGCATGGGCGTATACATACAACCTACAATCAGGATGTGGCCGGAACAGGACGCCTAAGTAGCACAAATCCGAATCTGCAGAATATTCCGATTCGAACACCACTTGGGCGTCAAATTCGCGAAGCTTTCATAACGGATGGTGACAAAGTTTTTGTTAGCGCTGATTATTCACAATTCGAACTTCGTTTGGCGGCCGTTTTGGCCGGTGATCACGAAATGATTAATGATTTTAATGGCAACGTTGATATTCATACCAAGACTGCCAGTGTGGTTTATGGAGTGCCGATTGATGACGTGACTAAAACTCAAAGGCGCAATGCCAAGATAATTAACTTCGGTGTCTTATATGGCATGAGCCCACATGGGCTTAGTGCTGCAACTGGAATGACTTTCGGTGAGGCAAAAAAGTTTATTGACGAATATTTTGAACTCCGAAATCCTATCAGAAAATATATTAATAAAACACTCGACCAAGCCCGAACCGAGGGTTATGCTGAAACGTATTTTGGACGCCGCCGACCAACTCCTGATGTACTGAGCAGTAATTTCATGGTTAGGGCTGCCGCTGAACGAGCAGCTGCCAATATGCCTATTCAAGGTACTGAGGCAGATTTAATGAAGCTGGCTATGATTAAAGTTGAAGACCGACTCGAAGGGCTTGGCCAGCAAATCTTGCAGATACACGACAGTATTTTGGTTGAATGCCCAGTCGAGAATGCAGAAAAAGTTGCTGATATACTAAAAGATACTCTGGAAAACATTGCTCCTGAATTAGAGGTAAAGTTAAAAGTTGATGTCAGCGTTGGAAAAAATTGGAGTGAGTTGTGAACAAAAACTTTAAAATTAACATTTTAAAACTCAAACGATCTGCGATTTTGCCAGAATATCAAACCGAGTATTCGGCCGGTATGGACTTGCATGCTTGTTTGGACCAGCCAATGACGATTCAACCAATGGGAAGGGTAGTTGTTCCAACTGGTATATCAATCGAGTTACCACCAGGTTATGAAGCTCAAATCAGGTCTCGCAGTGGGCTTAGTCTTAAACATGGTATCACGATGGCCAATGGCGTAGGCACAATCGATAGTGATTACAGGGGTGAATATGGTGTTATGTTGGTTAATATTAGCAATAAACCATTTGTTGTCGAGCACGGTATGCGGATTGCTCAATTAGTTATCTCAAAATACGAGCATATAGATTGGAATCAAGTTGATTCACTGAGCGAAACCCAGCGTGGTTCTGGTGGTTTTGGTAGTACAGGTGCTGGTATTTAGATTGACTTAGTCGACAAAGGATATTATAATAATAGATACAATGGCAAGCTACAAAACAACCAGGTTCATCCAAATAGTGTTTGTGCTACTGATTATCATATTAGTTATAGGCACACTGGTTTATTTTGGTCGGTCTATATTTTTTCCCAACACAAATGTGGCCTCTCAGCCTGACATTAGCCAAACTGCTTTGTTAAGTACGAATGCTGATAGAGCCGTGCGTATGACCGTTAGGGGACCGATTGTTGCTGATGAGGATTATCGAACATACCAGATTCGGGTAACGCCAAATGAACGGGCCCTAATAGAATATAAGGGTTACCAGAACCAGCAGTTTGATAATATTACTTTGGTAAATAATATCCCATCATATGAACAATTTGTGTACGCCTTAGATAGGTCTAACCTGATGAGGGGAACCGAACTTACGGGTGATAGCAACGATGTTCGTGGCGTCTGTGCCAGTGGTAATCTATATCAATTCCAAATTTTTAAAGCTGATAAGGTGGTCAAAATGCTTTGGACAACCTCCTGTTCAAGCGTGCATGGATCAATAAATGCCAGTCTGAGGGTCTTGACTGATCTTATAATTAGTCAAATACCGGGTGCCCAAAAAAAGATTAACACTTTATGGTAAGAGCTGTTATTTTTGATTGTTTCGGCGTTTTAGTCCAATCTGGTACAAAATTAGTTTATAAAGCTTTCCCTCATTTATTAACTGAAATCAATGATCTAGAACATCAGGTAGATTATGGCCTAATCTCGCAGCAGGAATATTACGATCAGATTGCAAAATTGACTGGACTATCGGCAGATGAAGTTTTTAATAAATATTATGCCCGAGAAGTACGCGACGAGACCGTTTTTGACTGGGCTCGTCAACTAAAAGCCACAGGTAAATACATGATTGGTCTTATTAGCAATGTCGGTAGCAACAGACTACAAGATTTCCTGTCCAAGGATGAGCAGG
The DNA here is from genome assembly GCA_043743855.1 of bacterium. Lineage (GTDB taxonomy): Bacteria > Patescibacteriota > Saccharimonadia > Saccharimonadales > Saccharimonadaceae > UBA1547. The sequence continues at coordinate 5,606 of JAYTVU010000050.1, forward strand.
TTAATCTATTTGATCAGATTATTGCTTCAGCCGATGTTGGTTTGGCAAAACCAGAAATGGCTATTTTTGAACTTATGGCCTCAAGGCTTGGGCTTGAACCTAATGAGTGCGTTATGATTGACGATATCTCTATAAATATTGAAGGTTCAATTGATGCTGGTATGAAGGGGATCATGTTCACTTCGACCGAATTTGTGAAAGTAGAATTTAACAAACTGATTGAGCCTAATAATGCCTGAACTACCAGAGGTGGAAACAGTTAAGCGTGGTCTAAATAAATTAATAGTTGGTCGCAAAATAGTTGCAGCTAGGCACGATAACCCTAAAAGTTTTCCAAATTTCGAGTTTGACGTAAATCAGTTTTTAATGAATGCCACCATCAAAGAAGTTAGACGTCGTGCCAAAGTATTATTGATTGATTTGTCGACTGATTACACACTAGTAATTCACCTCAAGATGACAGGTCAGTTAGTGTTTGTGAATAATAAGAAACGTTTTGGTGCTGGGCATCCTAATGATAGTTTAGTAGGCACTTTGCCGGACAAATCTACTCGTGTGACGTTTGATTTTGCTGATGGATCGCACCTATATTTTAATGACCAGCGAAAATTTGGTTGGGTGCGTTTGATGCCAACGCTAGAGGTGCCAAATATAGATTTTATGAAAAAAGTCGGACCTGAACCGCTAGAAGTAGACTTTACGGTTGCCGAATTTATTAGTAGGTTTAAAAAGCGGGCTAAAACCACAATAAAGGCAGCACTGCTTGATCAGACTGTGATTGCAGGCGTAGGTAATATCTATGCTGATGAGTCATTGTGGGGTGCCGAAATCCATCCAGGCCGACAAGTTGGTACAATAACAGACGAAGAATTCAAAAAACTATATACTGAAGTGCGATTTGTCATGAATTTGTCAATCGAAAAAGGTGGTAGCACCAACCGAAATTATGTTAACGCCGAAGGCAAGAAGGGTAGTTATATGGATTTTGCCCGAGTGTTCAGGCGTGAAGGCCTGCCTTGCCCAAGATGTGGCACTACAATCATAAAACTAAAAGTCGCCGGTCGCGGAACACATATTTGTCCGCATGAGCAGATATTAAAGTAAATATTCATTTCTGGTCCTGTCATTCGGTCTGTCCCGCCGAATGCCACCCGCTGTCTACGATTCTGCGTTATACTAGGTATAATGATAACGTTATTTATAGGTGATAATTCATTTGAAATTGAAAGAGCACTTCAAAAGATTGCGACCGATTTTGATGGAATTGTTGAAAAAATCGAAGGTTCTGACCTAGTGATTTCACAGTTACCAGATATCTTGATGGGGGTTAGTTTGTTTGCTACAAAACGAACCATAATTATTAGAAATTTAAGTGAGAATAAATCAATTTGGTCTGTGTTTAGTAATTGGATACCTAAAATATCTGATGACATTCATCTAGTATTAATCGAACCAAAGCCTGATAAACGGACAACAACTTTTAAGTCACTCAAAAATAGCTCAGACGTTCATGAATCCCAGCAGTGGAGTGATAGTGACATTCAAAAAGCTGAAAAATGGGTGGCAAGTGAAGCTTTGCGACAAGAGTTAGAATTGAATAAAAAAAGTGTTCAGACCTTAGTCCAATGGGTTGGTGTTGATCAGTGGCAGTTATTCCATGCAATTGAAAAGTTGAAACTTGTCGATGTGGTTTCGGACGAAACTATTAAGGACGTCATCGAAGCTAGCCCGTTCGAGAATGTGTTTAGCCTGTTTGAGGCAGCATTAACAGGTGATGCGGGTGGCCTGAGTCGAACTCTAAAAACACTTGAACAATCTGAGGATGTATTTCGGTTGTTTGCTTTACTTTCAACCCAAGCATTCCAATTGGCCGTAGTTGCATCTGCTACGGAAAACGACAGTATAACCAAGGATTTTGGTTTGCATCCTTATGTGGTCTCAAAGTTATCGCCAGCTGCTCGACGTCTCGGGAAGAGTGGAGTATCAAAAATTATCGCAATTTTTGCCGAAACTGATGATGATATCAAGACATCAAAAGCCGACCCATGGTTATTAATTGAGCGGGCATTAATAAAAGTAGCAAATACCTAGATTATTTTTTGACTGCTGGTTTTTTAGCAGATACTTTTTTGGCAACAGTCTTTGGGGCCGCTTTTTTTGTAACAACTGTTTTGGCAACTGGTTTCTTGACGTCCGTTTTGGCGATAACTTTTGGTGCAGCCTTTTTGACTGAGCCGCTTGCAAGTTTAACACCAGAATTCTTTGCAATTTTTGAAAGCTGAGATTTACGCCTTGCGACAGTATTTTTCTTTAACAAGCCTTTTTTAACAGCGGTATCAAGTTCGCTTTGGGCGGCACTTAGGCCTTTGGCACTTGGTTTTGCAATGAAAGCTTTGGTTGCTTCTTTGATATCGTGTTTAATGCCGACGTTACGTTCACGGCGTTTGATAGTCTGTTTTGCCCGTTTGATGGCAGATTTGATGATTGGCATGCTAGATTTTTACCTCTTTAAATTATAAATACAATCAAGGAGTGATTATAAAGCAAAATTAGGCAGTTGTAAAGTGATGATGGATATTGACGCATGTAAAATACTTATGGTATAGTTACACTTGAAGTCTAGGTAAAACAAAAAGCCAGGGAAACACTATAAATGAACGATCCAGGTCTCAAGATAAAACAGCAGATAATTGAGAAAATCAAAAGCTCAACAAATATTCTCGTGGCTGTTAGTCGCGACCCGTCTGTTGACGAATTGTCGGCGGCCTTAGGCTTGACAGCAATTTTAAACAAACTTGGCAAGCATGCCACAGCAATCTTTAGTGGAGCCATACCACCAGCAATTACTTTTTTAGAGCCTGACAAGATCTTTGAAAACACTGCTGATAGTCTGCGAGACTTCATTATTGCTCTGGACAAGGAAAAAGCCGATCACTTGCGTTATAAAGTCGAAGGTGACGTTGTAAAAATATTTATTACTCCTTATCGCACAACTATCACAAGTGACGACTTGCACTTTAGCCAGGGCGACTTTAACATCGAATTAGTGCTGGCTTTAGGCGTCGACAACCAAGAACATTTAGATACTGCTATAACAGCTCATGGGCAAATAATGAGCGATGTAACGATTGTCACGCTTAGTGCAGGTGAGCAGTCAAGTCAGTTGGGTAGCGTTGATTGGCGGGATCAAAGTGCCAGTTGTTTGAGCGAAATGATAGCGATTGCAAGTGAGGATTTGAAAACTGATAAAACATTGCTAGATAAACAAATATCGACAGCTTTACTAACGGGCATTGTTTCTGCGACTGACCGATTTAGTAATCCATTAACTTCATCTCGTGTCATGTCTATCGCTGCTCAATTAATGGCTGCCGGGGCTGACCAACAGTTGATTGCTGCCAAATTACAAGAATCACACGAAATCGATTCATTACCAAGCCAATCACTAGATAAAAAGTCAGCTGTTCCAACAGTAAATGAAGTTCTAGCCGAGTTGAGGGAAGAGGACGAAGTAGCCTCAAATTCTGATAACCTTGTTATTTCGCATGACACATTACCAGAACCAATCCAGCGAGTCGAGCCAGTCCAAGCCCGAACAGTGATACCTGCACCAGAAGAGCCAATTGCTTTGCAGAGTTTGCCACTACCGCCAAAGTTGGAAGAAAACTTAGAAACAAAACCAAATACGGTTGGTGCAAAGTCAGAGTTAGCCGAGGAACCGCTATTGGGTGGCATATTGAATGCAACTTCTGATCAAGCTGCCGAAGACGCTAGAAAAGAGCTTGAGGATATGCAAAATAAGACAATTCTTTCGCATTCATATCTTGGAAGTGGTGATCTAAAAGACACTGCACCTATAAACAGTTCAATTATAGCTGATGAAACTAAAAATATTGATATTTTCTCTGAGGTGCCAGAGTCGTCACCGGACAAGTCAACGGCGATTGATTTACCGTTGCCACCACCACCTCCGTTACCTGATTTTTCGACTTTGTCGCCAGCTTCAACTTTGCCCGAGATGAGTGAATCAACATCTACTGAATTGCCATCGACTTCAACTTTGCCACCTAATTTAAATGATCCAACCCAGTTCAAGATACCCGGCCAGTAGTAACTAGCCAGACTGTTATAATTAACTTATATGAATGACGGGATCTTATTGATTGATAAGCCGGCTGGTATGACCAGCTTTGGTGTGGTTGCTCGTGTGCGTCGTGTGTTATCTGAAAAACGTGGTAAAAAGGTTAAAGTTGGACATACTGGCACTCTCGATCCTTTCGCAACTGGGTTGATGATAATTATTGTAGGCAAAGAGTGCAAAAATGCTAGTTTATATAGCAAATTGGATAAAGTATACGAGGCGACAATTCATCTGGGCCAAACTAGTACGACAGGCGACCCAGAAGGTGACTTAACAGTAGTTTCTAATAATGTACCAACTCAAACAGAAGTCAATGATGTCATATCTAATTTCAAGGGTGAAATTACTCAAAGACCGCCGATATACAGCGCTATCAAGGTAGATGGACAACGTGCCTACAAGTTGGCTCGTGCTGGCAAGCCAGTTGAAATACCCGAAAGGCAAGTAACTGTACATAGCCTAGATTTGCAAAGTTATAATTATCCAGATATTACTATCCGAGCTCATGTTAGTAGTGGGACATACATAAGGACCCTAGCCGAAGATATTGGTATAAAACTTGGAACTGGCGCGTATTGTAGTCAATTGCGACGTACAGAGATTAATAAGTGGCAGGTCAAGGATGCGCAGAACCTAGATTTGTTCATGTCAACCAATAGCAACCCATAATTGTGCTACCAACTAACTGTTTTGCCATATAGTTATTAAGGTGTTGAAACTATCAACAAACTTTGCTACAATATACACTTAATGATTACAGCGGATAACAAAGCCAAAGCTTTTGCTTTGACACAAACCCACAAAACCGACGTTGGTAGCTCACAAGCCCAAGCGTCAGTCTTAACGACTCGCATCAAAGAAATAACCGAACACCTAAAGGTCAATAAGCATGATCATATGGCACGTCGCGGTCTAATTCAGATGGTAGGTAGGCGCAAGAAATTGTTTAAATATCTTGAAGCCAAAGATTTCGACGGCTATAAGAAAACCGTTGCAACACTAAAACTCCGCAAATAAGCGGAGTTTTTTAATTATCTTGCTAAAATAGATTCATGAAACGTCTATGTTCGTTATTTCTATTTGTAACCTTAGCGTCATTATTAATAATAGGCTTATCACCAAATTGGGCCTATGCCAGCGTCAATGACTTTAATTTTAGTTCATTCAAGGCTGATTACTATTTGTCAAAAGATAGTAATGGACATTCGACGATGAAAGTTGTCGAGAAGTTAACAGCAGAATTTGTAAATAACAACCAGAACCACGGCATCGAGAGGGTTATACCGCGATATTATGATGGTCATCTGGTTGGCTTTCGTTTCGAATCAATGCAACGAAATGGACTCACTGAACCGATTTTTGAACAGCGTCAAGAATCACAATTTACGGTCATTTCGACAAAAAGAAACGACTATGTTAACGGCACTCAAGAATACACATTTACATATACGCTGACAGATGTAACCAAAGATTTCGGTAATCATCAAGAGCTATATTGGGATACAAATGGAACAGGTTGGAGCCAAAGTTTCGGTTTGGTGCATGCGGCTGTTCATCTAGACAAATCAATTCTAAAAGATTTTACAGGGTCAGTATCTTGTTACGAAGGTGTTGAAGGTTCGAAGAAAAAATGTTCGCGTCTATCGAATGATGATTCTGTCTTGTTTAGTTCTACCGGAAAGTTAAACGCCGGCGAAAACCTTACGTTTGATTTAAGCTTTAAGACCGGTACTTTCATCAACTATCAGATGACGTTTTTTGATTACGTTCCTTATGTATTAGCCGCCCTGTCACTATGTCTTTTTGTGTTGATGATATTTATAAAGCTCAAATATGGTAGAAATTATCCTGGCAAAGGCACTATTATCGCAGAATATACCCCACCAGAAAATATTTCGATTTTACTGGCGGCTGATATATCAGATAATTCAGCTAGATCGGCAACCGCGCAGCTACTAGATTTGGCAGTAAGAAAAAAGATAAGAATAATCGAATCCGATAATAATAGTTTTGGCATATTTAAATCCAAAGAATATAGTTTGGAACTAGTAAATGTTGATCACTTGGATAGTGATGAATCAAGTTTGATTAGGATATTTTTCGGAGGTTTGGTTGTCGGTGCTAAATACACTTTAAAAAGACAGGATACTTCAAAAGCAATCGCTTTAAGTGCGCTGTTTTTGACTGTTGGTAAAAAATCTCAAGACAATGGTTATCGCAAGAATCAGAAGGGGATTACTATAATTCAGTCTTTAATGCTATTAGGTGTCTATGGGTGTTTGATATTTGCGTATACATCAGGTGGCGGTGGAATTAATGGAATTATGGCGTTTATGGAGTTCGTGCTATTTATAGTATCAATCTTGTCTATCACATTCTTTAAGCTTTTGTTGCTTAAACCACTTACCCAAAAAGGTCGCACCGTTTATGATTATCTCCAGGGACTAAAGCTGTATATAAAGATGGCCGAAGTTGACCGATTGAAATTTTTACAAAGTCCAGACGGGGCGTTAAAAGAAAGTATTGATATCAATGATTCCTCACAACTTGTGGTCTTGTATGAACGACTTCTACCGTATGCGGTTTTATTTGGTCAGGAAAAAGAGTGGTTGAAGCAACTCGGTAAGTACTATGAGGTAAATAACGCCAGTCCGTATTGGTATAGTGGCAACGGTAGTTTTAACGCGGCAGTCTTTGCCTCGTCAGTTAGTAGTTTCTCTTCTTATGCCAACTCGGGTTCATTCAGCTCCAGCAGTGGCGCTGGCGGTGGCGGATCTTCAGGCGGTGGCGGCGGCGGTGGTGGCGGCGGTGGCGTCTAAGATTATTTTTCTAACATCCATGCTATAATATTGATAACACACGCTGGGGCGGACAAGTGGTGGATAGAGTGATTTGCCTTGAATGCAAATTTCTGTACCCGTTACTTATTCGCTAAAACAATAAAATAAAGCGACGTGTATAGAAATAAGGAGGACATTTATGTCTACTATCAACCCTAATGGTAAGGATATTTTTTCAGTTACGACCGATTTTTGTGGTCGGCAGTTGAAGCTTGAAGTTAATCGTGTTGGTTTTCGTTCAACCGCTAGCGTTCTGGTCACTTACGGTGACACTGTCGTGCTAGGAACAGCCATGGTTGGTAGTCGCCCAGTTATGATGGATTATTTCCCACTAAGTATTGATTATGAAGAAAAGTTTTATGCAGCTGGAAAAATTTCCGGTAGTCGATTCGTTAAACGCGAAGGTCGCCCCAGCGATGAAGCCATTCTAATCGGTCGATTGATTGATCGCCCAATCAGACCACTATTTCCTAAAGGTTATCGTCAAGAAGTTCAAGTCGTCTCGAGCGTACTATCGATGGACCCAAGCTTCCGACCAGATGTGATTGCTATGATTGCTTCTAGCGCCGCTTTAATGCTTACTGGTACACCGTTCGATGGACCGGTTTCTGGAATTCGTGTGGGTAGAGTTAATGGTGAATTCAAAGCCTTCTTAACCAGCGAAGAGCGTAAAAATAGCGATCTTGACCTAGTTGTTGCCGGTATTGAGACTGGTATCACTATGGTTGAAGCCGGTGCCAACGAAGTTAGTGAAGAAGTTGTCGCCGAAGCACTAGCTTGGGCTTTCGAGGCTTATCAGCCAGCTATCAAACTACAACAGGAACTAACGAAAAAAATTGCACCAGTTGCCCAGGAATATCAATTAATTCTGCCAAATGAAGAAATTCAAACTGCCGTAAACGTTTGGGTTGATGGAAAACTTGGGGATGCTTTACGTAAACCATATCCAGAACGCAACGAGTTGGTATCAACTTTACGTTGGGAATTCCACAAACTTATGGCTGAGAAACTCGGAGACGATGAGTATGCCAAACTTCATGATGAATATGATGAAGCCTTTACTAGTGCGCTTCACAAAGATGTTCGCAAGGGGATTATTGAAAAAGGTGTTCGACCGGATGGACGAAAACTCGACGAAGTCAGACAACTGTCTTCAGAAGTCGGTGTTTTGCCTCGAACTCACGGTTCAAGTATCTTTACTCGCGGTTTAACCCAGGCCATGAATATTGTTACATTGGCTCCACTTAGTTACTCTCAGATGACTGATACCATGGAAGTCACCGAAGGTGAACGAACTTACATGCACCACTTTAATGCCCCAGGCTTTACAGTTGGTGAAGTGCGCCGTCTTAGTGGCCCTGGCAGGCGCGAAATTGGACATGGTTTCTTGGCAGAACGTGCCCTAACAGCAGTCTTACCAGCCCGCGAAGATTTTCCATACGCTATCCGTAGCGTTACCGAAATTATGAGCCAAAACGGCTCAACCTCGATGGCTGCGACTTGCAGTAGTTGTTTAGCACTGATGGATGCTGGAGTGCCAATCAAAGCTCCAGTTTCTGGTATCGCCATGGGCCTAATGGTGGATGGTGACAAAACATACGTTCTATCTGATATTGCAGATGCTGAAGATTTCGCTGGTGATATGGATTTCAAGGTTACTGGCACCGAGTCTGGTATCACAGCGATTCAAATGGATATGAAAGTCCACGGTTTGCCAGTAAAGACATTAGCCGAAGCTTTGACCAAGGCAAAATCTGGACGTGCCTTTATCTTGAAACATATGTTAGAGACATTGTCAGCACCACGTCCAGCCCTCAGCAAATTCGCTCCACGTATCGAAAAAATTCAGATTAATCCTGACAAAATCGGTGCTGTTATTGGTAAAGGTGGCGATGTTATTAAAAAGATTACGGCTGAAACTGGTGCCCAGATCGATATTGCCGAAGATGGCCTAATTACAGTTGCCGCTGTTGATACAGCTGCTATTGAAAAAGCCATGAACTGGATTAAGAGTCTAACCGAGGAACCAGAAGTCGGCAATACCTACGAAGGTAAAGTCGTCAGCATCAAAGATTTTGGTGCATTCGTTAACATCATGCCAGGAATTGATGGTATGGTTCATATTAGTGAACTTTCGAATGAACGTGTCGAACGAGTAACTGATGTCCTGAAAGAAGGTCAAATCGTTAAGGTTAAAGTTATGGGTATTGACGAACGCGGCCGCATCAGCCTCAGCATCAAAAACGCCTAAACCTTGAATATTTAACAGATTAGTGCTATACTGAAGGTAACTAAACGTAGTCTTGTAATAAGGTAAAGTGAAAAAGAAACAAATACTTCTTGAACAGATTAAGGCAGATATTATAAACAATAATATCTGCCCAGATTTGGCACGAGAAGCCAAGAACCTTGTAATGGGCGACGGTAATGTTAACGCTGAAATAGTATTTATCGGTGAAGCACCAGGCAAAAATGAGGATGAAATCGGTTTGCCCTTCGTAGGCGCTGCCGGCAAGTTCCTTGACGAGATGCTAGGGTCTGCCCGGATAAAACGTAGCAACGTATACATCACCAACATCGTTAAATATCGACCACCTAACAATCGTGATCCTTTGCCGGAAGAGAAAAAGGCCATGTGGCCATACTTGGTGCGTCAGCTGGATGTCATTAGACCAACAATCGTAGTGACATTAGGCAGACATAGCATGGAATATTTTCTTCCGGGATCAAAAATTAGCCAGGTTCACGGTCAGCCAAAACGGATTCCGTTTGGGGATATAAAATTAGTAGTCGTACCTCTGTATCATCCGGCCGCAGCACTATATAACGGCGGAATGCGGGCGACACTAATCGAAGATTTTATTAAGTTACCAAAAATAATAACTCTTGTTAATAAAGAGAAGGAGAATACATAAATATGGGTCAACAAAGACTCGCTAACGTCCAAAGTGACGATCCAAGCAAACGGCCGAATCAACAATATCGGCAAAAATCAAACAACACAGTCCTAAATAACACGACCACCCGAAAGGGCGAGGCGTATCGGGCTCAACGTCGTACCAGCGAAAACGTCAATCAGCGTGCATCACAACATGTCATTAATATTCCTGTCAATAAATCTAAATATAACGGATATGACGGTCGGCAATTTAGCCCAGTCGATCAAAAAAAGCAGCCACATTTTAATGGTCCCAAACTAAGGGTTATCCCTATCGGGGGCTTGGGCGAAATGGGCATCGGCAAAAACATGATGGCGATTGAATACGATAATGACATTATTATTATCGACTGTGGATTCTTATTCCCCGGTGTAGATTATCCCGGCATCAATTACATCACGCCTGACGTAACATACCTAGAAGAGAATAAACACAAGATTCGTGCGATGATTTTTACTCATGCCCATCTGGACCACATCGGTGCTTTCCGACATATTGCAGCCAAACTTCCTGCGCCAGTTTATGCTACCAAGTTTACGGTTGGTATGTTAAAGCGAACCATGGAAGAATCGCCGGATGATTACGAGCCGGTTTATAATGAAGTTAACCCTGATACTCACGAACGTGTCCAGATTGGTGATAACTTTAGTATCGAGTTTATCCGCGTGCCACACTCTACACCAGACTGTGCTGCAGTTGTGATTCGTACGCCACTTGGCGTTCTGGTTCATAGTGGTGACTGGCGATTCGAGGAAGAGCCAGTTGATGGTCGAAAATTTGATATCGAACGATTGACTGAAATCGCCACCAAAGAAGGCATTTTGATGTTCATGAACGAATCGACTAATGCCGAAATCAGTGGCACACATGTTCATGGTGAATTCGATATTCAGCATAGTATGGGCCAAGTCATGGAAAAATATCCGAACAATCGTCTGATTCTGAGTTGTTTCAGCAGCCATATCTATCGTATGCAAATCATCCTAGATGAGGCCAAAAAACACGATCGCAAAGTTGCATTTGCAGGTTACAGTATTATCCAAACTCTCGAGGTCGCGCTTCGCACCGGTACTTTGAAAGTTCCCAAGGATGTTGTCGTCAAGATGGAGGACATCATTAAACTGCCCGACGGTAAAGTCACAATCATTTGTACTGGTTCACAAGGTGAATTTAATGCCGTGCTTAACCGTATGGCCAGTGGTAGCCACAAGTTTATCAAGATTAAAAATACTGATGTTATCGTCTTTAGCTCGAACGCAATTCCTGGCAACGAAAAGTTTGTCACCAGGACTGTTGACGGTCTAATGCGGGAGGGCAGTGATGTTATTCAAAATGGTAAAACGCATTTAACAGGTATCGGGCCACTTCACATATCTGGCCATGCCTACTACGATGATCACGCCAAACTAATTGCGGCGGTTAACCCGACTTACTATATGCCAATCCACGGTGAATTCCATATGTTAGTCCATAACGCGGGTATTGCCGAAAATGTTGTTGGTATCAAGCGCGAAAATATTTTTGTGTGCGATAGTGGTGATGTAATCGAAATTACTAGCGAAGGTGCTAAAAAGGCCGGCCGAATTCCAGTCGGCGGTACTATGTATGATGATAGTGGTGCAATTGTGTCCGAAGTCGTGTTAAAGGACCGTATTCACATGGCGAGTGAAGGCATGTTTGTGGTTGTCCTGACTATTCAGCGCGGTAGTGGACGACTAATGACCAGCCCGGATATCATTAGTCGCGGCTTTATTTACCTGCGTGACAGCGAAGAATTGATGGGTATGATTCGTCAGTATTTAAAGCAAAAAGTTGCTAGGTCTTTTTCGGGCAAACATGTTGATTTAGATGCTATCAAAAAAGAGTTAAAAGAAGAAATCACTCACATTCTTTACGATCAAACTAGGCGCACCCCAATTGTTATCCCAGTCATTAATGAAATTGGTGGCGGAGTTGGCCCAAGGGGACCAGTCCAACCCGTTGTTGATCAGGTTAAAACAGCCCCAATTGCACGTCCGGTTGCTCAACCTGTTTTGAATACATTCCCCAACCCACAGGCCCCAGATTCTGAGGCTAATGAGCCACGCATTCAGTCGTACTATCGTGGCTACTAAGCTTAAGCCACTTGCAAAATGTAGTAAAATTTGCTATAATGCAAGCGTGTGAGCAAGTAAAATGTGCTTGCATATTTTATTTCGAACCCGTGCAGCATTATATTTTAATTTATCAAAATATAATATGCTATAAAAACAACCAAAAACAGCTTATAATGTAAGGTAGTTATGGCAAAAAGAAAAAAAATATTTCGAAAAAAAAGATCGACTAGGTCAGTCAGGCCTACGCCTCAGCACGATTTGCCGAATGGTTTTTGGCCACAAGTCAGTGCTTTATTCTTGATTGCCATATCTATTATGTTTATTGTTACCTGGTTTAATGCCGGTGGGCCAGTCCTAGAGTGGATGTATTCTGCAACTACTGCCGGAATAGGTTATGCGGTTTATATTTTGCCAGCCTTATTAATATATATAGCTGTCGAGATATTTAGGGCCGAGGATAACCATATTCCACTAGCTATGAAACTTGCCACCGCTTCGGCTATTTTGTGGTTTTCAGCTCTGTTCGGGCTACTTAAAACCGCTGGCGGACAAACGACAGGTGGCGCTATCGGCGATTTAATTAATCGTGGCATGTTGTCCCTAGTAAATTCCAGTATTGCCGCATTTATATATATACTTTTAATTGCAGTTACATTGTTATTTATCTTTAGGATATCGCCATTTACAGTGATTAAAAAGATATGGGATTTGGGCAGGCGTGACGCATCCGACCAAGAAGCCAACGTCAAAGTTATGCGTAATGCCGCAGCGATTGATAGTGTTGATTCAGGCGTAAGCGGCAGCTTCAAACTGAATGCGAGTGTACCAACCCTCAGCACCAGCGAAATGGCTGCAGCCGATAAAAAATCTAGGCAAGCTAACCAAAAGGGTGGTTTGCGTGACAAGTCTAGCGAAGAACAGTCAGCCCTAGTTACAGTCAGTGATCCAAACTGGGTTGCCCCAAGTATTGATTTGCTTGAAAAGAAACAATCGCCAGCTGATGCCGGTGATATTCAACAAAATGCTGCAATTATCAAAAATACACTAAGTGAATTTGATATCGACGTCGAGATGGAAGGTGCTAACATCGGGCCGAGGGTAACACAGTTCACTCTAAAACCACCTAGTGGCGTCAAATTAGCCCGTATTACCGCCCTAGAAACTAATATTGCCTTGAACCTGGCAGCCCAAAGCCTGCGTATGGAAGCGCCGATCCCAGGTCAGCGAGCTGTTGGTATCGAAGTCCCGAACCGAAAAGCAGCCGATGTTCGTTTGTATTCTATTTTATCCAGTCCAGAGTGGGAAAAGAAAACTCAACCACTTTCATTTGCAATCGGTAAGGATATTGCCGGTGACGTTATTATTGGTCAACTTAATAAAATGCCACATTTGCTGATTGCTGGCCAAACTGGCTCGGGTAAGTCTGTCATGATTAATACTCTGCTTACTAGCTTGCTGTATCATAATAGCCCAAGTGATTTGAAATTGATTCTAGTCGATCCAAAACAAGTCGAGATGTCGTCGTACGAAGATATTCCACATCTGTTGACGCCAATAATCACTGAACCAGAAAAGATGATAAGTGCCCTTAGGTGGGCCGTCAACGAGATGCAAAGTCGTTACACTTTATTGGCCGAAAACAAGGTTAAAGATATTGAAAGCTACAATAATAAAGTTCGATCAAACGGCACAAAGATTAGTGTGGCTGACGAGGATGGCATTCCGCAAGAACACGAAAATGGTGCTATGCCAAATATTGTTATTGTGATTGACGAGCTAGCGGAACTCATGATGACCGCACCAAAGGATGTTGAAGCCTTGATTGTACGTCTTGCCCAAAAAGCTCGAGCCGTTGGTATTCACCTGGTACTTGCCACTCAGCGACCTGACGCCAATGTTATCACTGGTCTAATTAAGGCCAATGTCCCAGCCAAGATTGCCTTTACTGTATCAACCCAGGTTAACAGCCGAATTATCTTGGACGAAATTGGTGCCGAAAAACTGTTAGGTTCGGGCGACATGTTATTCAGGACTGCCGAAATGGGCAAGCCAAAACGTGTTCAGGGCGCATACGTCAGTGACCCCGAAATTCATAAAATTACTGATCATCTGCGCATGCAGTCGCCACCACAATATAATGATGAAGTCGTTAGCCAACCTGTGCATTTAAATGGCAAAGGTGGAGTTGTGATGGACTTTGACAGTAGTAATGATGATGCTCTATTCAAAGATGCAGTTAGGGTAGTGATTGATAGTGGCAAAGCTAGTGCTAGTTTATTGCAACGACGTCTGCGGGTTGGTTATGCCCGTGCAGCTAGAATAATCGAGGATATGGAAAATCAAGGTATCGTTGGTCCAGCTGATGGCGCTAGGCCGCGTGAAGTTTTGATTAATAGTTTTGATGAACTGGGTGGCGGTTCGGCCGACGATGAATTTTACGACGAACTCTAGATTTATCTCTGGGACAATGTTATAATACTAGTTGTTATCAACTCGGCTTGCGCTTCGACGTAAGCATCCAAAAGGATTCCAGAGGAGGAAATCTATTATGAAGGAATATGAACTAACCGTTCTTATCCATCCCGACCTAGAGGTCGATATTGAAACACCGCTGACTAAAGTTCGCGGCATTATTACATCGGCTGGTGGCAAAATTGTTACCGAAGATAATTGGGGCAAAAAGAAACTTGCCTACCGCATCAAAAACGAGGACTTTGCAGTCTACGTATATTTTGACGTATCGTTGCCTTCTGACGCGCCTCTAAAAATTAGCAATACCCTTAATATTACTGACGAAGTATTGCGTTATTTGCTTGTCACTGTTGACGAAAAAGGCCGCAGGGCTCTAGAAGAAGCAAAAGTAAACGCGTCTACGTCTAGCGAAGACGCAGTCGTAGAGGAGTAACGATATGGCAAAAGGTTTCAACAAAGTAATCTTGATGGGTAATTTGACCCGTGATCCCGAAACTAAAACAACTTCCAGTGGGCAGAGTGTTACTAACTTTAGCCTAGCCGTTAACCGTACCTGGAAAGGTGCTGATGGTACTCAACAAGAACAAGTTAGTTATATCAACTGTGTTGCTTGGGGTAAAACTGGCGAAGTTATCGCCCAATACATCACCAAAGGCAGCCCACTACTAGTTAGCGGACGACTTGACCAACGCAGTTGGGATGACAAAGAATCAGGTCAAAAACGCTCTACCGTTGAAGTTGTTGTCGAAGACTTTAACTTTGTTGGTGGCGGACGCAGTAGTGATGACAGCGGTTCAGACCGTGCCCCCGCAGCCAAATCCAAGAAAACCGAAGATGTCGTTATAGAAGACATCGATGATAAACCAATTGATTTAAGTGAAATTCCATTCTAGGAATATTAGGAGATAACTATGGCATTAAAACGATTTAAAAAAGACACACCAGTATATTTTGACTACAAAGATGTCAGAACTTTGCAACGATTTGTAGACATTTACGGACAGATTAAACAAATTGGTAAAACCGGCCTTAGTGCTAAACAGCAACGTCAGCTGGCGGTTGCTATCAAACGTGCTCGTCATTTGGCTATGTTGCCATTTGTAACTCAAGGATAAAGAAATGGCTTATCAGCCAACCGATTTAAAAAAAGGTGTTGTCGTTCAAATTGATGGCAAGCCTTTTAAGGTTATTGAATATAATCAAAAAGTTATGGGCCGCGGTGGTAGCATCGTCAACGTTAAAATCAAGAATCTGATTGATGGAAGTGTTATTCCCAAAACCTTTAAAGGTCAAGAAAAGATTGAATCAGCCGAAGTCACAAATGTCTCAGTTCAATATTTATATGCTGATGGATCCGGTTTTCATTTTATGGATCCGGAAACTTTCGAGCAGTTTCAGCTGTCGGCAGATATCGTTGAGGGTGTTACTGGCTTTTTAAAAGAAGGTGAAAATGTCACCTTGCAATTATTTAACGGCAATATAATTAACGTTGAACTACCCAAAAATATATATTTGGAAGTTACATATACTGAAAATGTCGTCAAAGGCGACACCAGCAGTAGCGTCCTAAAAGACGCCAAAACCGAGACCGGCTTGGTCGTGAAAGTACCGGCTTTTATAAAAAATGGTGACGTAATAAGTGTTAGCACTGAGGACGGAAGCTATCGTGAGCGCAGAAAGTGAGCCTGTAAAGGCTATAGCCGGCGATAGGCAAGTCGACAAATATTTATTGACGGCATCATTGGTGCCGACAGAATTAGGTGCCGAATTTTCGAAATTACCACCCCATATAACTGTTTTGCCACCTTTTTTTATGTACAATTCACAGAAGGATAGTTTTGACAGATCTTTCTCGGAAATAGCCGAAGAAAATTTGCCTTTTACAATTCATGCTTGCCAGCCTGAATTATTTGGTCACGATAATGACCTAAAAGTACTGCCAATATCAGGTGTATTTGGGTCGGTCTTTATAGGGGCCTCAGTTTTGGCAAAAGAAATGAATTTACCATATGACGATACTTATCACTACCGGGCTTATTTACGCGATGACAGCCAGGCGATGTCGTTCGGAACCGGCGAAGAGGTCTCTACGTGTGGTAACGAAATAGTATATGAGTCCAATAATCCTCATGTAACAGATTACGAGGGCATTATCGAGCCAATAGAAACTATGAGATTATACGAAATACAACTGTTTTGTTATCAAGCTATGAAAAAGGTTGTCTCAATATATAGGGCAGATGGTTACAGATATGCCCAAGAATAGATTAGATCATGAACTAGTAAGTAGGGGTTTGGTCACAACACGCAGCCAAGCAGAGAATTATATTAAGTTAGGTAAAGTAGTGGTCAACGGTCGTGTGCTTAATAAATCTGGTCATTTTGTTGATACAAATACCGAAATTAAGCTGACGGCCGAAGAGCAATATGTCAGTCGCGCCGGGCTAAAACTGGCTTCAGTTGCTGATGTTTTAAAACTTAGTTTCAAAGACAAAATTGTCCTAGATGTTGGTAGTAGCACTGGCGGGTTCACTGATTATGCACTTCGTCACGGGGCAAAAAAAGTTTATGCGGTTGATGTCGGTACAGACCAACTGCATCCAAGTTTGCGCCGTAATAAACGAATCGAACTACACGAAAAAACTGATATTCGCGATTTTTATACAAAATTAATGCCGAATATTATAGTCATTGACGTGTCATTTATTAGTCTTCGTGAAATTTTGCCACATATATATAATTATCTGTCTGATTTGAATACTCAGATTGTCGCTATGGTTAAACCGCAGTTCGAAGCTGGTCCTGGACAAACAAACAAGGGGATTATAAAAAATGATTCGATGCGTCGGCAAATTTTGCGAGATTTTGAGGATTGGTCACGAAATTATTTTGTGATTGTTGATAAACGCGATAGTGACGTGGCGGGTGCAAAAGGCAACCAAGAACGATTCTATCTCCTAAAACAAACAAAAAATCATCCAGGGTTGGACCTTGGATAAGCGCATATTAAGTTAATAATAATTTACTGATAAAAACGACAGGTTCAGAATCAGTTTTGGATGATTTGTGAACAATTATAATGCGATTGAAGAAAACTTATAAATTACTGTATTATACATATATGCCGAGTCGCAATATCGTGAAAGTCTACGATTCGAACGCGTATTACCACGTCTACAATCGGGGTGTTGAAAAACGTAAAATTTTTCTGGATGATCAGGATTATGCAGTATTTGTCAGTCTTTTAAAGCGTTATTTAAGTGATAAACAAGCCCTAGATAGTCGAGGTCGTGAGTATTTATCCCTTGCAGGTAAGGTCGAGGTGGTAGCTTTCTGTTTAATGCCTAACCATTTTCATATCTTGCTTTATCAAATCGAATTAGGTGCGGCAACACAACTATTGCGAGCAGTCTGTTCGTCTTATGTCACGTATTTTAACAGTAAATACAACCGAGTAGGGGCATTATTCCAGGGAAACTTTAAAGCCGTTCGAGTGAACAGCGATAACTATTTGTCATATTTGACACGTTACATTCATTGTAACCCAGACAATTATTTAAATTACGAATGGTCTAGTTTGGATTATTGGCTAGGAAACAGGACTGCTTCATGGCTGAACGATAGGGCCTTGAATGACATGTCACCAAAGGAATATATGGCATTCATTAAAGATGAAGAAAAGCTCGATTCTACGATGGAAAACATGTCAGAAATCTTATTTGATTATTAGTAGTAACTGAATTATACATTAACCAAGGTTGGACCTTGGATTATTTTTGGGTATTATTTGGAGACGTTGAAGCGGAATTCGACCACGTCGCCGGGTCGCATAATGTAATCACGGCCTTCGGTGCGCATTTTGCCGAGTGATTTGGCCGCAGTTTCAGAACCAGCGGCAATTAAATCGTCATAGTCGAAAACTTGGGCAGCGATAAAACCTCGTTCAAAATCAGTGTGAATAACACCGGCAGCTTGTGGGGCAGTGAAACCTTTTTTGATTGTCCATGCACGAACTTCGTCAGACCCAGCAGTAAGGTAACTTTGTAGCCCCAAAATGTCATAGGCAGCATGGATTAATTGCAGTAACCCAGTTTCTTTAACGCCGTAACTTTCCAACAAATCGGTGGAATCTTTGAGAGTTAGACCTTTTAATTCATCTTCTAACTTGGCACAGACGAAAATTGAACGTGAAGGCGTGACCAATTTTGAAAGTTCAGCTTTTTTATCAGCATTAGTTAGCGTTGCCTCGTCGATATTGAACATATAAATTACTGGCTTGGCAGTTAAAAGGTGTAAATCACTAATCATTTCCAGATTAAGGTTAGCAATCTGGGATAGTGGAGTGCCAGATTTTAGCTTATCCAACAAATTATTCAGATAATCTGCAACCGCTTTCAGTTTCGGATTAGCTTTAGCATCGCGACTAGCTTTAATAAGTCGAGTTTCAACCGTTTGAATATCGGCCAGAATCAATTCGGTATTAATAATTTCAATGTCATCCTTGGGATTTAGTTTTTCTGACACGTGGATGACACTATCATCGTGAAAAGCGCGAACGATATGTACTATCGCATCACACTGACGAATATTGGCCAAGAATTTATTGCCTAATCCTTCACCCTTGCTGGCGCCGGCAACTAATCCTGCAATATCGACAAATGTAACGGTTGCGGGAATAATTTTTTTCGTGCTGAACATCTTGGCCAGTTCATTTAAGCGTTCATCGGGAACTGGGACAATACCAGTGTTAGGTTCGATTGTTGCGAACGGATAATTAGCCGCCAAAATATCATTATTAGTCAGGGCGTTAAATAAGGTTGACTTGCCGACGTTCGGCAGGCCAACGATTCCGATAGATAAACTCATCTTTATATCATACCGAAACAGAGTTAATATTAATAGCTTCAGAGGTTTACTGCTTTCTGAATCGTATGGTACTAATGATTATGGTATTATGAGATATATGGACAAAAAACGTAAGCGTAATCGGTTAATACCTATAGTTTTAGCGTTAATAATCTTAGCAATCCTCACTAGTGGAACCTGGTGGCTATTCAGCAGCGGCCATTTGGTGTATCACGGTTCGATTTCGCAGCCAAACAATTTAAGTTCGAATCAAACAGTGGTGTGTGATGCGTACGTTGTTGCTAAATATAATGATGCAATGGACTATAAAGAGCGTAATGGTTCAACCGAGCCAAGTATTGATATCCAAGCTATAAAAAATTTAGTTGCTGATATTAAAGCAAAAACGAATTTTAAATCTGACCCGACTTGTCAAGCGATTATTTTCTGGTCTGCTGTTATGAATGACAACTATAAGGCTGCTAGTATTGCTTATAATGAACTGCTGGGTCTCCATAAAAAGCATATTTTCGCTGATTCAAATTTACTGAATGATCAACCACTTTTTACATATAAAGAAGCTCTGGATGGGTTGACTGGATCGGGCGCCTATAAAAGCGGTTCTTTTGGCGGATAACATGTGTAGTTTGCGATTACCTTTCATTTTACGACGAAGAAGGCATGATGTAATCCTAGTTGTGTCAATTATCACGTTGGTTTGTATATTTGCTATAATCCCTAGTTCATTGGTGAATGCTAGTGGCGCAATAGGCAATGGCGGCACCGGCTCAGCTGGCAGCGGTGGGGCCCAAAGTAATAAAGGCTGGGGATGGTTTAATTTTTCGTCAAGTGCTGATGCTACGACTACTCCTGCTGGCTTTAAAACAGGTGGTCCTTGGACCACTGTAAGTGCTATATGCCGCGCTTCAGGAGCGGATCGAGTTATCGCTTTCATTAATCTTAGGGTATACGGTACGGATGCTAAGACTGGAGTAGTCTATGACTATCATTCGGTCTATACTGGCCCACCAACTTTTAGTCATTATAATGGCAATACGGGTAATGGGTGGATTGAAACCTCGACTGCTAAAAGTTATTATGACTTAATTCCAGGCGATGTTGATAAATCTTCCTACACCTGGGGTAGTAATGTCGGCTGGTTTTGTTATGACACGACTCCTAACTCAGACTATAGTCTTACCCCAAGCGTCCAACTAAGTGCAACTGTTATCGAGGCTGGGTCTTCGTTCGATGTTAAACCGGCAATTATTAACTCTGGTACTACTGCCAGTGATCCCGTTAGTCTGAGTTTGCAAAAGACAATTACGAATCCGACTGCCGCCGGAACAACAACTAATGTAAGTGCCGCATTCCCGACTGGTGGTCCATCACCAATTCTTGTCTACACAGAAACAAGTACTGATTATCCCGCAGGGACTAATATATGTTATGTCTTGTCTGTTACTCCACGATCAAATAGTGATTCTTCGACAGCCAGCTCGTCACCACCTGCATGCGTGGTTATCGGTAAAAAACCAAAAGTTCAAATTTGGGGTGGGGATTTATCTGTCGGCAGGGGATCGTCCACTTTTTCGAATGTTAATACTAGTTTTTCAGTGAAAAGTGGTAGAACATTTGGAAGTTGGGTCGAATATGCTATTTTTGCAAAAGGATCAGTTGTCGGAACAGCTTCGGGCTCGGCTTATGCGGGTTCGCAGGGTATGTTGACCGGTCAAAATTATAATACACTAAGTTTTTCAAATAAAAATCCCGTTACTTCAAACTGTCCAGCAAATACCATAGGATGTTACGTTAATCCTCAACCTGTGCCTGATGTGGCGGCTAGGTTTCAGACAAATCCTTTGACTACAGTAATCCCTGCGACAGTTGATTTAAGTGCCAAACAGGGTCTATTTACAGCCGGTGCAACTTTATCTATATCTGCTAGTAACATTAATACAGGCCAATGGGTTGTAATCAACGCACCTAATTCGACTGTAACTATTACAGATAATATCAAATATACCACTGCAACTTTGCATAGTATTAGTGAAATCCCACAAGTTATCATTATCGCCAACAAAATAATTATTAATGACAATGTAGGTCAAGTTGACGCCTGGCTGATTGCAAAAGATAGCGGGGTTAACCCAGGTACAATCCAGACTTGTCAGATTCAACCAGGTTCTATGAAAGATTGCTCTAATACACTTACGGTCAATGGACCAGTCATAACAAACAAGCTATATCTATACCGTACGGCTGGTTCAGGCACGGGTGTTAATAGCGGTGATCAGGCTGAAAGGTTTAACTTGCGGGCCGATGCTTATCTGTGGGCCTATTCGCACGCCTCAAGTGTCAATGGAGTACACTCGGTATATTCAACTGAATTACCACCCCGATACTAAGTTACATTATCCCTTGCTTTTAATGCTTGTGCTTCTGTATAATGATAGACAACATGGCGATATTAAAAGGACTGGGCAACTTCTTCGCATTAGATATAGGCACAAATGCTGTTAGGGTGGTTCAGTTGTCTTCTTCGGGTGCCGACAACTGGAACTTGCAGCACTATGGATATGCACCTGTCGACGAAAAGATTACCAGTAGTAATTCTGCCGAAGCCTTACGTCGTTTGGGCGAAGTAATTATGACCGCCGTTGGACAAAGTGGTATCAAAGAAAAGAACGTTGCAATTGGTTTGCCCTCTAGCAAGACCTTTACAACGGTTATTGATGTTCCAACAATGGGTGAGGCAGAACTGAAAAGCACTCTTAAATACCAAATAGACCAATATATTCCAACCGCAATTGATGAGACAAAGGTTGATTGGGCACTTTTGGGGCAGTCGCTTCATAACCCTCAACAACAGGAAGTATTACTGGCAAGTACGGCTAATAGTTTTGCCGAAGAACGCCTAGAATTTATTGAAGGCCTTGGTTTTAATGTTATTGCGGCCGAACCGGATCCAATTGCTATGATCCGATCATTGTTGCCATCAGGTGTTGGCGATGCACGCTTGATTATCGACGTTGGTGAACTGTCAACTGATTTGGCGATTACGTTCGGTGACACACCGCGATTAGTTCGCACAATTCCAACTGGTTTGAAATCACTAATTAAGGCCGCAGTCCAAAACTTAAATGTTCAGGATGACCAGGCCAGGCAGTTTATCTTGAAATTTGGATTGGCTCCTGACCGACTT
The DNA here is from genome assembly GCA_043743855.1 of bacterium. Lineage (GTDB taxonomy): Bacteria > Patescibacteriota > Saccharimonadia > Saccharimonadales > Saccharimonadaceae > UBA1547. Next base: position 28,144 of record JAYTVU010000050.1, read on the forward strand.
GAGGGACAAGTCTATAAAGCCATCGAAAGTACACTTGATAATTTTGCTACTGAACTTGTTAAATCTATCAAGTTCTTCCAAACGCGTTACCCAAATACACCAGTTGGGGGCATCCTGCTATCAGGTTTTGCAGCTATCGTTCCGCAATTTGGTGAATACGTAACTGCCAAAACCGGCGTTGCTTCGACTATTGCCAACCCATGGCAAAAAGTACACGTTGCCCAATCTGATCAACAACAACTAAGTACTATCGCGTCCGAATTTGCGACTGTAATCGGTCTTGCTCAACGAAGGAACCTGAAATGATAGAGATTAATCTTGTCCCTGATATCAAACAAGAGCTAATCAAGGCTCAACGGATTCGTTCGACAGTTGTTACAATAGCTATTTTGATTGGCATAATATCAATCGCAATCGTAGCCTTGCTGGCATTTTACATCCTGGCCGTTCAGACAGTGCGTGGCGCAGTCCTTGACAACGATATTACAACGAATAATAAAACATTAACCAGTACTAAAGATTTATCAAAAACCCTGACAATCCAAAATCAACTTACCAAGATATCAAACTTGAATAGTAATAAAAAGATTGATTCTCGTATTTTTGACATATTGGGTGTAATTATTCCTCCAGTACCTAATGATATAAAAATATCTGACCTAACGGTTGATTCTGACACGTCTACTATAACTATCAATGGCCAGGCGTCTAATAGTTATGCTGCTGTTGAGGTTTTCAAAAAGACTATTGAAAGTGCAAATGTAAAATATACCGACAGCGATGGCAAATCACAGACTGTAACGCTTGCTTCATCTATTAGTACTAGTAACACTAGCTATGGTGAAGATTCATCAGGTACCAAAGTACTTCGATTTACGATAAGTTTTGTGTATGCTCAGGAACTTTTCTCGCCCGCATCACAAAAAGTAACCGTCATTATTCCAAATAGAGGTAACGTCACAGACTCATATATTGGTGTCCCAGATAGTATTTTTACAGACCGGGTCACAAGCCCAACGGGGGGTAAATAATATGAAGCCAAAAGAAGTTGCCATTCGGAAAAGAACACAGATTGCTTCTGCTAACCGTGTTATGTTCTTGTGGGTTGCCGGTGTTTCGGTAGTTTTTGGTTTTGCTTTGGTTGGGGCGATGTTCTTAACTCAGATACTTATTTTTAACGAAAAAGTACTTATCGAGAAAAGTAAAACAGTATCAACTTTGGAAAAAAATATTACGAATATCAAAACCCTTACAGATAATATTCAACAACTGAATACAAACCAGGCATTGATTAGCGCCAAAGCAAAACCAGATGACCAACCGTTGCAAGTCATACTAGACGCACTGCCATCAGAAGCAAACTCACTGGCATTGGGGGCATCATTACAAGATAAACTATTAGCAGGTATTAATGGCCTTACTTTAGGCACATTCCGTGTTGATCCTGTTGTTGGCATTGAGTCTTTAACTGATACCTCGGTTGTTAATGCTAGTTCGAGTACATCTAGTACGCAAAATGAAATTACATTCCGTTTCTCGGTTAACGGTGATAATAATGCACTAAAACAGGTTTTAATCAACCTAGAGAAATCAATCAGAACAATCGATATTATTTCATTAAAAATTGAAAGTCAGGGTGCTACAAGAATGTTAACAATACAGGGACGAGCATTCTATGAGCCAGCCAGAGTAGTTGAATTAAAGGATAAAACGGTAAAGCAATGAAAAAAGCAGACATAGCCATGATAATCTTAATCGCATCAGTCAGTGTAATGGTTGCGTTTTTTGTCGCTAAGGGCATTTTTGGAGATGTATATTCTGGAACGGCCAAAGTTAAAACTATCGACAAGATTGATTCATCCATTATCGAGCCAAGTAAAGACATTTTTAACAAAGATGCTATTAATCCAGCTGTCCAGGTCCAAATTAACGGAACCGGATCAGGGTCGAGCACAAAAACCCCCGGGACTCAATAGGAGGTTAGTTCGTGCCACTGCTAACTGCCGATATACAATCAAAACTTGTCAGTCTACTGGTGTCTGAAGGTTTGGTTAGTAGTGGTGTGTTGCAGGATATCAAAGATACCTCGGCAAAGACTAACAAGCCTTTGATTGGTTTATTAACAGAGAAGGGGATAGTTGACGACGAGTTATTAACTCACGCCATCGCTCAAGTGTCTGGTGTCCCATATGTAAATTTAACAAATAGCGTAATTGACCAAACTATTCTGGGGCTTTTGCCTGAAGATATTGCTGAGCGCTTTATGGCGGTTCCACTTGCCGAAGTCCAAAATCGTCTAGCTGTTGCAATGATTGACGCTAATAATGTTCAGGCTGTAGATTACCTGGCAAGTCGTATTGAACGTCCACTTAAGGTTTTCATGGCATCAGAATCTGGTGTGCGACACGTAATTGATCAATATAAAACTGATCTTACGAGCGTAGGTGAGGCGGCTGAAGCCAGCCAAGTCGAAGCTAGTCAGGACTCAAACAGAGAGGTTAAAACAATTGTCCAGGACTCTCCGATTAGTAAGGCTCTCAGTACCATATTGGAATATGCTTTGAAGTCACGAGCTAGTGATGTTCATATCGAACCTTTAGAAACAGCGCTTAAAATTCGTTGCCGTGTCGATGGTATGTTACGTGAAATAATGCAGTTGCCCAAAAGTATCGAGCCAGCCCTAGTCAGCCGTATAAAAATTTTATCCAATCTTAAAATTGATGAGCACCGAATGCCCCAAGACGGTCAATTTACAGTCAAAATTGCAGGTAAAGAAGTTGATTTACGTATTGCTGTAAGCCCAGTTATATGGGGCGAGCAAGTTGTGATTCGTTTGCTTGATAAATCAGGTAATACATTTGATATTGAAGAAATGGGTTACGCAGGGAGGGCCTTGCGTGCAATTCGAAAAGGTATTCGTCAACCTAATGGTATGGTGCTGACTTCGGGACCAACTGGAAGTGGTAAAACGACTAGTTTATATGCTTTGATAAAGGAAATCAAAAATGATTCGGTCAATATTGTTACACTTGAGGACCCAGTTGAATATAAAATGAGTGGGGTAAATCAGATTCAAGTTAATACTGATGTTGGACTAACTTTTGCCAGTGGTTTACGTTCCATCCTGCGTCAAGATCCTGATGTTGTAATGGTAGGAGAAATTCGCGACAGTGAAACGGCCAACTTAGCCGTTCAAGCTGCCCTAACTGGCCATCTGGTGTTTAGCACGCTTCATACTAATAGTGCGGCCGGAGTTTTGCCGCGTCTTTTGGATATGGGTATTGAGCCATTTTTGATTGCTAGCACCGTAAACACTATTATTGGTCAACGTTTAGTCAGGCGTATCGCCGAGAAACGTGAAGCCTATCAGTCAAATCCAATTGAAACTCAGAATATTTTAGTAACAATTGGTCACTTACTACCAAAGACAAAAGAAGATGTTGCCAGAGTTTCTGCAGATTTAGGCTATAAAGACTTGCCCCTAGCGGGCCAAAGCGCTTATACTCTATACAAGGGCATTGATTCTCCTCAGGCTCCGGCCTCCAAGGGCTATAGCGGCAGAGCGGGTCTCTACGAGGTTATGGATGTTAGTGAAGAGATTCAATCCTTGATTGTCGCTCACGCCACTAGCGCGGAGATTCAGCGTAAGGCTCAAGAGCAAGGTATGGTTACAATGCGGCAAGACGGCTACCTAAAGGTCTTGCAGGGGATAACAACAATCGAGGAAGTCAATCGCGTAACATCAGACACAGTATAGAAGAAGGGTGAGTATAATGAATAACCAAGAATTAAAAATCGAAATATTATTAGAGGAAGTAGTTAAGAAAAAAGCTTCCGATTTACATCTTCAAGTTGGTTTGCCACCTATGCTTCGTATTGATGGGTCATTGTCACCAATAATTGGCTATAACCCGCTTGATGAGCAAACTGTTGAAACGTTAGTTTTTGCAATTCTTGATCAAGATCAGCGTCAGATATTATTGAAAGATAAGGAATTCGATTTTAGTTTTGCGTTCGGTACATTAGGGCGTTTTCGTGTCAACGCTTTTCATGAGCGCGGTAATCTGGCCGCAGCTTTGCGTTTGATCCCAAATGAAATTAAAACTGTTACCGAACTTGGTTTGCCAAATGTAGTTATGGGCTTTGCTGATTACCCACGTGGTTTGGTGCTGATTACCGGTCCGACTGGTAGTGGTAAATCTACGACCCTTGCAGCCCTTGTCGATAAGATTAACACCGAAAAATCGCATCATATTATTACCATTGAAGATCCAATTGAATTTACTCATAAATCTAAAATGTCGGCCGTTGTACAACGTGAAGTTCACTATGATACGTATAGTTTCAGTGCGGCACTTAGGTCTAGCCTTCGCCAAGACCCAGACGTAGTCCTTATCGGTGAAATGCGTGACCTAGAGACGATTAGTGCAGCGATTACTATCGCCGAGACTGGTCACCTGGTGTTTGCTACGCTACACACCAATAGCGCATCACAATCAATTGATCGTATGATTGACGTCTTTCCTCCACACCAACAACCACAAATTAGGGCGCAGTTGTCGAATATACTGATGGCAATTTGTTCGCAGCGGTTGGTTCCATCAATTGGTGGTGGGCGAGTCGTGGCGGCTGAAGTTTTGGTTACAAATCCAGCTGTTCGTAATATTATTCGCGAAGGCAAGGCTCACCAATTGGACGCAGTCATACAAACCGGTGCCGATCAAGGAATGCAAACCATGGATCGTACATTAGTAAATCTAGTTCAATCCGGTACGGTTACTTATGACAATGCCTATGAAGTTGCAGTCGATTTAGTCGAGTTTGAAAGGTTGATGAGAGGTTAATGAAAAAGTATAATTACGAAGCCAGGGATCAGGCTACAAACAAGATTACTAAATCGACAGTCCAAGCCGACTCTGAAACTTCAGCTGCAAAGCTCTTAATTAATCAGGGTTTTACGCCACTTAATATCAAGGAAGCGCGCGATGACGATGACTTTATTTCGCGTTTTACTGGCCGAATAACTACCAAGGATAAAGTCGTTTTTACTCGCCAGCTTGCAACATTGATTGGTGCAGGATTGCCACTTTCGCAAAGTTTAAACACAGTTCTAGAACAAACTCAGAATAAAAAACTTCAATCAATTATCCAGGATGTAACTGTCTCTGTCGAAGGTGGTAAATCGTTATCCGAATCTTTTACTAAACACCCAACCGTATTTAACGCAGTATTTTTAGCCTTAGTTGGTGCCGGCGAGTTATCGGGCACGCTTGACGATTCATTAATGCGTATTGCAGATCAGCAGGAAAAAGATGCAGCAATAATGAGCAAGATAAAGGGCGCGTTAACGTATCCAATCATAGTTCTTGTAGTTATATTTGGCGTTATGGCATTTATGCTATTTACAGTTGTACCCCAAGTTGAAAAACTGTACCATGACTTGAAACAAACGTTACCGTTTATTACTCAAATAATAGTAAACACAGCTTCATTTCTAACTAATTTTTGGTGGTTAGCCCTTATTATCTTGGGTATCAGTATCTATTTCTTGGTTCAATACCTGAGGACAGATGCTGGCATCAAAACGAAAGATTTATTCAAATTAAATGTCCCAATTTTTGGTATTATGTTCAGAAAGTTATACATGGCACGCTTTTTACGCACGGGTCAAACCTTACTCAGTACCGGTGTCAGTATGCTAGATATGCTAAAACTAACCTCCAAAGCAGTTAATAATACAATTATCGAAAAAAGTATTATGCGAGCGACTGAAAAGGTGAAAGGTGGTAAGGCTTTGTCAGTGTCGCTTCTACAGGAAGAATATATATTACCACTAGTACCTCAAATGATTAAAATTGGTGAACAGTCAGGTCGTATTGATGAAATGATGGGTAAGGCAGCACAGGTGTACGAGGACGAGCTTGACGAGCAAGTTAGGACAATATCGACCTCTATAGAACCGGTTTTGATGGTTGTCCTAGCGATTGTGGCTGGCAGTATGGTCGCAGCAATTCTGTTACCAATATATAGTTTAGTCAACGGTATCAATGTCTAGACATCTGTCTATTGGTGATGTAATATAAACGTAAGCGTTTAACGCGACCATTAATAGTTCATAAGAAAGGTGGAAAAGTATTATGAACATCGCAAAAAAGCAAAAAGGTTTTACAATTATCGAGGTTGTATTAGTGTTGGCGATTGCTGGACTTATATTTATGATGGTATTTATTGCTTACCCTGCTGTCCTTAGAACGACACATGACTCAGCTCGCAAAACATCATTAGTCAAAGCCAAGGAAGCCATAGCAAGTTATGCTCAAAATAATCGGGGTAATCTGCCTACTTTGAATGATGCCTTTATAGCGTCATACTTAACTCACGATGGTACGGACCCATTTATTGACCCATCTGGCGCAAATACTCAGGCTGATCCTAACGCAACAACATATAAATTTACTGCTAGCGGTTCTGGTACCACGGACGCATTATCTGGTTCATTTAGCTCGGCTACTAATCAGAACGTAATTTATTACACAACTAGTGCTGTTTGTGGTAATAATGGCGGGGATACAGTTTCTGCCGGTAATCGAATGATTGCTCTTCGTATGTATCTTGAAGGTGGTGGCATAACCTGTCTAAATAATTAAACCGAGAAATCAAATTCTAATGGAAAAACTCGGCTGATAACCGAGTTTTTCCATTTTTACCCGTATTACGGTATGATAGTGCTAATGAATATTTTTGTTGTATATCTCGCACTCGCTTTGCTTGGTCTGGTTTTTGGCAGTTTTGCAGGTGCATCAGTTTGGCGATTACGTGCCAGACAGCTTGAAACTGATAAGTCGGACGGTGAGCATGTAGATAAGGCTGAATATGAACATTTAAAAAAGTTAACAAAAAAGTCGATAGTTAGTGATCGATCGCAGTGTTTAAACTGTTCTTATTTACTGCGTTGGTATGATTTAATTCCATTGCTCAGCTGGTTATTGCTTGGCGGTAGATGTCGAAAATGCCATAAACCAATTGGATACTTTGAGCCATTGATTGAAATAGCAGTGGCGACCTTTTTTGTATTGTCATATGCTTTTTGGCCTTATCATCTTGATAATTATCTTGAAATTACGCGTTTAGTGCTGTGGCTCATATCGGGGGTGGGATTGGCGGTTTTATTCGCCTATGATAAAAAATGGTCACTGTTACCGGACAAAATCAACTTCGCTATAATCAGTATTGGTGCAATGAATGCATTAGTTGTTGTTTTATTGGTGCCTGACAAAATATCGGCGCTATTGAGCCTTCTGGGAGCTATTTTTATTCTCAGTGGTATCTATTATGTAATATATTTAATATCCCGCGGAATGTGGATAGGCTTTGGCGACATAAAACTTGGTCTTGGGCTCGCCCTATTACTGGCAGACTGGAGATTGGCTTTTATCGCGTTATTTGCAGCCAACCTTATTGGTTGCCTGATAGTTTTGCCAGCCATGGCAATAGGTAAGCTAAAGCGTGGTTCTCATGTCCCTTTTGGACCTTTATTAATTGCCGGTTTTGTTTTTGCAGGCCTTGCTGGTAATTACATCATCAGCCTCTATTTCTCTAGTCTTACATAGGCTATAACACCTAACTTGCTTATGTTATAATTATGAGCAAATGAAGCCTTTAAAAATTGCTGGTTTTACTATTATTGAAACGATGCTTTTTTTAGGTATTTCAGGTTTATTAGTTATGGTTGTGCTGGTCGGAACAGGCAGCGCAATTAATACTCAACGTTATCGTGACAGTGTGACTTCGTTACAGTCATTATTGCAGCAACAATATTCAGAGGTAGCCAATGTTATTAATAATACTTCCGTTAACACATGCGGTAGTGAAAATAACATCCCACGTGGACAGTCTCAATGTGTAGTCTTAGGTAGGTATATTACCACAAAAGATGACGGTTCAACCTTGATTGTAAGGGATGTAATTGGACAACCTATCGATATCAATGCCGAGATGAAAACTGATGATGTCGAAGTTCTAAAGCAATACACATTGTCGGTTTTGCCGACTGCAGACAAGAACTATACGGTTGAATGGGGTTCATTACTCAAAAATACCAATGGTACTACAAACTCTTCACTTTCAATGTTGATACTTCGTTCACCATCGAGTGGCGTTATACGAACCTTTATTAATAATACTTCAGTTGTTGCAGATGATAAATTAACTAGTGACCTTTTAGCTGCTGTTCCGTCGGCTCTAATGGTACCGGCTGAATTATGCGTTCAACAGAGTGGATTATTCACAGGCAGCAAGATGGCAGTTCAGATTAATGCAAATTCCACAAATGCTAGTGGTATCGAGACTTTAGGTGAGCAAAATCAGTCAGGGAATAGTATATGCCACTAAATAGTCGAACAAAAAATCGTGGTGATACCTTGATTGAAGTATTGTTCGCGATGGCTGTTTTTAGCCTAGTTGCTGTCGGGTCATTGTCGGTTATGAATCAAGGAACCGCCACTGCCCAGCGAGCTCTCGAGATTACATTGGTACGTAACGAGATTGATGCCCAGGCTGAAGCGTTACGTTTTATGAACACATCGTATATATCTGCTTATAATTCGGGCACAAATTACACTGGTGCCGCAAAAGAGTGGAGCGATATGAGTGTTGAAATAAAAACAGATACAATTATTCAGGATTTTGGTATATCAGCAAATAAATGCCCTATGATTCCAAATGGAAGTTTTATTGTTAATGCCCGAAAAGCTACGTATATTAAACCGACCGGTTCAGGTGCTCCCGGCCCTTCAAAAATATTCTCACAAGTTAATTATGATAATAACGACGATTATTTGTCGGCTGAAGGTATTTGGATTCAAGCTATAAAAGTTGCCCCATCTGGTAATAATCAAGATAATGCTGGTTATATTGATTTTAATATTCGTGCTTGTTGGGATAGCCCCGGACAGTCTGTTCCGGTAACTTTAGGCACAATTGTGAGGTTGTATGAACCACGTGGATAGAAATAAAGGCTTTACTCTCGTAGAACTAATGCTGGCAATGGGGTTTGTTTCAGCGCTTTTACTCGCTATTGCTATGACCGTTATACAAATGGGCAATATTTACACCCGTGGTATCACCTTCAAGAATGTCAATCAGGCTGGCGGATCAATTGCCAGCGAATTACAGCGTAGTATTGCCAATAGCTCTTATTTTAATGTTACACCAAACGGCCCTCTGTATGTTAAAAATGTTCAGAGTGGTCGTCTATGTACTGGGCAGTATAGTTATGTATGGAATTATGGAAAATACATTAAAACACCAGGTTTGAATTATATTAAGTATGCGTCAGATAACAGCGTTATCTATTTTGCAAAAATCCACGACTCATCTCTGTCTGTTTGTACCAAAAACATTTTATCAGGTGTTTATCCCGACATAAATAAATTTGATGCAGTTGAATTGCTGGGATCTGGCCAGTTTGATCTTGCAATCCACAACTTCATAATCAGAACTAACTCGTCAGCGACTGATTTGGCTACGAATCAAGCATTGTATACTATTGAATTCATTTTAGGCACAAACGAAACTACCGCACTTCAATATGACGCCAACGGGATCCCTATTTGTAGATTAGCCGGTGATATCCAAGCAGATACATTATATTGTGCGCTAAATCGATTTGATATAGTCGCACGGGCAGGAAAGGGTTAATATAAGGTTATGGTTATGATAAACATCAAAAAACAGCGTGGTGAAGTTGCATTATTTGTAGTAATATTTGCGACCCTACTAATTTTAGTTGTTACTGTTAGCTACGTCCGAATAATGCTTCAGGGACAGCAACAAGCCAGTACAAACGACTTATCGCAAAGTGCCTACGATTCAGCCCAGGCTGGAGTTGAAGACGCCAAGAGGGCACTACTTAGATACCAAAGCTTGGGTGGGGCAGTCGACATATCAAAATGGCCATCTGTTTGCAACGCTGCTACGGACACCTTGAACGATATATCTAAATCTGGTAGTGATCGTACAGTAGGTAATAAGACTTTGAACCAATCCTATACATGCGTGACGGTGACCACTAATACTGATGATGTTAAGGAAAAATTTACTAATGCAAACAAATCAAACATTATTCCACTCAAAGGAGTTGACCAATTTGATACGGTTCAAATCGAGTGGTTTTCGGCCAGTGATTTCAACGACCCAAATTCTAATCAGACAAGCGTAGTTAGTTTGTCTAATCCATCTCTGGGCGTTCCATTACTCGGGGATTGGAGTGTGAATCGTCCGCCTGTAATGAGGGCGCAGTTAATTCAGTTTGGTGACAGCGGCTTTACGCTATCCGATTTTGACAGTGGCAGTTTGGCAGCTGGTAGTAACTCTAATACATTATTTCTTTATCCCACAAACTCGACAACCGTAGGAACTTATAATTTCACCGATGATGTTCGTCAAACTGCCACGGGATCACCTCACCAAGTTAATTGCCTTTCCAACCTTGCTACTGCGACGTATTCTTGTACGGCTAAAATATCAATGCCACTTCCTAAACCTGCAACCGCCGGTATAAAACGCGAGGCATATTTGCGGTTAACCACACTTTATAATCTCGCTATGTACCGAATTACACTTTATAAGAACGGTGGAGCCGATCCTGTGAAAGATCTAGTACAGTTTAATGCTGTAGAGCCATTAATCGATTCGACTGGAAGGGCAGATAACCTATTCAGAAGAGTACAAACCAGAGTAAAAATGTACGGAGATTTCTCTTATCCTGATGGCGAGATAGTAACTACAGGTAACTTTTGTAAGAACTTTATGGTTACCGACACCCAATATATTGGTGGTGTCCCATCGTGTACTCCATAGTTTATTAATCGACTTTGTCGCTATGAAATTTATCATGTACCTCTTTTAAATGCTGGTCTGTAACATGAGTGTAAACCTGAGTCGTGCTGATACTACTATGACCCAACATTGCTTGGACGCTACGAATATCAGCACCATTCATCAGTAGGTCAGTTGCAAAGCTATGACGCATTGTGTGTGGACTTACCTGCTTTGTGATACCAGCAAGGCGAGTGTATTTATTTATTATCCGCTCTATGCTTCTAACACCAAGTCGACGGTAATTACCGTCAGTTGACGGCTCAATGTTCCGACTGTAGCTAATAAATAAAGGCTGCAACAAGTCAGTTCTAGTTTTTAGATAATTTTGCACATATTGGCTTGCACCTTCACTTATAAATACCGGTCTATCCTTATTACCTTTTCCTCGAATCATAAATTCACGTCTTTTTGTGTTCACATTATCTCTGTTAAGGCTAACTAATTCCGAGACACGTAGTCCGCTTGAAAACAAAAGTTCGATAATTGCTCTATCGCGAAGACCAATATTTGTACTCATATCAATTGAATCAAATATTTGTTCAACCTCATCGTAATGTAAAAAAGTAACCTGTCTGCGCGATACTTTTGGTAATTCGATTTTTTCTGGCGATAGGCTATTTATATCACGTTTTGATAAATAATTTAGAAACCCCCTTAGGGCGATTAAATGGTAGCTTTGTGTAATCGTTGACAAAACGTCATCGTTGCTATTTTTATAACGGTTTAACCATAGCCTATACTTACGTATAATTTCCGATGTTATTTTATCAACAGTTATATCATTTGTAAACTCAACAAATCGTTCTAAATATAAAGCATAGTTTTCAGCCGTTTTGGCCGAACGACCGCCTTCAACTTCCAGGTGTTCAATAAAGTCTAGTAGTAATTCGGACACATACATATTATTAGCATAGCTCATATGTGGTATTTTTGTTATATTAATATGTAAAGTAATCTAAGTATTTAGGAGCCAAATAATGTCGGAATCAGAAATTGAAAGAACATTGATTGTTTTAAAACCAGATGCAATTATGCGTGGGTTAGTTGGTGAAGTAATCTCAAGGTTTGAAAGAGCTGGACTCAAAATAGTTGCGATGAAGATGGTCGCTCCTGATGAGGAGCACTTTCGTAAACACTATGAAGGTATTGGGACAATGATAAGTCGGTGGGGTGAGGCTATTTACGAGGTTACTCTATCACAGATGACTGAAGCTCCTGTTATTGCCTTTGTTCTTGAAGGTATTGAGGCTGTATCTTATGTCCGAAAACTGGTTGGGACGACTGATCCTAAAGATTCGGCACCAGGAACTATTAGGGGTGATTACACGCACGTCACGCGTGGTTTTACAAACCCTATAGGGGCAACTTTGCCAAATATCATACATGCATCAGGTAATGCCGATGAGGCCGCTAAAGAAATCGAATTATGGTTCGGAAAAGACGAAATTTACGACACGTATGAGACAGCTCAAGGTTCAATTGTTCGTGGCCGAATCGTAGCAAAGAAAAAGTAGTAAAAGGTTACAACTGCCGTATAATATATGGGTATGCCTCGGTAGCTCAACTGGATAGAGCAGATCCGTCCTAAGGATAAGGTTGTAGGTTCAACTCCTGCCCGGGGTACCAGATTATTTGACTACGTAACCACTAGAACTGACCGGGCCGTAGTATAATAATCTCATGACGGAAAAAATGTCTTCAACAAAAAAATACTTTGACGGTCAACGAGAAGGCGAGAAGTTACTTTTCGTGTTCCGTCGTCACGTAATTGCAATGCGAAGAGGCTATTATATGTTAGTGATTCCACTTATAATAACTGCAATTCCACCACTTATATGGAGTTACAATTTAGAGTTATTCTTATTGCCAGTCGCTGGCTTTACTATCGGATTGTTGCTATTTTTTTATCATTTTATCTTGTGGTATTTTACTATCTATATTGTTACCGATCAAAGGATACGACAAGTGACACAACGTGGTCTTTTCGGTCGGGAGGTAATCGACCTGCGCCTATCCAAGGTCCAGAATATAAGCTATAATATACCAGGCTTTAGCGGTGAGCTTTTCAAGTTCGGCACCATAGTCATCCAAACTTTTGTGGGTGATTTAGTGATTCATAATGTTGAACATCCCGTTGAAATTTATAATAAACTGCAGGATGCAGTTAATAATACTACTGACACTCAAGGAGTATATGAAGAAGTTAATAAATAGGTTACGTAAACGTAATAATTTACCCCCACCATCTAGGATAACAAGCGAAACAATCGACCAGCACCGTGAGCATATACTTGCTGGTGGTAGAAAGTTTAAGTATCCAATTCAATATGCTCGTCATAAACTCGTCATAAACGCGATTCTTATTAGCTTGTCTGCGGTAATAATCGCTATTGTAATTGGATGGTGGCAATTATATCCAGCTCAGAATACAAGTGAATTTATCTATCGAGTTACCAAGATTATCCCAGTGCCGGTTGCGGTGGTTGATGGTCAACCAGTTTTATATAGCGATTATTTGATGAAGTATCTTAGCTCGGTTCATTATATAGATCAAAAAGAACAAGTCAGTTTAAAAACAGATAGTGGTAAGCGTCAGATAGAGTATATAAAACAAAAATCTATGCAGGATGCCATTGCTGATGCCTACGCAGTAAAACTATCAAAGCGATTAAACTTGACCGTTTCGACTGTCGAGCTAGAAGGTTTTCTAAAAGAGCAACGACAAACTAGTGATGGCGAGATATCCGAGCAGACTTATGATGCCGTGATCCTAGATTATTATGGTTGGAGCCCTGCAGAATATCGTCATGTTACCGAGGGCAAGTTGTTACGTCAAAAGGTCGCATACGCATTGGATAAAGATGCCCTAAATATTATAAATAGTGTCGGCAGTGCGCTTAAAAGTGCACCATTAACAGACTTCAAGACTTTGTCAGATAATATTACCAAACAATCTGGTGTAAAGACTGAATATAGTACTTCAGGTTGGGTCCCTAAATTTAATCAAGACGGTGGGTTGTCGGTTGAAGCTGCGAAGTTGAAAAAACAAGACGTTTCCTCTGTAATTAAATCTACTACTGGCGATGGTTATTATGTTGTTAGGCTACTTGATATTAATGACTCTCAAGTAAAATATGAGTCTATAAAAGTTCCGCTTACAGCATTTACAAAAGCTCTGGCAGATATTGAAAAACATCATAAAGTTACTGAATTTATATCAATCCCAAAACAAGCTGGCGCATAGAACCATTCGCACATGAAATTGTCTGATTACACTTACGAATTACCAGAGTCTCTTATAGCAGACGTACCACCAAATGTACGTGGTACGTCACGCTTATTAGTACTCAACAAAAAATCTGGTACGATTACTGATAAAAGATATTCAGAGCTTTCAGAGTTTTTGAAAAAAGGCGACGTATTAGTCCTAAATGATACAAAAGTCATTAAAGCCAGGCTGAAGGTCGAAAATGAAAATGGTGCCATACGGGAACTTGTTATCCTAGAGAAACATAGTTTCGATAATGATTGGTATTGTCATAAAGTCTTATATCGAAGAAAGTTGAATGTCGGCGATAAACTTAGGCTTGGAAGCGCAAAACTAGTGGTAGAGGAAATTATTGGCGATGGTATTGCTATGGTACGGAGTAATCAGGACTTGCTGGAACTTGCCGAAAAGTTTGGTGAAGTTCCATTGCCACCATATATGCATCGTGAAGCAACTTCACTTGATATAGAACGTTATCAAACAGTATGGGCTAACGAAGACGGTTCAGTTGCAGCTCCAACGGCAAGTTTGAATATGACAGATGGTACGCTAGAAAGTTTGAGGGATAAGGGTGTAGTAATAGCCTATATGACATTACACGTGGGCTTAGGCACATTTTTGCCTATTAGAACTGACAATGTCGAAGATCATCATATGCACCAGGAATATTTCGAAATACCAAAAGCGACAGTTCGGGCTATAAAATTATCCAAGACTGCAGGAAGTCGAATAATAGCGCTTGGTACTACAGTGGCTAGGGCTTTAGAATATTCGCATGATTCTTTTACACAGGTACAGTCAGACATATCTGGTGAGGCTGACATATTCATATATCCAGGTTATAGTTTTAAAACTATTGATGGTTTGCTAACTAATTTTCATGCACCAAAAAGTACGGTACTAATGTTGACCGCCGCGTTTGCTGGTTGGGATAAGTTGCTTCCAGCCTATAAACACGCAGTTTCAAAAAAATACCACTTCTTAAGTTATGGTGATTCGATGCTAGTATTGTAGTATACGGAATATATTATGAAAAAAGCACTAACTTTCTTGATAACAGCCAAACTTGACGGCACAATGGCGCGTGCTGGTACTATACAGACACCACACGGATTTATTAATACTCCAGCATTTATTGTTGGCGGTACTCAGGCAACTGTCAAAACTCTGACTCCAGAACAGGTAGTTGAACTTGGTGGCCAATCTGTTTTGGTTAATTCTTATCATCTAATGCTCAGACCTGGTGATGATATAATTACAACAGCCGGCGGTGTTCATAAATTCATGAATTTTGAAGGCCCAATTTTTTCTGATAGCGGGGGTTTTCAGGTTTTTTCACTAGGAATGGCTTATAAAAAGGGTATTGATGCGACCAGCCACAGTAAGAAAGGTGATATCAAACAGGCCGTCCACTCTAGATCTCAATTAACCAAAATAACTGATAACGGCGTATACTTTAGATCGCACCTAGATGGTAGTAAGTTATTTATAACACCTGAGTTATCGATGGAGATTCAGCATAAAATTGCGGCCGACATTCACATGTGCTTTGACGAACTAACTTCACCTCTGGCAGGTCTAGATGTTATTAAACAAGCGATGAATAGGACTCACTCCTGGGCGGATCGTTGTTTAGTAAGACACAATGAACTAAATAATAGTCACTTGTTGCAGAGTAATAATTTACAAGCTCTTTACGCTGTTGTCCAGGGCGCTAGGGAAGAGAATTTTCGTAAAGATAGTGCGTTGTATTTAAGTCAACGTGACTTTGATGGCTTTGGTATTGGTGGGGTATTTGAACCAGAGGAAATACCAACGACTGTCAAATGGGTTAACGAAATTTTGCCAGAAAACAAGCCACGCCATTTGCTTGGTATGGGTGCGAACCCAGCTGATTTATTCTTAGGTGTTCAATATGGAATTGATACTTTTGATTGTGTTGCGCCAACTAGACAGGCTAGGAATGGCGCACTATTTACATATGATGGCAGGCTAAATATCAAAAATAGTGAATTCAAAAACGACTTTACACCAATTGATAAAGAATGTGATTGCTATACTTGCAAAAACTACACTCGGGCCTATATTCATCATTTGATGATAGCAAATGAAACGCTGGGTTTGACTTTGGCGAGTATCCATAACGAGCGATTTGTTGTACGAACAGTTGATGATATTAGGGGTAGTATAATAGAGGGAAGTTTCTTTGAACTTAAAAAGTTATTTTTAGAGCGATATTATGGCGTTGATACAGCGAAGAAGTTTTTATAGTAGCGATGTTAGGTGTAAGTTACTTTTCTGCAAAAACGACAGCTTAAAAGCGTATTTATTGATGTTTATTATCTGTTTATGCTAATGTTATTAGTGAACAACTAAATACGAGAATTCCCCAAGGGTATTTTCTAAAAAACAAACATGAGCAGCGAAGAATTATTAAATCTATATTTTTCACATTATCAACCGTCGCCTCTTGTGAAGACTCATCTTAAATTAACTTTTACGATACCAAAGCTTATACCAGACGTGACGCTTAGCAATATTAGGCTGAAGGGTATTATTGTCAGTTTTCTGAGCGTTATTCTTATCGCAGTTTTAACATGTTTTGCTCTTGAAACCTGTTTGGTGGTAAAACCAATTTTCACAGCAGCAAACCAGTCGGTTAATAAGCCATTTATCATTGATTTCAGTGGAGCATTACGCAAAATCGATACACAACACATACAAATATCTCCGAAGATTGAAGGGGTTTGGACGTTTAAAAGTGGTCAACTTATACACCATGATCAATTAATTTTTACTCCCAAAAATACTTTCAAAACGGGCACAACATACACTATAACCCCCATAGACACTGAACAACTGTTATTAGGTAGTGCAAAAATGGAAAAAATTGTTTTCAAAACAAAAGTTGCGCCCGGGCTTGCTAATACAGGTATTAACAATATAAAAGATGGTTACACTGTTGCGGCTGACTATGATTTCTCGGTTAGTTTAACAACTACCAACGAAAAAAGTCGCAAACTAGAGTTGCAAACAACACCGGCAATCGTGATGACTAAAAGTATTGTGGGTGATAAACAATTTATATGGCATTCTGCGACACCACTGCCTCAAGGTCAATCAGTTATTCTGCGGGTTTACGACTCTCAAAATGATGTCGTCTTGATGACAAAAACTATACAGATTACTGCCGAGCCAGCAGTGCAGGCATTTAGCAAGAAGGATCATTTTAATGACGGCGATAAGGCAATTATTACATTTAACGAGCCAATAGAGCCAACAGGAAGCAAAAATATTTCATTTAATATAGAAGGGAAGGGTAGTTGGCAGAGTGACACCGTCTATACTTTTACTCCACAAAAAGTCACGCCTGGCCAAACGTACACTTACACTATCAGTAAAGGACTACGCAGTAAAAATGGTGGTATTCTGACTAAAGGCATACTGGGTAATTTTACTACAACTGGTGCTGTAACGGTAATTGGTTCATCGCCACATGGGAACGATATGCCACAAGGTAGCCAGCAGGTAGGCTTTTCTTTTGACCAGCCGGTTGATCATAGTTCGGTTGAAAGACTGTTTTCGGTTTCTGCTGGACAAGTCACTGGTACATCGTGGCGAGGCAATACCTTCACGGCAACAGTTATTAATCTTGGCTATCAACAAACTATCACTGCCAGAGTTGCAATAGGCGTACAAAATGCAGGTTTTGGTTTGCCTAGTGCGCAGTCTTTTAGTAATACATTTAATACTGAAGTAAGGTCAGTGCGTCTTGATGTCCCGTATTTCCATCAACAATTCGTTGCTAGTTGTGCAGCGGCATCATTACGTATGATTCTAGCTTTCCATGGCGTATCTACTGACGATATGAGCATTATATACAAGATGGGTTATAATCCTAGCCCTGAAAACAAGACTACAGATCCTTATACCTGGGATGACCCTCAGGTTATGTTTGTTGGTGATGTAAACGGTTCAATTAGGGCGGGAACGGCTGCAGGACCAGACGCTCAACCTGTTGCGAAGGCTGCCGAAAGTTATGGATTAAGTGCATCAGCAGTCACTGGAATTGGGATAAATTGGGTTTCGCAGCAACTATACAATGGTGATCCTGTTGTAATATTTGGTGCAACATCTACTAAGCCAACTGCATTTATCACTTGGAAAACTCCTTCTGGTAGGATTGAGTCGATGAACCCTTCTGGTCATGCCCGTACTGTGATTGGAGTGGTAGGTGAGTCCAGTAACCCAATCGGGTTCTGGGTAAGTGACCCTCTAAGCGGGACTAGCTACTGGTCGGCAGATGCGTTGGCGGCAAACATTCGTTTAGATGCGTACCAACAAGCAATAGTTGTTTATTGATATTAAAGAATCACCACAAGGTTGATTTATTAATTTTGGCGGGCTCGGCCGGATTTGAACCGGTGATCTCCTCCGTGACAGGGAGGCGTGATAACCCCTTCACTACGAGCCCGTATGATGGGTGAACTTAGGTATTTTATCAGTTTTTATCTTGTGACGCAACAGAGTAGTGACGTTTATTTTGTATCCCATGAATGCTATAATAATCAACGATCAACTGAGTGCCGCTGTAGCTCAGCTGGTAGAGCGGCGCTTTCGTAAAGCGTAGGTCTCCGGTTCAAATCCGGACAGCGGCTCCA